>NZ_JBEAFN010000028.1:0-295650 GCF_040061795.1 Klebsiella sp. GN_Kp190
AACCCGTAGCCCGGGTAAGGCGTTTACGCTGCAACCCGGGGAATATGCCGTGACGTGGTATTGCTGCGGTTTTTTCCCGGCTTGCGCTGCGCTTAGCCGTGCTACAGAGTTGCAGATTGCTGGTAACCGTAGCCCGGACAGATGCGCAGCATCGCCTCCGGGGAGGGTGTTAACTCTCGTCGATATCGTCGAGCAGATGCTGAATCAGTAGCGGAATCGGCCGGCCGGAAGCGACGCTTTTACCGCCTTCGCGCCACAGCGCCGTGCCGCTGACGTCGAGATGGGCCCAGGGGATCTCCGGCGGGCAAAAATGGTGCAAAAGCCAGGCGGCGGAGGCGCTGATGGCCGCATTATTGCCGGGCGTATTGCACAGGTCGGCGATTGTGCTTTCGGTCTGCTTCTTCAGCCTGCTATCCAGCGGCAGCGACCAGACCTCATCCCCGCTTTTTATTCCTGCCCGGGTTAACCCCGCCCGCAGCGCGTCGCTTTGCGTCATCAAGCCGCTCAAATCGTAACCCAGCGCCTTAACCACCGCGCCGGTAAGGGTCGCAATATCAATAATATAGTGCGCCTGCGGATGTCGCTGGCTCGCCCAGGCAATGGCATCGGAAAGCACCAGTCGGCCTTCAGCGTCGGTATTATTGATCTCTACCGTCAGGCCATTACAGGCCCGGGCGACGCTGCCCGGCTGCATGGCGGCGGGGCCAATCGCGTTTTCCGCCAGCGCCAGTACGCCCATTGCCCGCACCGGTAGCGCCAGCTCGGCGATGCTCAGCATCAGGCCAAGGACGTTGGCCGCGCCGCACATATCGTACTTCATGGTGTACATCCCGGCGCCTTCCTTGAGCCACAGTCCGCCGGTATCAAAGGTGACGCCTTTACCGACGTAGCAGCGAACCGGGCCCTCGCGGACGCCATCATAATGAATCGCCAGCAGGCGCGGCGGGCGTTCAGCGCCTTTACCCACCGCATGCAGCAGGCCGAGCCCTTGTTCGACGATCGCTTTTTCATCCAGAACTTCGCAGCGCAGCGTGGGGATATCCGCGCACAGACGCCGGGCTTCTTCCACCACGTACTGCGGGGTACACTGCTCCGCAGGCAGATCCGCCAGCCGCCGCGCGGCGAGCATGCCGTGCGCCGTGGCCCGTTGACGATGGGCGAGGATGTCCAGCGCCGACCGCTGTTCGGGTAAGGCATAGAGGGCGAGCTGGCGCAGGCGTGGCCTGGCGGCTTTCACCTGATGCAGGCCCAAATCATCAAGCTGCCAGTCGAGGTTAAACAGTTCGCGCAGCGCTTTGGTTAACGCGCCGCTGCTCTCTTCCAGCGAAGCGTCGAGGATAAGCGTTTCGCTCACCGGCTTTTTGCATAGCGGCCGCAGCGCCTCGGCCAGGCCATCGTTCAGCGTCTCCCTCCACAGCGGTGGCGGAATGAGGGTGATGCGGGCGAAGGGGGAGCAGCCGAAGCGGGTATCCGCCACCTCGCCGCGGGCGGCCTGTTCCACCATTTCCGCGAGCAGGGGAACGGCATTGAGCGGGGCCTGGGCCAGCAGCGTACTGCCGGGCCAGGTCACCAGATGCGCGCCGGTGCAGTCGCTATCCAGTTGATTAATCAGACGATAATCCAGCATGGCTTACTCCTCGATGGGGGCGCGAATGCGTGCGGCATAGGCCTGCATCCATTCGTCGTCCACCGGCCGATAATGGGTTTTCTCCCGAACGCGCTCGGCGCAGAACACGGTCAGCGGCTGCGTCGCGCTGGCGACGACAAAGGAGAAGGTTTTGATATTGGTGGCGGCGCCGAATTCGCCGCGCCGGTTCATGCACACCACCGAAAGGTCGCCCGCGCGGCCAAAGCGCGACATCAGTTTGTCTTCCAGCTCGCAGACCACCGAGTCCGCCGCCTGCTGCGGCGTCATTCCCTGGGCCATTCGCCGGACGATTTCGTAGCTGGTGCAGCCTTTCATCAGATCTTCACCGACGCCGGTCGCCGTGGCGGCGCCGGTCTCGCTATCGCAGTAGAAACCGGAGCCGATAATCGGCGAATCGCCCAGCCGTCCGCGCTTTTTCATAAACAGGCCGCTGGTGGAGGTGGCAACGCTCATGGAACCCTGTTTATCAAGGCCAATAATGCCCACGGTATCGTGGCCGTCGTAAGGACTGAGGCCTTTATCCAGCGTTTCGCGACAGCGCTTCCGGTAATGCTGCATCGCGCGTTCGGTCAGCATCGCTTTGGCGGCGAATCCCTGGCTTATGGCCCACTCTCTGGCGCCCTGGCCGACCAGCAGACTGTTGTAGCGCTGACGGCTCAGGGCGTGGGCGACTTTCACCGGGTTGGCAATATTCACCAGATTACCCACCGCGCCGAAGGCCAGGGTATCGCCATGCATAAAGGCGGCATCCAGTTCGACCTCGCCGTTTTCCGTCGGCAGGCCGCCGTAGCCCACCGATTTGTACAGCGGAAAATCTTCTACCGCCGCCACCGCATTGACCACGGCGCTGGCGGTATCAGCGCCGGATGCCAGCGCCGCCGCGGCTTCGGTTACGCCTTCCAGCGCCATTCGCCAGGTGGCAATCATTCCCCACATTGGTTTACTCCTGTTTTGCAAGCGTGTTGTCCGTTTCAGCACGGGCGGTGACTTCCGCCGCGCGATACTGCTTATCGACGATGCGCATGAAGGGCAGGTACAGCATGGCGCCAATCAGCAAATTGAGGATCTGCATCACGCTGCCGCTAAGATGCCCGGTGACGATAAAACCGCTGATCACCGGCGGCAGCGTCCAGGGGATAAAGACGCCGGTGGTGACGGCCACCGCGCCGATCTTCATCGCTGCGTACTGCACCGTGACCAGCACCAGCGGCACGAGGTTAAACGGAATCAGCATGATCGGGTTCATGATCACCGGCAGGCCAAAGAGGATAGGCTCATTGATATTAAAAATGGAGGCACCGGCGCCGAGGCGGGCAACTTCGCGCATATTTTTGCTGCGGGCGAAAATCAGCATCGCTATCACCAGCGACAGCGTTGCGCCCGCGCCGCCCATCCAGATCATATCGAAGAACTGCTCGGTGATAATGTGCGGCGGGGTGACGCCGGCCTGGATAGCGGCGATGTTGTCGGTCTGATTTTCCATCCACAGCGGACGAATGATGCCGTTGATCATCGAACCGGAGTTAATGCCGACCGACCACAGAATGGTAATGCTGAAAACGGTCATCAGCGCGCCGAAGTAGGAGGTACCGTAATGGCGTACCGGCGAGGCGACGACCTCATAAATAAACTGGTGGATGGTGGCGTAGTGCGTGTGCGCAAACCCGATGCGAACCGCCAGGATCAGAATCATCACCAGCAGCGCCGGGATCAGCGCGGCGAAAGACTCCTGCACGGCGGGCGGAACGCCGTCCGGCATCTTAATCACCAGCTTTTTGCGTTTTAGCCAGCAGAAGAGTTCGGTCCACAGCAGCGAACCGATCATGGCGACGAATAAACCTTTGGTGCCGATCCACTCCACGGGGATCACCGTGATGCCGCCGTTTTCTGCGACCTTAATGAACGGCGTGAGGATCAGAAAACCCACCAGCGAGAGGATGCCGCAGGAGATGCGGTCATCGCCGTAGTGCTCCGCCAGACGGTAGGCCACCAGGAAGCTGATAAACAGCGACATTGTGGAAAATACCGCGTTGAACGGGATTTCGATAATTGCGCTCCAGCTCGCGCCGAAGGTGCTGGCCATAAACTGCTGGTAGCTCTGATTGGGGAACGACGAGATCACCAGCAGAATGGAACCGACAATAATAAAAGGCATGAATGAAACGTAGGCGCCGCGAATAGCGCCGAGGTGACGCTGCTGAGCGGTTTTCGCCGCCAGAGGCATCAGTTTGGCTTCAAGAAATCCCAGAACATTGTTCATTGTGAACTCCGTACAAGATCGACAGGGCTGTGTGTGTTATCTATGGCGGATTATGAGAGAAAGCGGTGGGCTGAAAGGTGAAGCGGTTCACATTGTATTCTCTGCAATAATATATATCTCATATGATTAGTTATATTTCCTGTAGAGGATCGTATGGAAATTAAGCTGCACGCTAATGCCACCACCACCCCCAGAACCCGTAAATATCTTCAGGAATCGACGAAAAGCGACCGGGAACTGGCGCAGGAACTGGGGATTTCCATTACTACGGTTCGCCGCTGGCGCAACCGCAGCCAGATTTCCGATAACCACACCACGCCGCATTTGATACACAAAGTACTGAGACAAGAGCAGGAGATCCTCATTAACGCCCTCCGCGATGCGCTGCGCGCCCCGCTGGACGAACTGCTGTTTATGGTGAATGAGGGTCTGGGCATCGCTATTTCCCGCGCCACGCTAAACCGCTATCTGCGTCCGGCCCATGAAGGACGGAAAAATGCCGCGCTGCAGGGGAAAAAAGCGTTAAAGGCGGGAATGCGCGCGGATACCCTGACGCTGCACTATCGCCAGCTGGCGCTGTCGATGGACGACGGCGGTGAACATCATCTGCTCTGGGCGCAGGAGCCGATCAGCGGCTGGTGCTTTGGCCGCATCTATAGCGGGATCTCTCCCGCGCTGGTCGATAGCTGGCTGACCGAGGCGCTGAACGCCTGTCCGGCGCGTATACAATGTCTTGAGATTTATGTTCATAAAGGCTTTCAGCCCGCGCGCGCGGATCTCTCTTGCCGGACGGTGGCGATGGCGGAGCGCGGAGCGGTACAGCTCAGCGAACGATTAGCCGACGTTATTCCGGCGCTGGATGAACCGGACGCGACGCTGCAGCGGCTGTGCGCGCTGTGGAACCGGGGACGGGCGCAAAAAAAGCTAGGCGACACGACGCCCCAGGGCTTTCTTGAGTCGTTGAATCAGAACTAACTGTGGCGTCAGAGGCAGGCACGGCCGCCGCGTTTTGCCCGGGCCCCAGAATCTCTGCGACAGCAAAAGAGAGCGCGTTTTTTGTTGGGCCACGCCAGCGGCCCTGGAGGGTCAGCCGTTTCGCAGGCCATCAATCGCGCTGTCGCTCAGCAGCATAACCGTTTTTACGCTGACGCTGATCCTGTCGATAATGGCCTGTCGCGGGCCTTCGCGCCAGGCGGGGCTGCTGTAGAAGCGCGCCTGGGATGCGTTTAAATGCGTCAGGTCCTCATAGGCCCGGATCAGGTAATAAGCGTCGTTGTCATCAACTGAATTGCCGAAGGAGACGATATCCATTCCGGCGGCGCGATGACAGGGGGCGCTTTGTTCCTTCATTATCCGGTGAAACTCGTTCCCGGTCCCCGGTTTAAGGGTGTAAAGCAAAAACTCTACCGTTTTCATCCTGACGTTTCCTGTTCACATTCACTGAGTTTGCTGCAAGAGAGCACTGTCCTGCTATTAGAACAACTCCCCGTGGTTTTGTCGCTTCTCTTTGGCATGACGGCAGCGCGGGTTGCATTTCCCACTTCTTTTTTGATATGTTATATCATAACATTTATGACATTATAAAATATGTGACTATTTACCTTTCTTTTTAAATGATAATGATTATCATCATTACCTGCCGATCAAAAATCAAAAGAGCGCGTGTTTCGCTCATCCACGCTAAAGAGAGAGGGAGAGGCGGCTAATGGAGGAGAGTTTGACAAAGAGTGGAAAAGCCGATGATCCCGTGCTTAGCGTCAATATCGCATCATTGCCGCGGCCCGGCGGCGGGGAAATGCTCTCCGGCATTCATTTCAGCGCCGGTAAAGGAGAGTGTCTGGCCGTCATTGGGCCCAACGGCAGCGGGAAAACCTCTTTATTACGCGCGATAGATTGCCAACTGCCGTCGCGGGAAGGCGACGTACGGTTATATGGCCGATCCATTGCCGCATTAACCCGGCAGCAGCGAGCCCGGCAGATCGCGGTGCTTGCGCAGAATGATACCCCCGACCTGCGTCTGGCGCTTGAGGATTATGTCGCCCTCGGGCGGATTCCCCACGCCCGGGATATGTCGCGTCGCGAACACGACATCATCGTAACCCGCGCGATTAACGATACGGGATTGCAGAGGCTGCGTAAGCGACCGCTCTCCGCGTTATCCGGTGGTGAGAGACAACGGGCGGCGCTGGCGCGGGTACTGGCCCAGGCGCCAAAACTGCTGCTGCTGGATGAGCCCACCAACCACCTTGATCCCCACGGCAGAGTGGAGCTGCTGTCATTAGTGAAAAGCCAGGGAATCACGGTCGTTGCGGTATTGCACGATCTTTCCCTGATTGACGCCTTTGCCGATCGGGTTTTGCTTTTATCGCAAGGGCGCGCCGTGGCCTGGGATGTGCCGGAGCGCGTGCTTGTTTCACAACGGCTTTACCCGGTCTTCGGCTTGACCAGCTTTACCGTACCGCATCCCATGACCGGGAAGGCGCTGCGGATTTTTGAGGTGCCAGGCTATGCCTGATAAATTACCGGAGGATAACGCAGCATGAATAAATGGTTTGCAGGGACGATGGCGTTTCTTTTTATTTCAGCGGCGAACGCGGCGGATTTTCCCGTCACGATTGACAGCTGCGGAACGCCGGTGACCTTCACTCAGGCGCCGAAAAGGGCGGTCATCCACGACCTTAATATGTCTGAAATGGCTTTTGCTCTCGGGTTGCAGGACCGCATCGTTGGCTTAACCGGCATTACCGGATGGTACAAAATGACCCCGGAATTTAAACATCAGATGAGATCAATTCCCGAGCTGGCGCCGAAATATCCCTCTCTGGAGACGCTGCTGGCGGCAAATCCTGATTTCTTTTTCGCCGGCTGGAATTACGGCATGAAGGTCGGCGGGGAGGTCACGCCTTCCGTGCTCGAAACATACGGCATCAAAACCTTTGTGCTGAGCGAGAGCTGCGTCTTTACCGCCTCTCAGAAACAAAAAGCGAGTATGGACCTGCTGTATAACGATGAGCTGACGCTGGGTAAGATTTTTGGCAAGCAGCAAGAGGCCCGTACGCTGGTCGACGGCTGGAAAAAAACGCTGAATGCGCTGCCTAAGCCGCCGCAGGGCGTGCAGCCATTAAAGGTGTTTGTCTATGATTCCGGCGAAGATAAGCCCTTTACCAGCGGACGGTACGCCATGCCGACCGCGATTATCGAAGCGGCGGGAGGGAAAAACGTGATGGACGACCTGGAGATGAGCTGGGGGACCACCTCCTGGGAGAGCGTGGCGACGGCAGAACCCGATTTTATTATTCTTCTCGATTATCAGACCGGCAGCGGCGCTGATTCGCTGCGCCGTTTCCTCGAAAATCATCCGTTAATGAAACAGACGCCGGCGGTGAAGCGGCAGCGTTATCTGAAGCTGCAATATGCTGAGTTGACGCCCGGCCCGGCGAATATCAACGCGGCCGAAAAGCTGGCTCATGCGATGTATCCTGCGGCCCACCAATGAGCGGGACTCACTGTCGCTACTACTGGGCCGCGTGGGGGGCGCTGCCGTTATTAGCCGGCTTGATGCTGCTCAGCGTGGCTAAAGGCAGCGTGCCGCTGTCGCTTACCCAGGTTCTCGGCGCCTTGCGGCTGCTGGATGTGCCGGTTTCGGAGATGATCGGACGTATTGTCATTGATTTGCGCGTGCCAAGAACGCTGCTGGCGGTGCTGGCGGGCGCGGTGCTGGCCATCGTGGGCGGTCTACTACAGACCACCACGCGCAACGATCTGGCCGATCCTTTTTTATTCGGGCTTTCCTCCGGCGCATCGGCGGGAGCGGTACTGGTGATCACCCGATTCGGTGAGCGGCTTGGCGCGCTGACGCTGCCGGTGTCGGCATTCGTTGGCGGCATCTGCTCGGCGGTGGCGGTGATGCTGCTGTTTCATTTTAAAAAGCAGCGTGGCGCAGAGCACCTGGTGATCTGCGGGTTGGCGATCTCCTTTTTATTCGGCGCGCTGACCAGCTATCTGATTTTCTCGGGCGACCAGCGGGCCGCCAGCTCGGTGCTATTCTGGTCGCTGGGGGGGCTCGGTCTGGCGCGCTGGGATAATTTGCCCTACGCCCTGTTCAGTCTGCTGCTTCTCGGCGCATTCATACTCCTGCGCTGGCGCTCCCTGGATGGCTTACTGGCCGGTGAGCAGACCGCGCAGTCGCTGGGCATCAACGTTACCCGCCTGCGCATGGAGGTGTTTTTCTGCTGCGCGTTAGCAACGTCGCTGCTGGTGGCCCTGACCGGGGTGATTGGCTTTATCGGCCTGATGGTGCCGCATATGTGCCGCTATTTTTCTGGCGTAAAACATCTGCTGCTGCTTCCTTTATGCGGCCTGTGGGGCGCGGTGCTACTGTGCGGCGGTGATATCGTCAGCAGGACGCTGCTGGCTCCGCAGGAGCTGCCTATCGGGATCATTACGGCCGGCATCGGTGGTCTCTTCATTATTATTTTGCTGGCCAGAAACCGTTCATAAACTGAGTCGCGCCGGGTCGCTGCCTGGCGCAGACTTAAACGAAGGGCAAACAAATGCCCGGAAGTCAGCGCGCGCATGCGCTTCGGTTCATGCGCAATTCCCTCATTGGTAGTTTTATCTTTTGATAAATTAATTTTTTCAATGTTATTCGTTAATTATCATCTCTGTCGTAGAGTGATATGCTGCTAATCTCTCTTTAACCGATGCATCGTAAGAAAAATCCTAAAGTAAGTGTGGGGATGAGTGCTGTCTCCGGGCCAGTGAAAATCCCATGGTTTACATTTCGCAGGGATTTTTCTGAAATTCACTCGTCTGGACAATAAATATTAAACAAACTTATAATTCACCCACTTCACTCATGGGTATATCCCCATGGCGCCTATTATACGTATTTCTATAAAGGATGATTGCAGTTTCATGAGGGAAAGGAATGTTAACTATTTTCAGCCATAATCATTTTTTTAAAAAAGCCATTCGTCTGAAAATAAACGACATAAAAGCGGTCAGAAAGGCGAATCTGGTCGATTTGTGCTTAACAAAGTACGCATCCAGCAGCTGCGCGCAGTTTCATTTTTTGATAAACAGCTTTGAAATGAAAAAGAATTTTGTTTGTTTCCGGGTTGAAGGTAATATTATTTGTTTGATAAACAAAAGGCGCACCGCACATATCGCCAGTATTATCGCCAGAGTGACTGATGGCATCCCCGTGGGAGAGGACATCACGTTAACAGAGAGAGAATTTCAGTATATTTTTATTATGAAATTTACCGTACTGGCAAAAGATTACCCGGAGCTGCTCGGCATTTCGCCCAAGGCCTACAGCAGCTATAAAAGAAGATTAATTGAGAAGTTCGGCTTTAACTCATTTCATGCGCTACTGGCGCTGTCTAATTATTTACACGCTTTTTCGCTGCTCGATAAATTTACGCCGGATTAATTGCTGCACCTGCATGCGTGACTATACCTTTATCTTCGCACTCTCATCTTATTTTTCCGCCTGCCACGACTGTTAAGGAGCGTACTCACAAAGTGTCTCTTTTTCATGTCATCTATCCCATGTCTTACCTCAAAGGGCGAGCGGGGGACAACGGAACCCCACCACGATCTGTTCTCGTCATTTCTGGCGCTTTAGGACCGCGGCATCAGCGTCTATAATCCGCACAGCGATGTGTTCCGCGAGCGGCGAAGCTAATCGTCTGTTGAAAATAGCATTAAGCCTTACGACAACCTGATTGCCGTAAGCTGCCCAACTACAATAAAGGCTTATATGAAACAAATGACGTTGAGTGACCTTCGGCAACAAAGCGAACAGGCTGCAGCTTCGCCTCGCTTGCGTGCCCATCGTAATTTCCACCCTGACTTAAGCGATCCGGTGCAACGCCTGGCCGTCGCTATGGAGCCGGGTACCTATGTTCGGCCTCACCGCCACCCGCACACTTTTGAACTGCTGACATCCCTTAGCGGACGTTTTGTGGTGTTGACCTTTGATGATGCTGGCAACGTGACCGAGCGCGTGGTGTTAGGCGAAGAGTGTAAGGTGCTGGAGATGGCGGCGGGTACCTGGCATGCCGTGCTGTCGATGGATAAAAGCGGCGTAATTTTTGAGGTTAAATACGGGGGTTACCAGCCGGTTTCTGAGCAAGACGCGGCCCCGTGGGCGCCAGCTGAAAACGCGCCGGGAACCGCCGAGCTAATGAAGTGGTACGCCCGGGCGCAAGTGGGTGATGGCGGTTTTACCCTGTAATCCAGGCATTGCGCGGGGAGCAGCCCCGCGCCAGCTTCCTTTACCCCCGATACGGATAAGCCGTTCCCGGCGCGTCAGCGGCTTATCAAAGTGGTGACAAGCTCCTGGTTCTATTTATTCATCGTATTTATTCATAGTTAAACTTATCCCCTGAAATAGGGCTGACGATATCCCTTTCACGAAAGTGTTAAACACATCTTAAACCACTATGCTATAATTTTTACGGTTTTTGTAAAGAATCTTCAATAAAGAAATGTGGTCATTTCGGCACTATAATTTATCTGCGGGGAAGGATCGGAATATACTTATTAATAGCCGATCAGGGGAATCAGTGGCTTTATGAATAAACATTAATGATTGGTTGTGTAAATTATAAACTATTAATTTTTATTGTTTTTAACAAATTGCAATCTTTAATTTATCTAATCATTAGAATTTCCTTATGATAATTTATCTATTTTAGTCAAACCTTCTGCATCTCTGGGTTGCGTAAGGCGTGATTCGGAATATTTGCCAACGCAAGCAGTGAATGATTGATGTACATCAATTAACAACCGCTGCTGTCGTCACAGTTATGGTATTTGGTCTAAAAAACTGGAACTTTTAATTTCAAGTCTCTTTGCGAATTATCGCATAATAGCCTCGCTCAGAAGGCATCTGAGATTTGATATTTTATTAATAGTTAGGGACGAAATAATATGAAATTAAAATTACTAACAGTGGCCGTCTCTACACTTCTTGCTGCAGGAACCGTGCAGGCAGCTGAAGTGTATAACAAGGACGGAAACAAACTCGACCTCTACGGGAAAGTGACCGGCCTGCATTATTTCTCCAGCGATAAGTCAGAAGATGGCGATCAGACCTATGCCCGTTTGGGCTTCAAGGGTGAAACCCAGATCAACGACCAGCTGATCGGCTACGGCCAGTGGGAATATAACTTCAGCGCCAATAACGTTGAAGGCGACAACTCCGGCGACAAAACGCGTCTCGCGTTTGCCGGCCTCAAGTTTGGCGAATTTGGCTCTCTGGACTACGGCCGTAACTACGGCGTCGCCTATGATATCGGCGCCTGGACCGATATGCTGCCGGAGTTCGGCGGCGATACCTGGACCCAGACCGATGTCTTCGCCACCGCGCGTACCACCGGCGTTGCCACCTACCGTAACAGCGGTTTCTTCGGCCTGGTTGACGGCCTGAACGTCGCCGTACAGTACCAGGGCAAAGAAGAGGGCAACGGTCGCGATCTGGCGAAACAGCATGGCGACGGCTGGGGTCTGGCCTCGACCTATGAGTACGAAGGATTTGGCGTAGGCGCGGCCTACGCGGCATCCGATCGCACCGATGCGCAGGTCAGGGAAGGTCGCGTGAATCCTGACTTCTACGCCCGTGGCGAAAAAGCGGAAGTGTGGGCGGCCGGTCTGAAGTACGATGCTAATAACATCTACCTGGCAACCACCTATGCGGAAACCCGCAACATGACGAAGTTTGGTAAAGGCTATATCGCCAATACCGCGCAGAACTTTGAAGTGGTTGCTCAGTATCAGTTCGATTTCGGCCTGCGTCCGTCCATCGCCTACCTGAAATCAAAAGGCAAAGATCTGGGCCGCTACGGCGACCAGGATCTGGTTGAATACGTAGATGTCGGCGCGACTTACTACTTCAATAAAAACATGTCTACCTATGTGGACTACAAAATCAACCTGCTGGATGACACCAGGTTCACCAAAGATGCCAGCATCAGCACCGATAACATCGTTGCCGTGGGCATAACCTACCAGTTCTAAGACAACGCCTTTTATTGAACCATGCCTGCCAGCTTACCCTCCTGGTAGGCATTTTTTGTGCTTGAACGCAGGGCGAGACGAAAAAGCCCGACGCCGTTTCCCGCGCCGGGCTGAGTGAGAAAAGAGGGAGTTTACGGCGCGGTACTGAAAAACTCGCCGAATTTCACCGCCAGCCAGCCCACCGGGGTGGTGGCTCCGCCCACGATATTAGTGATTTCCGCCATCCCTTCCGGCACCGGAATGTTAGAGTTGACCGCCGCCTGGGTGTATTCCCGCGAAATATCCGTCCCGACGTACAAAATACAGGTGACCACCAGCGTGCCGGTGATAAACATGCGGAACATATTGCGTTTGCAGAACGGCGTCACCATCGCCAGCAGGAACATCAGCGAGGCCAGATCGACAAACGGCAGCACGCGGTTGCCCGGCAAAATAATCGCCAGCACCACCGCCATGGGGATCAGCAGCAGCCCGGTCGCCAGCACCGAGGGTTCGCCAATAAGCAGCGCGGTATCCATGCCGATATAGAAGTCGCGGTTGGGAAATTTCGCTTTCAGCTTCGCTTCCGCAGCATCGCGCACGATAAGCAGACCCTGCACTAAAATTTCGATCATTTTCGGCAGCAGCAGCATGGCGGCGGAAACTTTAATCGCCAGCGACACCGCGGCTGCAACATCGTATCCGGCAAGGAAGGCCAGCAGCAGCCCCAGCACGAAGCCCAGGGTCAGCGGTTCACCGAAGACGCCGAATTTTTTATTAATACTTTCCGGGTCGAAATTAATTTTATTGATCAGCGGGATCTTATCAATAATATAGTTACAGGCAATACCAAACGGCACGTAGGTTATACAGGTAAGATGGGGGAATGATATCCCTTTAAGATTATAGTTTTTTTGCAAATACGGTGCGGTTAAATCCGCCGCCAGCAGGGTTAAGATAAATATGCCGAAGGTAATGCCAACGGAGAGCCAGTAGTTACCGGTGCCGGCATACACGACCGACCCCATAATCAGGAAAATCCAGTAGTTGAATATATCGATATTTACCGTCTTGGTTAATTTAAGCAGCAGCATGGCGATATTGATAACAATAAATCCCACGACCACCGGCAGCATCAGCGGCGAGCCCCAGCCGATAGTGGAGGCGGTCGGCCAGCCGGTATCGACCACCGTCAGGTGCAGACCGATGCGTTCAACCATGGCCTGTGACGCCGGGCCGAGGTTGGTCAACAGCAGGCCGATCACCAGACCCACCCCTTCAAAACCGATACCGACCAGCATGCCGGCTTTAAATGCGGTGCCAATTTTAACGCCGAAGCACAGGGCGATAATAAAGAATATTACTGGCATCATCACTGATGCCCCCAGACTAATAATGCTGTTGATAATATCCATAATATTTCCTTAAAAGGCGGCCGAATTGGGCGCGAGCGAACCCGTGCCCAATGGGCCGTAGCAAAAACCTTACGCGGCTCTTTTAATATTTAACCGAGTTGCTTCAGCAAGATCTCAGAAAAAATCTTCGGCGAATTGCTGAAGGCATCAATAGTACTGCCGGCAATATGCGGCGTTATCGTGACGTTATTCAGCGAATAAAACGCGCTATCCTCCGGCAGCGGCTCATCATCAAAAGTGTCGAGGGCGGCGCCCATGATTTTACCGTCCTGCAGCGCGGCGATCAGATCGCCTTCATTAATTAAGCCGGAGCGTGCGGTATTGACGATAATGGCGCTCTCCTTCATTAATTCAAAATGATGCGCGTTAATCAGGTTTTCCGTTTCCGGAGTCATGCGGGCATGCAGCGAAATCACATCCGCACGGCGAACCAGCTCATCGAGAGAATCCACCTTTTCATAGCTGTCATGGCCGGGGACGTACTTATCGTAAAAGATAATCTCGCTGCCGAAACCGCGCAGGAAGCCGGCCACCAGCTGAGCGATATGCCCCAGCCCGACCAGACCCACCACTTTGCCGCCCAGTTCAGGAATGGCCCGGTGGTTAGGACTCTCTTTGCGCCAGAACTTATCGCGCAGCGCATCGTGCGAGCGGGCGATGTTGCGCATTTCCGCCAGAATCATGCCGACGGTAAACTCCGCCACGCTGCGGGCATTACGTCCTGGCGTGTTCATTACCTCAACTCCGCGCGCTTTGGCCTCCGCCTGATTAACGTTTTCAATGCCGCCGCGCAGCACGCCAACGTATTTAAGCTTTGGCAGCTTGTCGAATACCGCCGCGTTGACCGGGGCGAACTGGACGATCAGGATCTCAACCTCTTCAGCGCCCTGAAGCAGGGCGGCAGGCAGCGCCACCGCTTCGGAGCCTTGCTGTTCAACCAGTAAATTATCCTCCTGCAGTTTTTCAATCGACTCGTGCGACCATTCGCGCACTTCCACTGTAATACCTTTATCTTTCAGCGCTTTCAGACCCGCGTCCATCATCGCTGCATTGATAAACAGATCGGCAATTGCCAGACATTTCATAATGATTCTCCATAAATTAACGCATCAACATACCGCCGGTGACATCCAGAGTCGCTCCCGTCATATAGCTGGTTTTCGGAGAGACCATGAAGACGCCGATGTCGGCAATTTCGTGCGGCTGGGCTACCCGGCCCACCGGAATACGGCTGACGTAATAGTCAGGATTCTGCTCAATGTTTTTACGGATCATCGCGGTATCCATAATGCCGACGGCGATGTTGTTGACATTGATTTTCTGTTTCGCCACCTCGCGCGCCAGCGAGATAGAAAATGCCACCAGGCCCGCTTTACTGGCCGCGTAATGCGCATGACCGGTGGTCGAACCGTGGAAGGCCGCCTGAGAAGTGATATTCAGAATGCTGCCGGCCCGATCTTTCGCCAGGCAGTGGTTGACAAACAGCTGGCTCAGGTGGAAAACCGCCTTCAGGTTGACGTTCATCACGCTGTCCCACTCCTGCTGGGTGATTTCAGTGACGTAGCCGCTTAGCCAGATCCCGGCATTGTTGACCAGAATATCGGCGTTCCCCAGCCGCTCAATGCAGGTCGCGAACAGATTCTCCCGGCTTTGCTCATCGGAAAGATCGGTTTTCACCGCAATAATCTCGACGCTGGCGCTATTTTTTACCGTATCGATCAGCTGCTCCGGGCGCTCCTCATCACGCATATAGGTGAAGCAGATGTTGACCCCTTCTCTGGCGAGGGAAAGGACAAACTCTTTGCCCAGTCCCGTTGCGCCGCCGGTGACGATAGCCGTGCGGTGGTGTAAATTCAGATCCATACTTTCCTCGCTTAATGCGTGATGTAGTTACTGCAGCTTTTCCACGGAGACTGCATTTCCGATAGCAGATTTTTGTAGAGCTGATACTTATCCTGATAGACCTTGTTGTTGTCCGGGTTCGGCGTGACCGTTCGCGAAACGTGAACCATCTCATTTGAGGCGGCAAAGACGTCATCAAACCAGCCAACCATCACCGCGGCGGTCATCGCGGTGCCCAGCGTGCCGTGCTCTTTCACGTCGACAATCTCCAGAGTGGACTGGAAAATATCGGCGAATATCTGCAGCCAGACCGCAGAGTTAGTGACGCCGCCCGCAATCCGAATGGTGCGGCTTAGATCAGGGTTGATGTTGCGCAGACGTTCGGTGTGATAAAGGTGGCTGAAGGCGACCCCCTCGTAGATAGCGCGCAGAAAATGCGCTTTTTTATGGAAGCTATTCAGGCCGATAAACCCCGCGGAGGCGTCCGGGATGGTGTTGGAGCCGAAGACAAACGGGAAGAACAGCAGGTGGCTCTCGGCGGGCGTTGTCGTGGAGACCAGATCATTGCACAGATCGTAGACTGACGATCCCTGCGCCGCCGCGGCGGTGCGATCGCCTTCCATAAAGTTATTGATAAACCACTCCAGATTACTGGCGGATGTGGGGCTGGCCTCGGTAATTAACCATTTGCCCTCAATCGGATAAATCGAGGTCATAAAGAGATCCCGGTCGATAACCGGATGGTCGGTCACGTATTCATTGATGCTCCAGGTGCCGGTAATAATCGCCAGCTTATCCAGCGTATTGATGCCGGAAGCGACGGATGACGCCGAGATATCAAACACGCCGCCCGAGACCGGCGTTCCGGCACACAAACCGGTTAGCTGCGCGACGTCGTCGGTAATGTAGCCGCAGCAATCGGTGGAGCGTTTAATGGGCGGAAGCTTGTCGCGCAGATCGCCGAGCCCCCACCAGGCCAGCAGCGAGGCATCATAGTCACGGTCGCGAACGTTGATCAGGTTAGTCCCTGAGATATCGGTAAGTTCGAGAAAGGCTTCGCCGGTCAGATAAAAACGAATCAGATCTTTGACCATGAATATGTAGCGCGCGTTGTTCAGCGCTTCAGGCTCGTTCTCTTTCAGCCAGGCGAGGAGGGCGACGGGCTGGCCTGCCCAGATGGACTGCATGGTTTTGGGCAAAATGTCGCTGACAAACGTCGGGTCGCGGTACCACTTTTCAACCCAGCCCTTAGCCCGGCTATCGGTGGAAATGATCCCGTTGCGCACCGGGGCGCCCGCTTCATCCACCATATACAGCCCGTTGCCGTGGCCGGTGACCGCCACGCCTTTGATCTGGCTGGCGTCGATCCCCGACTGCGCGAGGGCCGTTTTAATGACTTCAACGTTGGCCGCCCAGAGTTCGTTGATATCTCGCTCGGTGTGAAATTCCTTCGGGGTCAGCATTTGCGTTGACTTCGACGCGCTGGCCACCACGTTGCCGGCGCGATCGTAAATCGCCGCTTTTGTGACGGTGCCGCCGTTATCAATGCCCATGACGTAGTGTTGTTTCATTGGCGTGGACTCCTTATGCGTTACCATAAACCGGGTTCGCTGGTGGTAATGCCTTTAAATCCGGCATGGAAGATTTTATCTACAAGGTATTTCCGCTTTACAAAGCCTCCGGCGATGAATATCACGTCAAAGCCTTTTAAATTCCGGCTAATCAATTCCAGGCACTGGCAGGCATATTCAGCAGGTAAGATTTCAATAGCATCTGGCGGGTTATGCTTAACAATATCGATGGAGTGATCCAGCGAACGCGAGTCGATGAGCAATACCCGGAAGATAGTTAACAATCCCTCTTTTTTGGCATAGCGTAGGGCCGAGAGACTCGACGAAATAACACCATCAACCTTGTAGTAATTTTTGAGCAGACTGATCCCCGCCTGGTCGGGTTTAAAACCGCCCAGTAGCTCCAGGTGAATAAGCACTTTTTTGCCGCGCTGATGGCATTTGCCAATCAGCGATTGCAGGTTGCCGATATTTGCTTCGGACAGCAGTACGTATTCTGATGCGCAGGCCAGCGCCTGTTCAAAATGTTTATATTTTCTGACGGAAGGAATGATGGTGTTATTTAAGAACATATTAATATCCGATGTTATTTAGCCATGTAGAGGCTGTAGGCATCTTCCGCTGTGGCATTTTCATGGATGATGGCGTTCAGACCTGCTACTACTTTTGCCGGCTGTGGGTCCTGAGTAATATTGCGGCCCACCGCCACGCCTTTTGCACCCACCTGCATACAGTGCTGCACAAATTTAAAATAACCGTCGATGCCGGTTTTCGGGCCGCCCAGCGCGAGTACCGGCACGCCGGCCGCTTCGACGATAAGCCGATCATCTTCGGTACCGGTAAAGCGGGTTTTGATCACGTCAGCCCCCAGCTCAACGGCGATGCGGGCCGAGGCGGCGATAACGGCCGGGTTGTTGGAGTCGTCGCTGGTCACGGGATAGCCGTACGGCAGGGATTCCACGATCAGCGGCACGTTCCAGCGATCGGCGGCCTGCGCCAGCTGCATCGCCATGATGTGCGTTTTCTCTTCATTGAACGCGCCGGGGAAGGTCATGCACACCACGCCTTCCGCAGCCACTTTCAGCGCATCCTCAATGGAAAAGACGGGAGTCGTATCGGGAACGGTATTATCAAAAATATTCACTGTGCTATCGACGCGTAATACAACGGGAACGCAATTGAAAACTTCGCGGAAATTTTTCAACATGCCATAAGTGACCAGCGCGCAGTCCAGGCCGCTTTCAACAAGGGCCGGAAGCTGATTTATCGTATTATCAATACCATTTGTTTTGCTTGAAAAATAGTAGCCATCCAGCGCCAGCGTGACGGATTTACCATCTTTTGCGAAAATGCGAGAGAGACGACGTTCTTTAGACATTTTTTGACTCCTGAGATAGAAAAAAACAAAAAAGGCCCTCAGAGACTTTCGTCTCTGAGGGCCTTCGATTCACTTACCCTTTTGATAATCGTTCAGCAATCCAAACCATTATCAATTAATTTTTCAGCCTGACGGGTAGGGTTTAAATGCTGTTTAATTTAAATCCGTTCCCTTGCTTGAATTAATTACTAGCATGCCTGCGTTCTTTTTGTCTAGCCGTTATTGATAAACTGAGATGCTTATCACGAATTAAACTTGAGTTTAATCTTATCGGCGCTTGCGAATTTGAACACCAACAGCCGATTTTATTGTGCTTATGCTAAGAGTAAAAACTCTATCGTCAACTGCGCCAGCAGCAGCAGCAGGGCAATCAGCGCCAGCCATTTCGCCGGACGCAGCTTATGCTGCGGAATAGAGGTATTACGCAAACGCACGAACCATGGATTGTTTTTCATTATTGACGTCCTGTCCCTGATGTCTGTTAACGGGATCGACAGAAACTGAATGACGATCTAATTAGCTGATATTAATGGATTAGTCGGCAATAACCCATGAATAAATGAAGCTGGTTTAGCTTTCATTCAATAATTGGGACTCAAATCATATACAACATAAATCAGGATAAGGGTCCGTCAATAAACGCTGTTTCAGACCCTCATCTGGCTGTCGGTTGCTGACAGAGCGTCCGCTGTCTTCAGAGTTCATGATCCCAGGGCGGGTTAGCGCCCGGCCTGGAAACCGTCACCGCGGCGGCGCGCATCCCCAGATCCACCGCCTGGCGAACCTGCTCACGTGACAGTGTCACTAGTTTCTCCTTCTCCAGGAGCCCGGCCTGCGAGAGGCTGGCGAGAATACCGGCATTCACCGTATCGCCCGCGCCGACGGTATCGGCCACCGCTACGCGAATAGCGGGCACATGCAGATGAAAATCAGCGGTCCAGGCATCAGCGCCGTCAGCGCCGCGGGTGACCACGATGAGCTTCGGCCCCCGCGCCAGCCAGCGGCCTATCACCTCATGCTCTTCGCCGGGTTCGGCAAACCACGCGAGGTCCTCATCGGAAAGCTTGACGATATCCGCCAGCGCAATCATGCGCCTCATGCGCGCCAGGTGTTTCTGCCGGTCCGGAATGAAAATTTCACGAATATTAGGGTCGAGGAACATCACCCGACGCGGCGCTTCCCTTACCATCAGCGCTTCATAAACGCTGCCGCACGGTTCGGCGATCAGGCTGATGCAGCCGAACAGAACGGCGGAGACGTCATCCCCGAGCGTCGGCAGGTCGTTTTCAGTCAGCATTCGACCGGCGCTATTCTCATCGTAAAAGGTATAGCGGGCCTGACCGCCTACCAGCCTGACGAAGGCGAGGGTGGTGGGCAGCGGCGCGCGGGTTGAGGGCGAATAATCCACGCCGGAGGCGTCAAGCGTGTGGCGCAGCATGTCACCCATAAAATCGTCCGATAAACCGGAAAACAGCGCGACCGCCATCCCCTGGCGACCCAGGGCGACGGCGGTATTGAACGCCGCCCCGCCAACGCAGGGAGTAAAGGCGGGGGCGTTCTCGCGGCTCCGACAGGGCAGCATATCGATGAGGGCTTCTCCGCAGCAGAGGATCATGGCTTTTCTCCCCGGCTCACCGCGACCACCGGCGGGGTTTCCAGCCGATCGGCTACCTGCATCCAGTTTTCGGCAAAACGTCCGCAGGCGGTCTTGATATCGACGCCGACGGGGAGCTCCGGACACTCGTTTTCGCCGTTGCTGCCCCAGTTAACCCATCCTGACTGGCGGCGCTGGACTATCTGAAACGCGCCGGAGGGGCGGGAGGTCCACCAGATCATCGCCCGGCCGCTCGCTGAATCATACTCGACGGTTTTACTGGCCGGCCCGGGAAAGATGGTTTCATCCGCGACGGCGGAAACGTCAACGGGCGAATCGGTCAGCAGCCATTCCCGCTCGGTGAGATCGGCTCTGCGATGCGCCCGGGCGCGAACCTGGCTCAGCCGTTCGCGAATCTCCGCCTCATCGAGCACGTTCTCCCAGCGGCAGAACATCCGCCAGTAGAGATCCCAGTGGGCGGAGGCCATATCGGCGAGCTGTTCGCGGAATTCGGTAAATTTCGGGCTCTGGTTTTCCGAGGTGGTGACGGTATTGGCCACCATGGCGACCAGCTCTTCGGCATAGGGGTCGCCCGCGCGATAGCGGGTGCCGCCGTACGCCGCGAAGCGATCGAACAGCAGTTTTCCCGGGCCGCTCTCAAATTCGTCGCCGACGGTGATCTTGTTGGTCACCGAACGGCCGTTAATCACCGTTGAAAAATCATCTACGCAGTAGCGCCGCTGAAACCAGGGCGTGTTCCAGCTAAATTTCCAGTCGATGGAGAAACGTTTACCGCGCAGCTCCGGTAATAATCCGTCGGGGATCGCGCCGCGCATGCGGTAGTGATGATAGACCGGGCCTTCCTCGAGGATCTCAATATCAACGAGGGTATGCTCCGGCGGGTTTATCAGCCCATTTTCCGGGGTGAAAAACGGGCCGTAAAACCCGCCAATGGCGTTATTTCCGGAAGGAAGCAGCTCGACGTTGTCCTGCAGCGCGCGAAAATGGCGCAGCCCCCACTTGGATGCACCGACGCCCTGGGCGGTTCCCCGACACATTTCCAGATCGAAACAGCCGGTATTGAGACGGACAAAACAGTCCTTTTCCCGGCCAGGCAGCCGGTGGATACCGGCGATTTCACCGACTTCCGCCGCCGTGAGCGGGCGGTCAAGCCGCATCTTGAGGGTACCGCTGAAGCTGACCGTCGCGATAAAAGCGGTACTGTTTTGCGTCGACTCATGGGTGAGGCGCTGGCAAAGGATCCGCTGGTCCTCGCTGGTGATTGCCCACCACAGGGGCTCCTGCAGTTTCTCCGGGAGAGTAAACGTAATCGGTTCGCGATCACGGGTACCGTTCATCGGGTCCGTCAGCGTAATGTGATATGTCATGAGGGTATACTCCATTAAAATTTAAGCGTGCGAAGACCCGCCGCCAGCGCGGCGGATAAACAAAGCGTCAGGGAAAGCTAGCGGGTACGGGCGATCTCTTTTTTCCGCCAGAAGGTAAACAGCTCCGGATGCTGCTTCAGCCCGTCAATCGCCACGGCAAGAATGATGACGATGCCTTTAATCAATAGCTGGGTGAAAAAGGGCACGCTCAGCAGAATCAGGCCGGTGCTGAGTACGCCAAGAATAATTGACCCAATCAGGGTGCCGATAATCCGCCCGCGTCCACCGGCGAGGCTGGTGCCTCCCAGCACCACCGCCGCAATGGCGTCCAGCTCATATCCCGTACCCGCCGTGGGCTGGGCGGAAATCACCCTGGCGGCGAAGATAATTCCCGCCAGACCCGCGCAGACGCCGGCAATCATGTAGACCGCCGCCAGCACGCGTTTGACCCGTACGCCGGCCAGGCGCGCGGCCTGGGCGTTGCCGCCGACGGCATAGATATGACGGCCGAACCGTGTGCGCTCAAGAATGAACCACGCCAGCAGATAAACAATCAGCATAATAATGACCGGCACGGGGATACCGGCAAAATAGCCATTTCCCAGCTCGCGGAAGCTCAGGCTGCTCGACACAATAGGCTGCCCTTCGGTAATGGTGTAGGCCATACCGCGCAGGAAGGTCATCGTGCCGAGAGTGACGATAAAGGGCGCGAGAGCGAGATAGGCGGTGAGCACGCCGTTAAGCAGACCGCACAGTGCGCCCACGCCAACGCCGGCCAGAATCGCCAGCGGCGCAGGGAGCCCGGCCATCGCCGCGACCACTGAGACTACGCCGGAAACGGCGACGATTGACCCGACGGATAAATCAATGCCGCTGGTTAAAATGACGAAGGTCATGCCCGCCGCCAGAATAGCGTTGACGGAAATCGAGCGGGCGATATTCAGCAGATTATCGACGCGGTTAAAGTTTGGCGCGAAGGTGGACATCAGGATCAGCAGCACCAGCAGAACGATTAAGATCCCCACCCGATCCCACCATTTCGCAAAATCAAACGGCGCTTTGACCGGCAGTTCCGTCACAGGTTTATTGTTGTCCATGGCATTCTCCGGATTGACTGGTAAAGGTTCCTGTTGCGTGCAGCATCACTTCTTCTTCCGTGGCTGAAAACGAGGGTAACTGATGAACGATTCGCCCGCCGCGCATGACCAGCACGCGGTCGCTAATGCCGATGGCCTCCGGTAAATCGGAGGAGATCACCAGAATGGCTTTCCCGGCGCGGGCGAGCTTGTCGATCAGTTCGTAGATTTCCCTTTTGGCGCCGATATCCACGCCGCGGGTCGGTTCATCGAGAATAAGCAGCCTCGAATCGCGCAGAAGCCAGCGCGCCAGCGCCGCTTTCTGCTGGTTTCCGCCGGACAGGGCGCTGACGGGCAGTTCAACCGCATTTTCCCGCAGCCGCAGCCTGCGCATCTGCTCAAGGACGGCGGCGCGAATCGTCTTGCGTTTCACCACGCCGCCGGCGACAAAGTTATCCAGCGAGCTGATATCAATGTTGTGCTCAACCGAATGCCCGAGAAACAGTCCCTGAGTTTTGCGGTCTTCGGTCACCATCCCGATACCGTCGGCGATAGCGGCGGTGGGGTCTGCCGGATTGCTCGTCCGGCCGTCAATGCGCACGCTTCCCCGGGTGCGCGGGTCGGCGCCGAAGAGCAGGCGAGCGACTTCAGTTCGCCCGGAGCCCACCAGACCGGACATGCTGACCACTTCGCCCGCGTTGACCTCAAAGGAGACCGGGCCGGTCGCACTGCCTGCCAGGTCCCTGACTTCCAGCAGTACCTTGCCGGGCGTACGCGGCTCGTGCTGATAGAGATCGACGATTTGCCGGCCGACCATCATGCGGACGATATCGGTGGTTGAGACGTTGCCGAGGATTTCCGTGCCGATCCACGTGCCGTCCCTGAAGACCGTGACCCGGTTTGCCAGCTGCCATACCTCTTCCATGCGGTGCGAGATATAGACCATCCCGACGCCATCCTGACGCATCTGCTCGATCAGCCGGTATAGCTGGAGAGTCTCCGCCCGCGACAGGGCGGCGGTCGGCTCATCAAGCACCAGCACTTTGGCGTTTTCGCTGACGGCGCGGGCGATCTCGACCATTTGCTGACGCCCGATACTCAACGAGCCGAGCGGCGCCTGCGGGTCGATGTCCGCGTTAATCCGATCCAGCTTCTCTCTGGCCTCCCGGTGCATCCGTTTGCGATCGAGAATACCGGCGAAAGCGGTCGGTTCCTGGCCGAGAAACAGGTTTTCCGCCACCGTCATATCGGGAACCGTATTCAGCTCCTGGTGGATAATGGCGATGCCATATTTGCGGGCATCCCTGGGCGTGCGAATATCAATCTCCTGCCCGTCGATAAAAATAACGCCGCTATCGCGCTGCTCGTTACCGGAGAGGATCTTCATCAGCGTGGATTTGCCCGCGCCGTTTTCCCCCATCAGGGCATGGACCTCTCCGGCGAATAAATCAAAGCGTACGTTGTTCAGCGCCAGGGTCGCGCCGTAGCGTTTTGAAATCCCTTCCAGCCTGAGCAAGGGAGGTGATGTTGTATCGGCCATTGTCTTTGCCCTCCGGGATGAACCTGAGCGTCATCCCGTTTTTGCCTCTTAAAGTGACGAAGTGATTACCAGCCCGGATAGCTGTCGACGTTATCGCGGGTGACCAGTACGCTGGGGATCAGGACGGTATGGGAGGCGATCGGTTTGCCGTCGACCATATCCTGAGCAAGCGTGATGGCCTGGCGCACCATTTCGCCCGGATTTTGCGTTGCGGTACCGATAAACGGCGAGCCGCTGCGCTTAAGTTCTTCAACCGCTTCCGGGCTACCGTCGACGCCGGTAACTTTGATCGCGCCCGCTTTGCCCGCCTGTTCAACGGCCAGTACCGCACCGAGCGCGGAAGGATCGTTCATGCCGAAAATACCGGCGACGTCCGGATTGGCCGTGAGCATGTCGGTGGTCACCATCAGGCCGGAAGCGCGGTCGTTGCGCGATGCCTGCTGGCCGACGATTTTGATATCCGGGTATTTTTGCGCGACGTTTTTACAGCCTTTGATGCGGTCGATAATGGTCTGAATCGGCGTGCCATCCACCAGCAGCACTTTGCCTTTGCCGCCCATCTGGCTGAACAGGTATTCGCAGGAGGTTTCCCCGGCCTGGATGGCGTTGGTCATGATCGCCGCGTCTGCGCCTTTCGCGGGCGTATCGACCGCGATAACGATAATTCCGGCGGCTTTTGCCCGCTGAATGGCCGGCTCGATCCCGGACTCATCGACGGCGGAAATAATAATGAGATCCACTTTCTGCTGAATAAACGCGTCAATCTGCGTGTTCTGGTTTGCCAGATCGACCTGCGCATCCTGTACGTTAAGGGTTGCGCCGATTTGCGCCGCGGCCTGCTTAGCGTTCCTTTCCATTGCCGAGAAGAAGGGGTTGGACATGTCCTGCACCATTAAGCCGATGCGGGAGATTTTTTTGCCATCCTGCGGCGCGGCGCTGGCTGCGGGAATAAACCCTGTCATGGTGGTGATTACCGCGCTAACCGCGACAGCCAGCCATGCTTTGCGAAGTTTGGTCATATTCTGCTCCTTTCATTATCGTGTGGTATAAGGTACGGCCAGGTGTGGGGAAGCCTCAGAAATAATCCCCTGATGTTGTTTTTCGGTAGCGACTGAAATTCAGCCGTTATTTACATCGCTAAAATGATGAGCGCGTATAGCACGCCGTAGCCCGCTTTTTTGTCGGGTGGCGCCTTACCCGGCCGACGAAAACCGCAAGCGCCGTTTCTGTCGGCCCGTGCAGGGGAAGCGCCGCCGGGCAATGCCGTCCGGGCGATACGTTGTCAGCAATCTCAATTGTCTCTTTTTAATGGTTATTTATTTTCTACAGCCGCAGGACTGGCGAATAACCAGTTCGGCGGGAACTTTACGCTGGGTATTAATTTCTCCTTTTCCTTCCGGATTAATTAACTGGATAAGCATTTCAGCCGACTGCCTGCCAATCTCTTCGCTGTTTTCATTGAGCACCGTTAGCGGCGGATTTAATAGCGGCGCCCAGTCGAATTCATCGTAGGCGATAAGCGCCATATCGTCGGGGATGGCTATCTGGCGCTGCTGAAGCTGTTTAAGTGAACCCAGCAGAATAGGGTTGTTACCGGCAATGAGCGCGTCCGGCAGCGATGTCTGGCGGTCCAGGTATCGGCTCAGGGTGTCCGCAGCCGACTGCGCGTCGTTCTCCGTTTCGACAACTTCAAGCGTTGCGCCGCAGCGCTCCGCGGCCTCGCGAATACCGCGCTCGCGTTCAAAACGCGTGGTCCAGCGGTCCGGGTAGATGAGGAGCAGCCAGCTTTTATAGTCGTGCTGCGCCAGATGGGTCCCCACCAGCAGGCTGGCCTGATAATTGTCGGTCGTGACGCTGGGAAAGTTGTGCTCGCCGCGGGGAGGTGAGTCAACGAAGACGACCGGAATATCCCATTTCGCCAGCAGGCTCAGGCTTTCCGGCTGAAGCGTCACCGTCGAAATGATCCCGGCCATTCGCGACTCGATCAGGCGGTTAATCATGCGATCTTCCTGCGCGCGGTCGTAGGTACCGTTGACCGCGATATCGCCAAGCACTACGGTCCACTGCGACGGCTGCAGCATCTGCTGAATACCGGACATCAGGTTGAGGTAGTAAGAGTTCGAGGCATGGGCGGTAATCACCGCCACCGAGTCCCTGCTTGAGCGGCGTAGCGCCTGGGCCGCGCGGTTAGGTACGTAGCCGAGTTCTCGCGCCACTTTTAAAATCAGCTCCCGGCTGTCGTCAGCAACGCCATCGCCACCGTTTAGCGCGCGTGAAACGGTAAACATAGAAAATCCCGTCGCTTCACTCACATCCCGCATCGTTGCTTTACGCATATTTCGCTCTCTGTATTTATGAAATTACCCGCGATACAGACGGCTATTTCCTTGACCTAAACGTTTATGAGGCTAAACATAAACGTTTAGGTTTGTTTGATCAGTGAGCCGCTTCTCGTTTTGTGAACAGAAGGTAAACAACGTCGTTTGTGAATGATTTCTATGTATTTATTGATTTAATGCATATTTAGCCCGCTTGCCGCTTTGCTACTCTTGAACGCATTCATTCACGGTCAGACAGGGTCGTCGCGTTGGAAATCTTTTTTTAACCCACTGAAAAGTATTCTCTAAATATTTTTCACATCGCAAAAATCACGGTCCGTTTTCGACGGATCCGCTTTTGTATGGGTTAAAAAAAGGTTCACCATGAAAATTACATGGAACGTCAGGCCAGTCGGCTATCAGCTGATTAGCAAGCGCTGCCCCGCCTGTCATGGGCAGCAGGATTTCACCCCGTCCGGCGCCTTCCGGGTCAACTCGCAAAAAAAAGTGCTCGATGTCTGGAGTATCTATAAGTGCGTGCGCTGCGCGTATACCTGGAACATCAGCCTGTTCTCGCGTTTGCCCGTCAGCAAAATCAATCCGCAGCTCTACGCGCGACTTATCGCTAACGATAAATCTGCCGTCGAGGCTTACTCTCACGATCCGGTCGTTCTGCGGCGTAATCGCGCGGCGCTATCGGGTACGCCTGACTTTGTGGTTCAGGAACGCTGGCGCATCAACCTTGTTCGCGCTTCTCAGGTGAGGGTGGATGTCAGAGTCACGCGCGCCTTTCAGACCAGCCTGCTGTCGGTCCTGAGACGAGCGCTGCGGCTTAGCGGTAGCGCGATCCGTCAACGTCTTCAATCGGGAGATATCGTCGGTATTACGCTGAAAGAACTGCGGGCGCCCAGGCTGCGGCCGGAGGGATATACGCTGTACATCACGAGGGAGGTTCTCCTGGCGCGCAGGCCTATTTCATTAAACGCGGGCTCAGCGCGCGGGAGACGATAGCTATTGCCCCGGATAGTTTTCTATCCGGGGAGCTGACTCGCAAAAATCGATTCGGGTTGCCGCAAGGGGCAAAATAGCCTTGCCTTTTATACTGTGAATTTATACAGTTTTTGGCGGCAGTACGGCGATAGTGTCCATCGGTACCCCGGATGCTGCGACGGCAAATTCTGTTAATAAAAGGAGAGTGCGATGTCTATGGATACGCGTAAAGAAGTGCTGTTTGTCCTCATCCAGGAGTACGCCGACTGGGAGTTCGCGCTGCTGGCACCGGGGCTGCGCCGCGGGTTTGGCGTATGGGAACCGCGATACGAAGTCAGAACCGTGGCTGCCGATGAGGGGCCGGTGAGGTCAATTGGCGGGGTGCGCTGCCTGCCGGATTATACCTTCGAGACGATACCCGATGATTACGCCGCGCTGGTGCTGGTGGGCGGAATGAACTGGTGGGGAGAGGAGGCCCGGCGGGTTGTACCTTTGGTAGAACAAGCGCAGGCCCGGCAGATTGTGGTAGGCGCGATATGCGACGCTTCGGCCTTTCTTGGCGCGCATGGCTTTCTCAATGATGTCGACCACACCTCGAACGGGCTGGCCTACCTGCAGAGCCGGGCGGGGTCAGCCTACAGCGGCGCCGCGCGGTACAGAAACGTGCCTTCGGTTCGCGACGGTAACCTGGTGACTGCCAACGGCGTTGGCTTTGTGGATTTTACCTGCAATATGCTGTCTGCCTTAAAGGCGGCCCGCCAGCAAGAGATCGAAGCCATGAGGGAGACGTTCAGGTCGGGAATGTTTACGGAAGGCTGATGCAGACAAGGCCGCGATTTGCATGGCCATTTGCCGAAATCGAATCATCTGGCTGAGAGCATCCGTCGAGATATTGAGAGATGCGCAGGGTTTCGCCATGCGCTAACCCTGCCTTAACTTTCCGGCGTGGGGCTTAGTCTGCGTTTGCGTAATAAACAAACGCCAGCTTATTGCCGTCCGGATCTCTGACGTAGGCGCTGTGGAAACCTTCACCGTACTGCGGGCGGTGTCCTGGGGCGCCTTCATCACTTCCTCCCAGGCGTAGCGCCAACTGATGCAGCTGCTGAATATGCTCAACCGAACGTGCGTTCAGGGCCACCATAGCGCCGTTGCCCGCTGTTGCCTGCTGCTGGTTGAACGGTTTGCCAATGCACAGCCCGATGGTGCGGTTTCCGCTGAATGTCCCCCACGATGCGCCTTGCTCGCTGCGGCCGCTCCGGGGCTGCCCCAGCATCTCCATCAACGGGTCGTAAAAACGAATCGCGCGCGGCAGATCGTTAGTGCCGAGCATGATGTAGGAAAACATGACTCCTCCTCATTTTTCGCCTGAAGGTTGCTGCTGCCAATCTAGCAGCAAGGCGCGAGCACGGGCAGCCCGAGGAGCCAGAAATCATACCTCCGTCGCGATTCTTCAGCGATTTTGCCCGCGCGCGAGCCGACTGCTCAGCTCAGATCGTGCAAATCTTTATCATTCGGCGGCAGCAGTGATATCTGGTCGAAAGTAACCCGCAGGCCGCTGCGCTGCGGCGTGCAGCACATGATGCCGACCTTCGCCGCGCCGCCCGGAAAAGGGCACAGCCGCAGCAGCGGCCACAGTTGGCCATCCGTTGAATACTGCAGGCGCAGCGCTTCTCCGCGGCGGGTCAGACGCAGCCAGAACTCACCGGGGTCGCCCGGGAAAATACCGGTTGCCCAGTCTGATGTTCCCTGCGTCAGTACGCTACCGATAGCGGGCGCGCCGTCGTTGTACTCAATACCGGCCTTAATCCAGCGCCTGGCGTCCTGCATTAACATGATCCCTGCCTGGTCATACAGCGTACTGAAATCTGCTCGCACCCTTACCTGAAAGGTGAAGTCCCCCGCGGCTTCCGTGGCGTAGATATGCCCGGAAAAACGCTCAAACCCGTACCAGGTTTCGCGCCAGAAGTCGGTTTGCGCATCGGTGACGACGCGCAGTTCGCCGTCCTCTTCTGACCATGTCGCGGGTTCGTTAATCCATTGAAATATCTGATGCATCAGGCCTCCTGTCTTTGCTGAATAAGCGTTAAAAACCGCAGCGTGTCTTCGTCCGCCTGCTGCGCAAGGCGCGCATCCCACGCCGGACTGTCGGCATCGCAAAAGCCGTGCTGCGCATTGAACATCCGGCAGGCCACGGAGGGATATTTCTCCAGCTCGTTTTGCAGGGCGCGGGGATCGAACGCCGGCTCATGGCGGGCGAGAATCACCTGCGTTGGGCACGGAGGCGCCGCATCGCAGTACTGGCGGATCCGTGAACCGTAGTGGCAAACCGCACCGTCGCAGAGTCCGCTTCTGGCGGCCAGCCAGGCTAAGGTGGCGCCTACGCTGTAGCCGATAAGGATTAGCGTGCCGTATTTCGCTCTTAGCTCGGCCAGCAGCGACACGATGGCGGCGGTATCAAATCCGACATTATCGGAAAAGTGGCGCCAGGCCTGCTCCTGCTGCTCATAGGCGAACGGCGCAGAGTGAGGGAAAAGCGCTGGCGTGTACGCATCGAAGCCGCGGCTGCGCCAGGTCGCGGCGGATCGCTGAATATGCGCGTTGATGCCGTAGATTTCATGCAGCAGGACGATGGCTTTATCGCAATCAGGTAACATACATGCGCCTCTGGCGGATAAAATGGGTTTATCTCCGGTCGGAAGGTCAGTTTATCAAGGCTGACGCCTGTAGTATAAACATACCGCCCGGAAGATTGCTCGTGCATCCAGGTCTTTGATTTTCCTGGTCGGATCAACGTCACGATACGCCATCACATCAAAGTAACGTTGTTTTTTCAGCTTAAAGTCTATCCAGTTAGCGAGACCGTATGAATGTAACCCGTGCCGACATGGCCGATCTTGTCTATTTTTTCGCCATAGCCCGCCATCAGAGTTTTAGTAAAGCTGCCGTTGAACTTGGGGTGAGCGCATCGACGCTGAGCCACGCGATCAAGGGATTTGAGGCGCGGCTGGGCGTGCGTCTGCTGAACCGCACGACCAAAAGCGTTTCCCTGACGGCGGCAGGCGAGAGTCTGGCCAGCACGGTAAGCGAGCCGCTCGCTTCAATCGATGTCGCGATTGAACAGCTCAACCAGTTTCGCGACTCGCCTGCGGGACATATTCGGCTCAACGTCGCCGTCGAGGCGGCCACGCTGCTGCTGGCCCCGGTCCTGTCTGTTTTTGCTGAACGTTACCCCGATATTGAGCTGGATATCGTGGCCAGCAACCGCATTGTTGATGTAACGGAAGCGCGGTTTGACGCAGGGATCCGCTATGGCGGAACCGTGCCTGAAGATATGGTGGCGCAGCGGCTGTCCGCCGATGTGCGCTGGGTGGTCGCCGCATCCCCGGAATATCTTGCCCGCTTTGGCGAGCCCCGGCATCCTCACGATCTTCAACAGCACCGCTGCGTCAGCAATCGTCTGGGAAACAACCGCATTTATAAATGGGAGTTTGAACGTGGCGAAGAGCAGCTCACCGTCAAAGTACCGCCGCTGTTAACGGTCGATCTGGCGGAGACGGGCGTGGTGGCCATTCTGCAGGGGTTTGGCCTGATGTACCTGCCGGAACCGCTTATAGCAGAGCACGTCAGCGCAGGGCGCCTGCGTCTGGTGCTGACCGACTGGGCCTCATACGGACCGGGATTCTATATCTATTACTCCAGCCGTCATCAGGTTCCCACCGGGCTGCGCCTGTTAATCTCCCTTGTGCGGGAAATGAAGCCGCTCGGTCTGTAGTCCGATTGATGAAAATAACTCACAGCCCCATTCGATAGCGAGGGCTGGCTCCTTCTTATTCCGCGCCTTACCCTGTGGCAAAAGAGAAGGAGAGCTTGATGAACTATTCGCACCGCTGTATTCCCGGTCTGTTCTGGCTTTTGGCCGTCATCGCGTTTCTGTTTAGCTTTACCTCTACCAGCCGCGCGGCAGAGGCTAACACGCTGGTTATCGTCTCTCATCCGTATCCCGAGCAATCGGTCATGACCAAAGGTCTTGAGGCCGCAGCGCAAAGCGTACCCGGCGTGACCGTACGCAATCTCGAGGCGCTTTACGGTTTTGACACCCGAAATATCAATGCCGATGAAGAGCGACGGCTCATGCGGGAACGCTCGCGCATCGTTTTTATCTTCCCGACCCACTGGTTCAACATCACCCCGATGATGAAGGCCTGGTTGAACGATACCTGGGGCAGCGTAGGGCCGGGAGTATGGCAGGGCAAAGAGATGCTGATTGTCACGACGGCCGCAGGCGGTGACGCGACATACGGCGAGACCGGGCGAACGGGCGTCAGCCTGGCCGACGTCTTTACGCCAATGAAGGCCAGCGCGCTGCATGCGGGAATGACCTGGCTGCCTCCGCTGGTTTTTCAGCGCGCCAGCCGCGATCAACTGCCTGAATACCAGCGTCAACTGGTGGAAAGGCTGAAGAATTAACGTGTCGGAAAGGTGTTCAGGATGAAAGCTTTTATTGCCGTAGCTGCAATGTCGTTAATGCTGGGCGCGCCAGCCCTGGCAGAAGAAAAAAGAGGTGAAAAAATGGCTCCACGTAGTCCATCCGTATTGTCCGCTGAGGATATTCAAACCGTCGCGCCGGCGCTTGCCCGTTTCGGCAGCGAGGTGCTGATAGGGGATCTCTGGCAGAGAACAGAACTCTCGCGTCGCGACCGCAGCATCGTGACCGTGGCGATTCTTATCGCCCGTAATCAGCCGGCGGAGCTAAAACATAACGTTGAAGTTGCTCTGGATAACGACGTCACGGCGGCTGAAATCTCAGAGATCGTCACGCATCTGGCTTTTTATTCCGGCTGGCCCAACGCGATGGCCGCCGTTGCGGTGACGAAAGATATTTTTGTCGCGCGCGGCATTGGCCGCGAGCAGCTGGCTGCTGCCTCCCCGGAGCTGCTCCCTCTTAATCAGGCGGTGGAGAACCAGCGTTCAACAACCGTAGAACAGAACTTCGGCGCGATTTCCCCTGGACTGGTGAAGTTTACGACTCAACCGCTGTTTCTTGACCTGTGGCAGCGACCGGGGCTGAAGCCGCGCGACCGCAGCCTGGTCACGGTCAGCGCGTTGATTGCCGCCGGGCAAAGCGCGCAAATTGGCTACCACCTTAACCGGGCGATGGATAACGGCCTCACCGCACAAGAGGCGGGGGAGATCGTTGCGCATGCTGCTTTCTATGCCGGCTGGCCAAATGCCTTTTCGGCGGTAGCGGTGGTGAGTGAAGTCCTGCGCGCTCGTGGCCTGGCAGGGTGAGCGGATGTTCAACTCTCTTAGCGCCACGCTATAGATTTTTATTGCTACGACGGGGGCGGCATTTGCCGCCGGGCGGGAGAACGCGGTGAAGATTCAGTTTGAGTTCAATGGCGCCACTGTTGTCGGCTCGCTGGATGAGAGCGCAGCGGCTAATGAGTTCCTGGCGCAGCTGCCGATGACGGTGAAGCTCGAGGATTATGGTTCCACGGAAAAAATCGCCTGGCTGCCGACGAAACTGCGCCGCGCGGATTCTGGCGCCTCAATGACCCCACGGCGCGGCGACATCGCCTATTACGCGCCGTGGGGCAATCTGGCCATTTTTCGCGAGGATTTTCGCCACTCCCCCGGGCTGATAAGCCTCGGGCGGATAGAGGAGGGCCTCGCCGCGCTCGACCAGGCGGGAGCCGAAACGGTAACCATCCGGCGTTATTAAGTTCGTCCTGCGTTAAATTTTCCTTCCTGCATGCTTAACCGGGCTGTTTACAGCCCATTTATCGGATACAAAGCGAACGCTCAGTATCGGCAAAAATCATCTACACTTTTCCAGCCAGGTCATTTTCACACCTAACGAGACGCTATCGTCCAGACATAGCATCCCGCCTTAAGACCCGACCCACTGCAGGCGTCAGGCCCGCAGCCTTGTTTTCTCACGAGAGGAGTTTGTAACATGGCATTTGTGACAACCAAAGACGGCGTCAATATCTTCTTTAAAGACTGGGGCCCGAAGGAGGCGCAGCCGATCGTATTCCATCATGGCTGGCCTTTAAGTGCCGATGATTGGGATAACCAGATGCTGTTTTTCCTGGCAGAAGGGTTCCGGGTTATTGCGATTGACCGACGCGGTCATGGTCGTTCAGATCAGGTGAGTGACGGTCACGATATGGATCATTATGCCGCCGATGCCTCAGCGGTGGCGGAGCATCTGGATCTGCATAATGCCGTGCATATCGGGCATTCTACCGGCGGTGGGCAGGTTGCGCGCTACGTTGCGCAGTATGGTCAGCCGCAGGGGCGCGTGGCCAAAGCGGTGCTGATCAGCGCGGTTCCGCCATTGATGGTAAAAACGGAGAGTAATCCGGGCGGTACGCCAATCGAGGTGTTTGATGGTTTTCGCAAAGCGCTGGCCGCCAACCGCTCGCAGTTTTATCTCGACGTGGCGTCCGGGCCGTTCTACGGCTTTAACCGTGAAGGCGCGGAGGTGTCCCAGGGCACGATTCAGAACTGGTGGCGGCAGGGCATGACCGGTAGCGCAAAAGCGCACTATGAGGGGATTAAGGCGTTTTCGGAAACCGACCAGACCGAAGATTTAAAAGCCATTACGCTGCCGGTGCTGGTGATGCAGGGCGATGATGATCAGGTTGTGCCTTATCAAAACGCCGCGATACTGCAGGATAAGCTGCTGCCGAACAGCCAGCTAAAAATTTATCCCGGCTTTCCGCACGGTATGCATACCTCGCACGCCGATGTGATTAACGCCGATCTGCTGGCGTTTATTCGCTCGTAGCCTGGTGCTATAAGAAGGCCGCCATCCGGCGGCCTTCTTGTTTACATCAAGCTTTCATGCTGGAGGATTTTGAGCATCTCGTCCTTCAACATAAGTTTTTCTTTCTTCATCTGTACAAGCTCGAGACTGTATCCTTTGCCATCGACTCCTTCTATGCGGGAAATGTCGTGATCGAGTGCATTATGTTTTTCGAATAGCGACTGAAAGCGCGGATGCGTGGTTTTTAATCGAGAAATCAGCTCTCTGTATTCTGGAAACATGTACCTTCCTTGTTGATGGTGAAAAGTGTGTACGCTGACACACACATTCAGATTACCCATATGAATAAAATGGTAATGCGAACGAAGTCGCGTTTATGTTACGTACTAATGAAATCTCAGGGGCCGGAAGCGGCCTGGAGGCATAGATGACAGTTGAAGAACCCACCGTTGCGCTGATCGGTCCGGGCGCAATTGGTACCACCATCGCCGCGGCGCTGCACGAGGTTGGCCGTACGCCTCTGGTATGCGGCCGCCGTGCGCACCCGCAGCTTTCGCTGCGTTTTGATGGTGGAAATATTGTGGTGCCGGGGCCGGTCTTGACGGAACCGGCATCGGTCGCCGCGCCGTACGACCTGGTATTTGTGGCGGTAAAAGCGACACAAATTGCGGCTATTGCACCGTGGCTGCAAGCGCTGTGTCACGATCGAACGGTAGTCTGCGTGCTCCAAAACGGCGTTGAACAAAAAACGCTGTTCGCGCCATACGTGGCGGAAGCGGCCGTGCTGCCATCGGTCGTCTGGTTCCCCGCCCAGCGTGAACCTGAAGCGTCGGTCTGGCTGCGGGCGAAACCGCGCCTGACGCTGCCGGATGTTGAGGGGGCCGAGCGGGTGCGGCACGCGCTACGGGACACGCGCTGTGAAGTGGATATCAGCGCGGATTTTCTTTCCGTTGCGTGGCGCAAACTGCTGCAGAATGCGGTCGCCGGTCTGATGGTGCTGGCGGGGAGGCGGGCAGGGATGTTTGCCCGCGACGATATCACGGCGCTTGCTTTAGCCTATTTGCAAGAGGGGCTGACGGTGGCGCGCGCCGCAGGCGCCAGCCTGGACGACGGCGTGCCGCAGGAAATTCTCGCCGGTTTCCATCGAGCGCCTCCGGATTTAAGCACTTCAATACTGACGGATCGCGAGGCCGGGCTGCCGCTGGAGTGGGATATTCGCAACGGGGTCGTTCAGCGATATGGCCGTATTCACCATATCCCCACGCCGTTAAGCGATGTGATTGTGCCGCTGCTGGCCGCCGCCAGCGACGGGCCGGGCTAAAGGCGCGGGACGCCGGCGTGATAACGTTCCCCGGGATCAGATTGATTCCGCCAGCCGGTCGACAACCACTTTGCCGCTATTATCAAACTGGGTGATGCGGTAATTCACGCAATAGGAACGGCGGGTGGTAAATTGATTGAATAACGCCACCCGGCCTTTTTTATCACCATTTTTATTCACAATAATCCATTCGGTGACGTCCGTTGAATTCGCTTTACCGCTGCTGGCGTCCTGTTGTTCGACCAGACGATCCTCTTTTTCTACCTTCAAAAAATCACGTAACATTTATTTATCTCCGCTCATCATTGTTTTTAACAATACTCTCTTTATCGATTCATTCAATTAAACATTTTAATCAATGATGTTGATTATTAGTCTGAGATTAAACGTACTGAAAGATTCCATAACGTGTTGTTTATAAATAATAAAATCATTCACCTCCTTGGTGATGAAAGCGATTTTTCCATGAGCAGCGGTATTCTCTTTGAAAAATTCCCATGTGACAACGTCACTTTTATGTTGAACATTCTCCCCCGGTTGGAGCGCTAAGGTGGAACATTGCCACGGTGTTGGTGCTAAATTATCCACCAGATTTCCCGCCGGCGGTTGATGTCCTCGTGAGGCTCACAGGAAGCCTTGACCTCCTGTGAAACCCTTTGTCATCACGCACAGCAACGATCGTTCCAGCTATCACGATAGATAATATTTCCTTCCGTATACTTCCAGGTGATCGCCTCATAACGCAATTCAAGCGTTTCAAGATGAGTACTACTCATACCGTTAGGAGAGAGGTACGGTGCAACCGTTGTAAACTTGACGTTTTCCAGAATGATATTGAAATATTCGGCTTCAATACCTGATTCGAGAATACGATACATTTTGATTGTCGCCGTCTTCATGGTTCGGCCTTCGCAGACTGCGCGATACAGAAGCGGTGTTGTCTGATCAAATTCTTTTACTATCGTGATAGGGCGGTGAATGCGGGTACCCGTCAGTTTTCCCCAGCTGGGATCTACCGGGATAGTGATACCGTGGGAGAAGGATTTTAACTCGATAGATCCCATTCGTAGCGGCATTAAACAGCTACCCATAATTGGAGAACCATTTTCATCCTCAAGCCATAAATGTGCGGGTGTAGACATACTATTTCCTTATATATTCAGGAGGGTAATAATTTTCAGGGATTACCATGTTACGTATCGTTAAAAAATAAAAATTACAAATAAGAAAAAAACGGGGATAAGCCAGGCAGGACTCCCCGGAAACCATAGACCTTGAATTAAAGCAAATACTATTGTTAGCGCGGCGGGGCCATAATACGACACCAGGGACCTAAATATTCGCCTGAGCAATCTTTTAATCAAATTCATCATAATTATTGGATCATCCTCCTGATGATATCTGCAATTTCATCATCCGATACCCATTGTGCTTTAAACGCCTCGGCGCGTTCAAACAAGGGTTCTATCAGAAAATACATCATTTCCAGCTCTTTCGCGTATAGCGCTGAGTAGTAAGCAGGATAAGTCATGTGAAGACGATGTGCACTATTAACCGCTTTCTGGACAACGCCGTATATGGCAATAGCGCCTACAATCCCACCTGCTTTTTGCCCTGCCAGTGCGCTGAACTCAAGACTGAGTCTTGTGCCTACTGCGACAAATGATGCTGTTGCTAAAGCAAATCCCGCGCTTGTCAGTGAACTGGCGGCAATATGGATATTAACCGCCATAAGCTTTTTTTTAATGTATTCCAATTGATCGTTGGTTTTAAATTTGAATATTTGTTCAAAATATATTTTTAGCAAGTCGTACACGAGATTACCATGTCGCAACAAATAAATAACACCTTGTTTAAATCGAAGGTCTTCGTTTTTTTGTTGCTGGCATACATCCTGATACTCATCAGTAAAGCAGGAGGTATAATACAGCATACGCATCGCGCCTGCGCCTATGCTTTCAATCTGATTTGATACCGCTTTTCCGACGCCCGTTAAGGCACGGTCGAGTTTTAACGCAAGGATTTTATTCGTCTGTAAATAACTGATCACTTCATTCCTGTAGAACATCACTGCTCCTTGCTCGTTTTCATTAAATCCCGTTTTTGAATTTTATCCAGCGAAAGCATCCGATGGTTAAAGGGAAAATAATACAGTCCCATCCTGTTTGTCCGTGAAGTCACTGGCATAACCTGTAGGTTCTGCTTTATTACGGGAACGTTCGGGGGCATGAAAGGTATTTTTACCATTCCCTTTATAGCAGCCAGTGTCAGCCGTAATTTTCACTGAAGTATGAAAATCTTTATACCGTCCCCGGCACGATCCTCTTACAGATATAATTTCTGTTTCCGGGAAGTCAGCCGCGTAGTGCGCCGTTATCGCGTTTTAAATATCTACCGGGCTCACAGATAGAAATTTTATATGACCGATGCGAACTTGATCACTTGACTGGTCAAGTGGGTCGCGCCTATGTTGAAAGCACCTTCTTATCCGTTCCGGGGAGCAAGAAACATGGGCATCATTCGAACGTTAAACGGGGATATTTCCGCTAATCAGCTGGGCGTCACCTACAGCCATGACCATATCTACTGTATTCCGCCCTATTGGGCCGAGCGTCAGGATGACGATCTGTTACTCGACGATCCGCAGGCTTCAGAGCGTGAATTAAGCGACTTCCGCCGGGCGGGTGGTAACGCCATATACGACGCCACCGCGCCGGATTATGGCCGTCAGGCCGCAGCCGTCGCCGCCATGGCGCAGCGCCAGCAGCTGCACATTATCGCCACTGCGGGTTTTAACAAAGGCTTTCTGTGGAGCAGCAAGCGGCCGGGCTCCGCGCAGACTTTCGCCGAATGGATTGCACATTCAGACGTTGATGAACTGGTTGAACATGTCTGTCGCGAGGTCACTGAGGGGATAGAGGGCACCGAACATCGGGCTGGCGTGGTGAAGTGCGGTACCGGCTATAACGCCATTTCCCCTCTGGAACAAAAAACCATGGAGGTTATCGTTCGCGCCCAGCAGCGCACCGGGGCGCCGATGCACAGCCATACGGAAATGGGGACGATGGGACTCGAGCAGGCGCAGCTCTTTAAAAAATGGGGGCTGGATCTCTCCCGCTTATGTTTTGCTCATATGGATCGTAACCCCGATCCCTGGCTGCACCGTCAGATCGCCAACACCGGGGCGTTTCTCTCTTTCGACGGTATCAGCCGCATCAAATATCATCCCGAGCACATCCGTACCCAGGCCATCCTGGCGCTCTGCCAGCGCGGTTATCAAAAGCAGATCTTAATCGGCGGCGATTTTGCCCGTAAATCCATGAGCGCGCATTACGGCAAAGGGGGGCTGGGGCTGAAATTTATCCTTAGCGACTGGCGGCCAAGATTCATTGACGAGGCCCGGGAAGCCGGGTTTGACGGCGAAGCGCTGCTGCATGATTTCTTCGTCGACAACCCGGCGCGTTACCTCGCTTTTGCCTGAGGAGATGTTATGAAGCTGCATCGTTTAAACGAAAGCGAGGCCCGGCGGGCGTTACAAAAGGCGCGGATCGCCTTATTGCCGCTAGGCGCCGTCGAGCCGCACGGCGACCACCTGCCGCTGGATACCGATAACCTGCTGGCCGAGCGGTTTTGTGCGCTGCTTGACGAGCAGCTGGGCGAGTGCGCCCTGAGCCTGCCGGTCGTTTCCTACAGCCAGGTCTGGTCCCTGCGCGGCCACGCGGGCGCGATTGATATCGGTCATGAACGGCTGACGTCGCTGCTGGTGTCGCTGGCGGAAAACATGGCCAGCTACGGTATCACCACCACGGCGGTGATTAACGCGCATTACGGCAATTTTGATGCGATGAAAGCGGCCTCCCGGCAGCTAAAAGAGCAGGGTATTACCTTGCTTAGCTATAGCTGGGCGGGGATGGAGGAGGAGGTAAAACGACGGCAAACCACCGCGGTGGCTTACCCCGGCTATATGCATGCTGATGAGGTCGAAACCTCGCTGATGCTGGCGCTGGCGCCAGAGTTCGTCACCATGACCAACGCCCGCGCGCATTATCCGGCTTTCCCGAACAATTTTCGCTATCAGCCGATACCCTGGACCGAGTTTTCTGACTATGCGGTGCTGGGCGATCCAACTGCCGCCAGCGAAGAGAAAGGGCGCGCGTTCGTCCAGCGGGCGCTGGCGACCACGCTTGCCTCTATCCGTCATCACCTAACCCAAGGAGCCTCCGATGATTGAGCGTCAGGCGATACGTGTAGACTGCCCGGCCGCTACCCCTGAGGAGGCCATCCGCGAGGCGGGGAATGCGCTGTGCCGCGCGGGAGCCTGTAGCCCGCAATACGTCCAGGCAATGGTCGATAGCTACCGCGAGCTGGGCCCCTATTTTGTCATTGCCCCCGGGCTGGCGCTGCCGCATGCCCGCCCGGAGCAGGGGGCGATGAAAGCGCAGATCAGCGCGGTCAGGCTGCGTGAACCGCTGGCGTTTGGTCATGCGGAAAACGACCCGGTGCAGGTGGTGCTGGGGCTTTCGGCAACCAGCAGCGATGCCCATATCCACCTTATCCAGCATATCGTGACCGTACTCAGCGATGAAAATAACCTGCATACCCTGATGCATTCGAACGATCCAGAACAACTTTATCGGCTGTTAGCCAGCGGCTCGCAGCGTTTGTAGCGTGATGAACACGGAGTGAATAGCGATGAAAATTCTGACAGTCTGTGGTTTAGGTATGGGCTCCAGCCTGATTTTAAAAATGAACGTTGAGGCGGTGTTAAAACAGCACGGGATTCAGGCATCCGTGGAACATATGGATGTCTCTTCCGCCGCTTCGGCCAACGCCGATGTGGTGATAACCAACGCGGAGCTGGTGGACAACCTTAAGCATCTGTCCTGTCCGGTGGTGGTGGTGAACAACTATATCGATAACGCCGAAATCACCGCGGCGCTGACCCAGGCGAAAATTCTGCCCGCAGGAGAGCCGTCATGAGCGAGTTTCTTGGCGTGCTGCGCTGGATAACCATCAATATATTTGGTGAAGCGTCGATCTTAATTGGCCTGATTGTGCTGCTGGGGCTAGTGCTGCAAAAGAAATCGCTGGCGGACATTGTGTCCGGCACCCTGAAAGGCATTCTGGGCTTTCTGATCATCGGCGCGGGGGCCGGGATTATCGTCTCCGCGCTGCTGATATTTCAGCCGATCTGGACCGAAGTTTTCGGTCTCAGCTCCATGAACCTGACCAATATTATCGGCCAGGCGCGCTTCAGCGAACGCTACGGAAGCAGCGTGACCATCGCCATTGCCGGCGGATTCGCCATCAATTTGCTGCTGGCCCGGCTGACGCGCTTTAAATACATCTACCTGACAGGACATATGATGTTCTGGACGACGATGATCTTTGCCGGGGTGATGGTGAACACCGAGCCCGCTATTTCAGCGGTGCAGCTGACGCTGATGCTAACGGTGATTATGGGGCTCTACTGGACCCTACAGCCCGCGCTGGTTCAGCCCTGGGTGCGAAAAATTACCGGCAACGACAACGTGGCGCTGGGGCATACTTCCGCCTCCGTCGCGCTGCTGGGGGCGATTTTTGGCCAGATTTTCGCCCGCAACAAAATCAGCTCCGAAGATATCAAAGTCCCTAAAAAGTTGGGTTTCCTGCGCGACTCCAACGTGGTGACGGCGTTGACCATGGCGCTGCTGTTCTTTATTGGCACCTTTATTCTGCAGATTAAAGGTACGCCGAAAGCGGCGGAGATCCTGGCGCAATCCGGCGACCTGAGCTTCTACATCTATGCCCTCAAACAATCGCTGATGTTTACCGGCGGCATTGCCGTCGTGCTGCTCGGCGTACGGATGTTTATTGGCGAAATGGTGCCGGCGTTTAACGGCATCGGATCGCGGCTGGTGCCCGGCGCAAAACCGGCGCTGGACTGCCCGATACTGTTTAACTTTGCGCCAAACGCGGTGGTGCTGGGGTTTGTCGGCGCTTTTGTCGGCTCGCTGCTGTGGCTGACCCTGATCGGCCGCTATACCGGCTACGTTTTTATTCCCAGTATGATTGTGATTTTCTTTCACGCCGGTACGGCGGGGGTCTTCGGCAATATTACCGGAGGCTATAAAGGCGCTCTGCTGGCGGGGTTTATCACCTCGACCGTGGTCGCCTGGGGGCAGTATTTCTGCGTCACCGGCTTTATCGACAATACGATCCCGGATACCGCGCTATGGGCAGGCGACAGCGATATGTTTGTCCTCGCGCCAGTCATTCATCTTTTGACCCGCCTGCTGGCGTTCTGATATCGGGAGGAAGTCTATGAGTCAGGCCCTGAAACAGTACTACAGTCAGATCCGCCAGAAGCTGGCTTTTCTTGAGCAGCGCCCCGATGAACTCACCCGGGCGGCGGAAATCATGTCCCACAGCATTATGGGGCAGCGCAACATCTTCGTCTTTGGCGCCAGCCACGCCGGGATTCTGGCGGAGGAGATGAGCTATCGCGCGGGCGGCCTGGCCATCATCAATCCGCTTTTTACGCCTGCGCTGATGCTTAACGTCAGGCCGTTAACCCTCACCAGCGCGGTGGAAAATGTGGAGCACCTCGGTCGGGTACTGGTGGAGCAGTCGCCGCTAAGGGCTGAAGATACGCTGCTGATCCATTCGGTGTCGGGACGCAACGCGATTACCATTGATGTCGCGCTGGCGGCGAAAGCGTGCGGCGCAAAGGTTATCGCGATTACCAGCCTGGCGACGGCGGCGCGCGTGACGTCGCGCCACTCCAGCGGCAAGCTGCTGGTGGATGTGGCCGATATCACCATTGATAACCACTGCGAGTATGGCGATGCGGCGGTGAGCCTGCCGGGGATGGCGCAGAAAGCCGCGCCGCTCTCCACCATCATGGGCGCGACCATCGCTAACAGCCTGGTATTACGTATTTGCGAAATCATGCTGGAAAATGCGCGCACGCCGCCCATTCTCGCCAGCGCAAACATAGACGGTAATCAGGAGATAAATCAGGATATACTTAGCGCTTACAGGAGCCAGATACACTACCTCTGAGTTGGAGCACAAGTATGTTTGAGTCGGATGGACTCCCTCTCTATTTAAGGATAAAAGACGTTATCCTGCAGCGGATCCTCTCTTTTACCTATGACGATAAACTCCCGGGCGAACTGCTGCTCGCCGGGGAGTTTAAGGTCGCGCGCGGTACCATTAAACAGGCGATAGATTCGCTGGCCAGTATTGGCATGGTGTACCGCGAACAGGGTAAAGGGACGTTTATTAACCGCGATGCGCTGCAGAAATACTACACCGACCTCCCGGACGTACTGACCACCTTTGCTCCGCCGGGGGAGATAGCCGTGGAAGTTCTGTCGCTGATTTCGACCATGGCCGACCGCCAGGTGGCGGAGCAAATGGGGCTGGATTTAGGCTGCCAGTTGATGCGTCTGGAGCGGCTGTTAGTGCAGGGCGACCGGCCGGTTGGCCATGTGCTGACCTGGCTTAATGGCCGTATCTATAACGATCTGAGCCACGTGGACGGCAGCCGATCGCTGTATAAGCAGCTGCGGGAAACGTTCGGCTACTCGCCGGCCAACGCCACGGAACGCTATACGCCGGTGTGCTGCGATAGCCGCACGGCGGGATTGCTCAATATTGAACCCGGCCAGGCTCTGTTTCGCATTGAGCGCGTCGCCCGCGATCTGGATGATGTGGTGCTTGAATACAGCGTCACGCATACCCTTGACGCCAGCCTGTCGCTGCAAATCGCCACCAGCCAGAGCAGCATGAGCCAGCAGTGGGCCTGCACGATCGAGAAAGGGCGTTAATCCGCCTCCCAGGCGAGAATATCGCCTGGCTGGCACTCCAGCGCCTGGCAGATTTTTGCCAGCGTATCGAAGCGGATACCTTTCACCTTTCCTGATTTGAGCAAAGACAGGTTTTGCTCGGTAATCCCTACATAGGCCGCCAGCGCTCTGGACGTCATTTTTCTCTCTACCAGCAATTTGTCCAGATTAACCACTACCGCCATAGTCAGATAAACTCCTTATTCTCATTTTCCGCTCTGATCCCTTCGAGCATGGAGTGAAACGTCACAAATAACAAGCCGCCGGTCAGCAGCAGGACAAAATCGCTAAGTAAAAGAACGATCTGGGTATAAGGATGCGGCCAGTAAAAAACCAGCGGCACTAGGAAGCGAAACAGCGGCAGCAGGAGCCCCATCCCCAGCATCGCCAGCGCGATTTTTCTTACCCTCAGCGCCAGGTCGAGGCTCAGAATGGTGCGTTTTCTGACGTATTGAGTGACGCGGATCCCCTGCCAGATCGCCCAGGCGAAAAGCCCGGCGGGTAAATAGAGTATCGCCAGCAGCGCCAGCAGTTTAAAAGTCGGTGCCGTCAGACCGCTTTCATTACCGAGCGGAACCTCGGCAAACTCAAGCATATTTGCGAGGAAAAACGACTCGCCGGTAAAATAGATCCACACTGGCGTAATGACCGCCAGAATAAAAAACAGCGGTAATATTCCAGCCAGTAAGAACAGACTGAGTTTGTTTCGTGCGTTTTTCACCTTTAACCTTCCTGAATAATGGTGCGATTACAGAACCAGCACGCCTAAGCATGACATAAGGAGCAGAGATAAGACAACGTGTAGTCCGGCCGCCCGTCGCGACGGGCCGCGGAACCACGGGCGCTGCCAGACGCTAAACAGACCGATGGCAATAAACGCCGCCTGTATTGTCCAAGTCAACATTCGCATCAGGTAGCCTGTTTTACTCAGGTTATCGATGGTTTGTAATGACTCGGCAATATAAATAACAATGAAGGTGAAGAGAACATAATTAATAAGGCGTACTTTGTACCGTGCAAACCCGTTTCCGGAAATAAAGACCGCCACTGACAGCAGGGTCAATATCGCCCACAGCATATTAATCCAGTTCATCGTTCTTCCTTAACGTCGGATAGCGTGGAAAGCAGCAATTTGATTGCCGGCACAATTACCGGCCATGCGGTATCTGAGAGGATCACGACGGCGGTTTTACGCTCGGGGTCAAAGGCCATCACGGCGGCATAGCCCGCGGACTGACCATCGTGCCAGATAATATCCCGTCCCTTGATAGCGGTGGTGAACCATGAATAGCCTACCCGTGAATCGGGATCGTCGGTCGCGAACCGCGGCGCCATGCCCTGGCTTCCGGCCAGTTTTCCTGCCATAAGCGCCTGGGCATATTTCGTCATATCGACAATAGTGGAACGTACGCCGGCCGCAGGCGAGAAGGCCTTTAAGATCCACGGCGCTTCGCGTAAACCTGACGCTGACCAGCCCGGCATAAATGCCGCGTCAGGCGGCGTCGTCTCTTGCGCCACAAGCGAACGGGTCATCCCGGCCGGTGCAAAAACGCGCTGTACCAGCAACGCCGCGAATGTACGGTGAGAGGCGCGTTCCAGCGCTAGCCCCAGCAGGGCAAACCCGGAATTGGAGTAATCAAATATTTTGACCTTCGGTATCCGCGCCCGGTTAATCATTTCCGCCAGCTCCTGGCGATCGTAGCTCCACGGGTTTTCTCGTCTCACAATGGCGGTAAGCATGGCGATTTTCTGCGTGAGCGATGAGGCGAACGGAGGCAGGCCCGAACGATGCGAGACGAGCTCCTCAAGGCTAATATTCCGCGCCGGACCGACGAGCTCTGGCACCAGATCGCCGACCTGCGTCGTGGCTGTGACTTCGCCGCGCCGGATGGCATCAATCAGCAGGCTGGCGGTCAGGGTTTTGCTGAGGCTGCCAATCTCAAACTGCCTGGCATAATCATTGCCCCAGATACCATAGCGCACGCCGCCTGGCGTGATGAGCGCTGCGGCGACGTGACCGTGCGCGCCTTTGAGCAGCGGCGTTAAAAAGGCAACCAGCGCTTTGTCCCCGGATACCTGGGTGGTCAAGGGTCTGAAGCCGGGTTGCAAATAAATGCCTGCCGCCATCACCGCGACAAAAGCCAGGCCTGAGCACAGGATTTGCCAGTCACTGCAGTATCTGCGGTATCGATACCCGATCATGCTTTCTCCTTAAAATGAGTACAACCGCAATGAATACAAGGTGTACTGGACCCTGAATAGCGTGGAGCAACTGACGCGCCCGTCCCGGCAAATCCTGACATCTCGGCTGACATCGCCGGCGCGCGCCGCAGCGCCCCGGAGAGTAACCCCCCGCGCAGCATACTTCTGTTCATGACTTGCCTCTCCTGGCAATCTGGTCGGTGAAAGAGCGCGCAGATTATCCTGGTGTTTATCGTTTTACAATAAACTTTTATCGTTTTATATTTAATTAAAAAGCGGGGAGAGCCAGAGCGCGAAGCGCGAGTCGCGCGCGAAAAACAGAAGCGTGGGTTGATCGCGCGGCGTTAATGGCTCTTTGAGAGTGGCAGAATATCTGTCTGGCGGAGGCGTTATCAGGGGATAATGCGCGCGGCTCTCAGCTGAGCGAACAGGCGGAAAAACATATCGTCGGTGGCCTGCATTTCAGTGAAGCCCGCCCGGCGCAGTTTGCTGCCATCGCCAAACATGTCGTAGTTCCAGCCAAAGACGAAATCAGCAAATTTACCGTCGCTGAGCCTTAAGATGTCCGCTTCCACCAGACTCTGCCCGGCCAGTTCGCGCCAGTGCGAGCGGTAATCCACAAACAGCTGGTTAAATGACAGTCTGACCGGCGGGGCGGATGCCAGTTCAAACCAGCTCGCGATGCGCGGCCACAGCTCGCACCAGCGCCAGATGTCGCCGTTATTGACGTTGAACGCCTGGTTTTGCGCCGTTGGCGAGGTCGCGGCCCAGAGCGTGGCATCAGCCAGCAACCCGGCGTCCGTGTGATCGACAATGCTGTGCCAGGTTTTTTCCGAACCGGGGAAACGCAGCGGTAGATCCTGCGCTTTACATAGCGAAGCATAGATCGCGATGCTGAGTGCGAGATTCATGGCGTTGCCGGGCACCGTACTGCCGACCACACCCGGCCTGATCGCGTTCCAGCGCCACGTTTTTCCGCGCTGGAAATGGCTGAGCCAGGTGAGCTGAGCGGCGTTAAATTCGGCCCCGGGTACGCCGGGATCGCTTTCACGCGCCGGGGTTTTGAACGGACCAAGATGCGCGCCGTACACTTTGTATCCCTGCATCAGGCTTACCGTCCGTAGCGGTGCGGTTTGCTCGATGTTGCTGACCAGGTTGCGCAGCATGGTGACGTTCGGTTCAACCATTTCCGCCCAGTTCCCGGCGTTGGCCCATGCGCTGTAAAAAATGTGGGTGACGCCGTTGAGCGAATGCAGTTTTTGCGCGCTGTGCTGCGCATCCAGTAAATCGACGTGAATGAAGGGAATGTTTTCCGGGTGGGACGATGCATGGCGGCTGAGGCCGATAACCTCCCAGCGATTGCGTAACAGCGTTTTCACCAGTTCTCTGCCAATAATGCCGCTGGCGCCGGCGACCAGGGCGATTTTGGGTTGCGGTATCTTATTCACGTTGCTTCTCCAGGGTGGGTGACAGAGGCAGTGTGGTATATTATTTTTTTCACGCATATCCCGTAAAACTGATGGCACTTATAAGCAGAATCATTAAATGAATAATAAGCTCAACGCCATTGCCACCTTCCTGCGCGTGGTAGAAGCGGGATCCTTTTCAGCGGCAGCCCGCCAGTGCGGAATGAAACAATCCGCCGTCAGTCAGCAGATCGCGGCGCTTGAGGAGGAGCTTGGGGTGGTGTTGCTGCACCGAACCACGCGTGCGATGGCGCTGACCGAGCAGGGAGAAATTTACCGGCGCGATATGCAGCTTTTGCTGGAAGCGATGCATGAAGCGGAAAGGCGCTTACAGCCAACCGATCGCCAGTGGCAAGGCCGGGTGCACGTGCAGCTGCCGAGCGGCCTGGGGCAGCTCTTTTTGCCGCATCTGCTGGCGCTGCAGAAAATGCACCCCGAGCTGCGTCTGACGCTTTCTCTTGATGACCGCATTGCCGATCTGGTTGCTGAAGGAGTGGATGTCGCGCTGCGGTTGAGCAGTGAACCGCCGCCGGGGAGTGCGGCGCGCGTGCTGGCGCGTATTGAAACCGCGCTCTTTGCCGCCCCCGGTTTTAAAACGGTGCATGCCGTCAGCGAGCTGGCCGCCCACCCGCACGTGCGGTTCAGCGGCATCGCGCAGGACGCGCCGCTGCGGCTGGTCTCGGGTGATAAAACGGTTGATATGAAAGTCAATACCGTGTTTCGGGCTAACACCAGCGAAGCGCTGCTGCAGGCGTTAGAGTCCGGCATCGGTATCGGCGGCATGCAGTTACCCCTTGCGGCCCACGCTTTGCAGTCCGGCAGGCTGGTACCGGTATTACCCGCCTGGCGATTACCCGATCGCGTTCTCTATGCGGTCTATCCTGACGCCCGCTTTATCCCACCGCGGGTAAGAAGTATTATCGACGTGATTGAACAATTGCTGCCTGAGATGACGGAGCGTGTCTGACGGTTGGTTTTTCTCCTGCCTCTACCGCGCGTAAAGTGACGAGCGTTGCTGCTGACAAAGGCGTCTTGATTATGAACCGCTATGAAAAAGAGTATCGGCAGTTGCTGGCAAATGGCGCTATCGCCTGGGCTGGCGAAGGTTATTTCCGGGCCAAAGAACAGCAGGAGCGCGTTTTTAGCTGGCTTCATTTACAGCACTATTTCCCCCAACCCGGCGCGCCTGTCCTTGAACTGGGGTGCGGGAATGGCGCGATGGCCGCGCAGTATTTTGCGGAACGAGGCTATTCGGTGTGGGGGATAGATTGGTCCGAAACCGCGATCCGATGGGCACAAAATCGTTTTCAGCAAGCGGGTCTCCCGGCAAATTTTTTTGTCGGAGATGTCTGCCATATTCATCAGTGTCAGGATGCGACGTTTGAGCTCATTGTTGATGGCAGCTGTGTGCATTGCCTGATTGACGATGCCCGCCACCTCTGCTTTGCCGAAGTCAGAAGATTACTGAAACCCGGAGGACGACTGGTGATCGGCTCCATGTGCGGAACCCCGCGTCATGCCGAGGATATTCTCGCGTACGATCCTATCCGCCATCATTTACTTAAAGAGGGCAAACCCTGGCGTACGTTGCGACCGCTCCAGGCCCTGCTGGACGAGATTCGTGCGGAGCAATTTACGGTTCTTGAGGTGAATATTAATGAGAACGCATGGTGGGATCATGCCACCGTGGTATGTAGAGTCGATTAACCTTCACGCCTCCCGTCCGCTCGGGCCTGGAGCGGACGGGGAGCTTATGGGTAAACGTGAACGTTCTGCCGCCGGCGACGGTGCCAGGCCCCTGATTCAGGCGCTCAGCACCGACGGGGTTAATGCAGTGCCTTCGCTATCGCGCTAAACATCAGCGAGGCTTCCAGCGGTTGGGCGCTGAAGGCGGGCTCAGCCTGCGGCCAGGTCGACCACTGGACGATGACCAGATTTTCCGCCTGATTAACCATTATCATCTGACCAAAAATGCCCAGCGCCCACAGCGAATGTTGAAGGGATGCCTGCGGCGCAGGTTCAACGTTGGTCGCATTGGCCGGCACTTCATTGTTCCACCACTGGTAGCCGTAAATACCGTGTGGATGCGCCGCGGACACCGAGCCTGCCGCCCGAGTCCAGCGTGATGACTCGGCAACCCAGTTTTCCGGCAAGATCTGCTCGCCGTTCGGCAGCAGGCCGTTATGCAGAATGAACTCACCGAAGCGCCCCCAATCCTCTAACGTGGCGTTAAAGCCGTGCGCGCCCACATCGTGCTCACCTTTTGTGTAGGCATGCCACACGCCGTCGCTCGCCATACCGTAGGGTTGCCAGATACTTTTTTCCAGATATGCCGCCAGCGTCATGCCGGTGGCGCGTTCCAGCACATCCCCCAGCAGCCATGCGCCGCCGGAGGAGTAAGACCAGTTCTCGCCGGCAGGATGCGCGCGGCGCAGGCCGGACACCAACTGACGTACGCAGTCATAGGCGCCGGGTCTGGCTTCACACTCGGTAAGCCGGGCGAAGTCCGATTGCGGATTAGTGTAGTCCTCATTCCACGCCACCCCGGAGGTGTGGCTAATCAGCTGCTTCAGGGTCACACCGTCCCAGGCGGTGCCTTTCAGGTCGGGTTCATACTGGGTGATGAGATCGTCGAGCGAGTGAATTTTGCCCTGTTTAATCGCCACGCCCACCAGGGTGGCAACCACGGATTTGCCCACCGAGCGCGATGTCCAGAGAGTGGTGTCGGTATTGCCTTCTGCCAGATATTTCCAGGCCACTTTGCCATTTTTCAGCACCAGCATGCCGCTGACGTTCTGGCGCCGCAGGTAATCCTGCAGATTCCAGGTTTGACCGTTCACCCGATAGCTTGCGTCGGTTAAGCGTTTCGCCGCGGCCTGCAACGGCACGGCATTACCGTGATGAAACACATCGCCAGCGTAATTGCGGTAGTCGTTACGAAAGCCGATTACCCGGTCGGTCTGGCTCCAGGTGAGCATGTTGTGGGGATCCGGAAGCGGCGCATCAAAGGGGGCGGGACAGACGCTGAGTTCGGTGCCGGTACAGGCGGCCTGCGCGGCGGGCGCCAGCAGGACGCTGCAGAGACTGATAACAACGCCAGACAGCAGGCCAGGGTTAAACACTTTGCTTTTCATATTTTTACTCGTTCAGCTCAGGAAGGTGTTCAGCTTAAAAAAACGCGGCCTATAATAAAAAACGCATCATGGGGGAAAATCCCCCACAACAACTGAATGGAGGGCCGTATGCCGAGCCTGATATATTCTTTTGCCCAGCTGGAGGCCTTCACCGCCGTGGTTGAGTGTAAAAGCCTGGCGAAAGCGGCGCGCCAGCTGGGCAAGGACCGGACGACGCTGCGCGATTTAATTGAGTTCCTCGAAGATGGCCTGGGGTATGCGCTGTTCCTGCGCGAAGGGCGAAGCCTGCGCCTGACGCCGGAAGGTGAGCAGCTGCAGCGGCAGGCGCACCTGCTGATGCGCCAGGTGAAAGCGTTTGAAGCGTTTGCCAGGGCGGTGCCGAACAGCGCCACGCAGGACATGACCCTGGTCTACGATCCCTTTACCCCCAGAACGCTGCTGCAGGGGCTGATTAGCGCTATGGCCCAGCGCAACGTTCGTCTGAGTCTGATAAACGCGTCGCGCGACGAGGCGGAAAAGCTGCTGGCGAGCGGGCAGGCCGACCTGGGGATCTGCCAGGCGCGCCATCGTAGCGTGGGAGACGCTATGGAGTGGCGCGCCTTAGGGGCAATCGAGATGGATTTTTACGCCGCCGAAGCGCTTTTTCCCGGCGCTAAACAACCGCTATCCCTGCTGGAACTTTCGCTGGCGCCGCAGGTGATTATGCACCCGGATACTGACGAGCCCGTGGCCCGCCGTCTGCAAATTTCAGGACATACCATCTTCACCAACGACCTGGAGATGCTGCGTGGCCTGCTTGAACAGGGCTGCGGCTGGGGATTCTTGCCGACGCACATGAATGCGGCGCGCTGGAAAAACGTCACAACCTTGCGCACCGAAGTTGGCAATCAGGGGATCGGCCAAACGATGGTCACTATCTGGAAGCCAGGCAACGACAGGCGGGCGCTGGTAGCTGACACGCTGGACTTGTTGCCGGCATTGTGGTGAAAGCCGGGCCTCGCTGCTGGCATTTCGGCGACAGGGCGAGGCGTAAATCGATAAATACGCTACCTTGCAGAGCTATTGAGCAGACGAAAATTTTGCCGCGATCGCTTCAGCCGTGGGCTGTATGCCGCCCAGACTCCACTGTTCCGGCTCATGCTCATCAATGCGAACCCAGACTGAACGGCGGAACTCGGGATCGCCTTTCCCTTCAATTTCGACAATCAGATCGGTCATGCGGCGTAAAAGCTCTTTTTTTTGCTCCGGGTTCATTATTCCTTTAATGGTTTGTACATTGACGAAGGGCATTGTATTCTCCTTGATAAGCTAGGTCTAAAATTCATACTCAGATTAAAGAGCGAAAGCGGACATGTCAAAAAATAATTCAGTTGCCTACCTATTACCGGAGCTTTGCGGGCTTTCTGCGGCAGCGGAAATCCTGGGAGATCGGTGGGTTTTGTTGATTTTAAGAGAGGCTTTCTACGGCGTGACGCGCTTTGAAACGATCCGCTCGCATACAAAAATGCCTAAGCAGACGCTGGCAAACCGGTTAAAGAAAATGACGGAACTGGGTTTACTGAGCAAAACGCCTTATCAGGAAGAAGGCGTGCGCGAACGTTATGAGTATATCCTTACGCCAAAAAGCCGCAGCCTGGCGCCGATCCTGTTTTCCCTGATGGCGTGGGGGCATAAAAATATCCTGCATGATGAACCGCATATTGCGCTGGTGGATAAAGAGAGCGGGGACGTCGTCCACAATGCATTTGTGACGACGAAAGGCACCGTTGTTGAACCTCGGAACATCCAGATAGTGGCTCTGAACCTTAACCAGCCGTAGCGCGGGCGACAAAAACCGCAACCCCGTTTTCTGCTTTCTGACGGCAAACGTTGTCTGCTTGAGCGGGGAGGCGTAATATACGAAACATATATAAATTGTTACGGTACGTATAAATGGGCATTGTAAAAATTTCCGACCTGCTGCACGACGATATTCGTGACGCCAGCAAGGCGATGTCGCGTTCGGTCAACGCGCAGGCGGAGTACTGGATCCGTCTGGGTATGATGAGCGAGCTCTATCCCGAACTTAACCATCAGCAAATTAAGCTGCTGATGCTCAAGTCCGGCTCTGACCGGTTGCTGGAGGTGATCAATGCTATCAATTCCCATTAAGACCGCGGATGAGCTGGCCAGACAGCGCCGCGCAGGTGAGCTGTTGGCCTCGGTTTTCGACATGCTGGATACCTTTATTCAGCCCGGTATCTCCACCATGGCCATCAACAACCGGGTAGAGGATTTTATCGTCAACGATCTGCATTCGCGCCCGGCCAGCAAAGGGCAGTATGATTTCCCCTACGTGCTGAATACGTCGATCAACGAAGTGGTTTGTCACGGTATGCCAAAGGAGAGCGAGCATCTGAAATCCGGCATGATCGTGAATGTGGATATTACGCTGGAAAAAGAGGGGCTGATTGCCGATTCCAGCAAAATGTATCTGATTGGCGAGGTTTCACCGCTGGCCCGTCGGCTGGTGCAGAAAACCTACGAAGCGATGTGGAAAGGGATCAAGGTCGTCAGGCCGGGCGCGACGCTGGGCGATATCGGCCATGCGATCCAGACTTATGTCGAAGGTAACGGCTACAGCGTGGTCAGGGAGTACTGCGGCCACGGCGTCGGCAGAGAGATGCACGAAGATCCCCAGGTGCTGCATTACGGCATACCGGGAACCGGCGCCGTGCTCAAGGAGGGGATGGTGTTTACCATTGAACCGATGGTGAACCAGGGCGATAGCCGGATTAAAACCAAAAAAGATGGCTGGACGGTGGTCACCCGCGATAAAAAACTGTCCGCGCAGTGGGAGCACACCGTCGCCGTCACCGCGGATGGATTCGAGGTCCTGACCCTGCGTAAAGATGAAGCGATCCCGGAGTAGCCCAAACAACAGGTTTCACGCCCGGGCAGTGAAACCTGTCAGACAGCGACTACGCGGGCATCTCTTTGCGCCCCACATAACGCTCTTTCCATAATGCGCCCGCCACCCCGATATCGAGGAATGGCGAAGGCGGCATAACGTTCGCCTGGCCGAGCGACTGCATCGCGGCGATCAGCGGGTTGTCCTGGCCCATCGCCAGATCGGCAAGCAGCGTCCCGGCGATAGTCTGTTTAGATACGCCGGCGCCGTTACAGCCCCCGGCGGTCCAGATCTGCGGCGCAAGACGCCCCCAGACCGGCGCGCCGTTGCGGGTGACGCTGATGGTCCCGGACCAGGTTCGCTCCAGCGGCACATCCTGCAGCTGCGGATAGGCCGTATGGAACAGCGCCAGATGCTGGCGCGCGGCGCTGGCGGTCTGTCCGGCGGTAATCACTCCCCGCAATGCCGGATCGACATGCTGGCGGACCAGAAAACGATGATCGTGGGTATAGCGTAGCGTGGCGCCGGCGATCGCGTTGACCGGCGTTAATCCCCAGCTTTCCATTGCCGGCAGACGCTGGCGCTGTTCAGGGGTGAGCGGGGCGGTAATGCTGGCGTAGGTCGCCATTGACGCCTGGCGGCTCACGGTGGGCGAGAGTTCGCGGGAGAGCGCGTTGGTCGCCAGCATCGCCTGGTCGGCGCGGATCGTGCCCTGCAGCGTCGTCACCCTGACGCCGCCGTTTTCCTGGCGCATAGCCAGCGCCGGGGTTTGATGGTAAACCGTGACGTTTTCCGGCAGATGACGCGCGAGGCCAGCAATCAGTTTCGCCGGGTTCACCAGAATACAGCCGGGGGTGTAAATTCCTTTGCTGTAGAGGCGGGTTCCCAGCTTCTGGTACAGCGCTTCGCCGTCCAGCAGGCTGTAAGGCTCCTGCATCAGCTGCAGGTTATCCACATACTCCTGCATAATGGCTTCGCTGGACGGATCTATCTGGCAGTGGTATTTCCCGACGTTTTCCCATTCGCAGGCAATCTGGTGCTCGGTCACCGTTTCATCGAGCAGGCGGATCCCCTCCTGGAGCAGGGCGCGGTAATCCTGCGCTTTTTTCAGCTCGGCGGTAGAGCTGCCGATATTGTGCGGCAGGCCGATGATAAAGCCGGAATTTCGCGCCGAGGAGCTGGTCGCGGCGCATTCGGCGTCGATGAGCACGATGTTCAGCTGCGGATTGAGGCTGGCCAGCCTGCGGGCAAAGCTTACGCCGGCATAGCCGGAGCCGATAATCACCCAGTCAGCTTTAATGTCGCCGCTCAGCGAGGGCTGTCGATAAAGATCTTCTTCATTAAGCGGCCATCCCACCTGATTTTGATTGAAAGGCACTGATGCAAATTTCACGGTTAATCTCCCTGTGGAAAAAACACCTGCAGGGCAGGTGTGAATGGGGTTGCCGCTCTCCGCGTTTTTGGTCTGGAGTGTGAGTCGGCAAGCGCCAGGGCAGCGTCTGAAAAATCACCACGCTGAATGATAATCACCTGGACAACAATTCAGCAGAATAACAAGGAACAGGCAAAATAACACCTCTTGCTGTAGGGGTATGCGGTTTTCTCTGGCCTGCGATATCACCCTGACGATTCACTACGGCAGCGAGTCGGCTACCTGGTTATTCCTTTCCTCTAACCCTGCAAGATACCGCATAAGATATTGCTGTGGATCATGATCGCATGACCAACATCTCTATAAGGTTATTTCTTCCGCAGAGGGAATTTTGACCAACTGGTAAAATATAGCCTCTCCGCGCTCCTCTCTATAAAGAAATCCTGCCCTTTCATAGGATTTTTCAGCTTTTAAACTTCGCTTCCTACAATATGTATTAGGAATTTTCTTACGGATGAGTCCTAATATTCCACAAGCGCATCGATCTTTTGCAATTGTATGAAATACATGGTTTTTTTAATTGCGTGATGCTGTCGATGAAATTTTTTTAAGTTGTGAATATATTTTTTTAAATTATTGGTAATATTTTTACATACATTGTCGTATTAAACTGCTTTTGCGAGATTTTATCCTGCAAATTATTTTTTAATGAAATTATTAGCTCGTAATGCCCCATGTGGTAGATGCATATGTTCAATTGTAAGCTTTTTCAAGTTAGTATGATTTCGCTGTCAGGAATACACATAACTCAAGAGGATATAGCGGTATTTTGTCAGCATAAATATGCGTTATTATCTTCTGATGTTATTTCCAGGATGGTTATCCAGTAACTTTTAATATAACGGAATGTATTATGAAAATTAGCAAAATTGCATCTGCTGTTGTTCTCACTATGGGTGTCGCCTCTTTCGCAGCTCAGGCCGATCAGGGAAGCGGCAAGGTGACTTTCTGGGGTTCCATTATTGATGCACCATGCTCAATCAAAAATGGTTACGGCGATCAGCGTATTGAACTGGGTCAGATTTCCAATACTCATTTAGATAACGGCGGTATTTCCACTCCTCGTCCGTTCGACATCGAGCTGGAAAACTGCTCCTTCGAGAAGGATTCAAACGGCGACCCGATGTATAACACCGTTAAAGTGACCTTTGCTGGCGGTAATGTCCCAGGAGATATGACCATGTTGGCTATTTCCGGTCAGGCCGCTGGCGCCGGCGTGCGTATTGAAGATGGTTCTGGTCAACCCGTGACTTTATTGGTACCTACTAGCGGTCGCGGCCTGGGCATTGGCGACAATACCCTAAACTTCAGCGCTTACCTCGAAAAAATCTCTACCGTAACCAACGTCACTCCGGGTGATTTTGAAGCGGTGACCAACTTTACCCTGGCTTATGAATAAGGTGAGTCCTGTTCTCATGTAGCTTTATTCGGGCTGCATTTGCAGCCCGATATTCAGGAGCACAGTCATGGTAAATATATCGCGTTCTCTGATGTTGAGTTTGTTATTAGGCATATCACCGCTGTCTCAGGCATCCGACCAGGGGCGGGGCCTGGTTACAATGAATGGTCAAATTCAGGAGTCGGCCTGTTCTATTCATACCGACGATATCTGGCAGGAGATTCCATTCGGCGTGATCTCGTATAGCGATCTTAATCAGGAAGGCAAAGCGGTCATCAAACCTTTTGCGGTTCGGCTGGTGAATTGCTCACTGGAACGGATTCGCGGCGGTTTATGGCAAAGCGTAAATATTACCTTTAGTGGCGAAACGGAGATATTCCGCCCGGATATTTTTAAAGTCAATGGCGAGGCGCAGGGGCTTGGACTGCGTATCCACAATCAGGCTGGCGATGTGGCGCGTGATGGAATACCGATGCCTGCCGTCATGATCCAAAATGAAAATAATGAATTACGTTATTTATTATCGTTAGTGCGCGGTGGAAAAACGTTGTCAGAAGGCGACTGGTACGGAATTATTCGTTTCATGGTGACCTATCAGTAGCGGGAAATATGAATGATAAAAACAGATGAGCCTCTCATCTAAATTATTTCCGGGATTGACACTTCCCGCCGGTGAATTCTACCAGGCAATAAATGGATTTTAAAAAATGAAAAAAAGCAGACCACCAGCTTTTTACCTGCGACGTCTGGGTATTTACATTGCTATTGCCATTTTGGGTTCTACATCACCGGTAGTGGCGGTAGAATTTAATATTGATATTCTGGACTCGGAAGACCGGGAAAATATCGACTTATCGCGCTTTTCCCGGGCCGGCTATATTATGCCCGGAACCTATACGCTCAGCATGCATTTAAATGAGCACGGTATTTCTGACCAGGAAATTTCTTTTATTGAAAGAACCCGTGACGATGGGGTGGTTGTAGAAACCTGTCTGACGCCTGCGCAGGTCGAACTTCTCGGTCTGCGGGATGACGCGCTCAACATGATTAAGTGGCTCGACGAGGGGCGTTGCGCTGATTTTTCCGCTCTTGAAGGCGTCGTCCTGCGCGGCGATCTGTCAGAATCTTCCCTGCAAATTGCGGTCCCCCAGGCCTGGCTGGAATATCAGGATGCTTCGTGGCTGCCTGTTTCCCGCTGGGAAGAGGGCATCCCCGGGATGTTGGTTGACTATAACCTGAATACCAACGTCACCTGGCCTCGTCAGGGTAATCAGAGCCAGAGTGCCAGTATCAGTGGTACAACAGGCGTTAACCTGGGTGCCTGGCGCCTGAGGGGGGATTATCAGGGGAGCTATTACAATACGACCGGACGCGCGGATAAAAATTCACGTAATTTTGACTGGAGTCGTTTCTACGCCTATCGCGCGTTACCTGGAATGATGTCGAAACTCACCGTTGGTGAGGATTATCTCTCTTCCGATCTCTTTGACTCCTGGCGCTATACCGGTTTGTCGCTGGCGAGCGATGAAAGCCAGCTGCCGCCTAAACTTCGAGGCTACGCGCCTGAAGTCTCCGGCATTGCCCGTACCAACGCCAAAGTGACGGTCAGCCAACAGGGTCGAGTCATCTATGAAACGACGGTTGCCGCTGGCCCGTTTCGTATTCAGGAACTCAACAGCGCCCTGACCGGACGTCTGGATGTTCGCGTTGAAGAGCAGGATGGCTCCGTGCAGACATTCTCGGTTGAAACGGCTCAGGTTCCTTATCTGACGCGCCCTGGCCAGCTGCGTTATAAAATGACCACCGGTCGTCCACGCGATTATAACCACAGCACTCAGGGACCATACTTCGCCACAGGTGAGCTCTCGTGGGGGCTTACCAACGCGTGGTCACTGTACGGAGGTGGCATTTTTTCCCAGGACTACAACAGCCTGGCGGTGGGGGCGGGTCGTGATATGAACGCCTTCGGAACACTTTCTGCTGACGTGACTCATGCCAGCGCGCGTTTCCCGGATGATAAAAACAGGCAAGGGCGATCCTGGCGCCTGAGCTACTCCAAACGTTTTGATGAAATCAATAGTGAAGTGACGTTTGCCGGCTACCGTTTTTCTGAGCGCAACTATCTCACCATGGGTGAATATCTGGATATGCGCTATCGGGAAGGCTACGTCGGGAATAGCAAAGAGCTTTATACCCTCCAGGCGACCAAAAATTTCGCAGACCTGCGCCTGTCGACGCACATCAACTGGTCGCATCAGACTTACTGGAACCGCCCGGCGACCGATCGCTACAGCGTGTCGCTGAATAAATATTTTGACCTCGGCGACTGGCGGCATCTGTCGTTGTCCCTCAACGCCGCCCGCAGTGAATTTAACGGGCGTAAGGACGACAGCGCCTATATCTCACTGACGATGCCGTTTGGATCGGGAACCGTTGGCTATAACGGCAGCATGAGCCGCGACCGCTATACACAAAATGCCAGCTGGAGCCAAAGGCTGGATAACAACGACTATTACAGCATCAACGCCGGCAACAGCGTCGGCGGTGGGGAAGGAACTCGCAGCCAGATGAGCGGGTACTACTCGCACCTGGGCAATATGGCGGATGTCACCACCAACTTTAACTGGGCGCAAAGCCAGTACTCCTCGTTTGGTATTTCCGCCAGCGGCGGTATGACCGCGACCGCTGAAGGCGTGGCGCTGCACCCTGGTGGGGTACAGGGTGGGACTCGTCTGATGGTCAGTACTGATGGGGTAAGCGGTGTTCCGGTGGGCTTTCAGGGCCATACCAATGCTTTTGGCATCGCGGTAATCCCTGGGGTGCCAAATTACTATCGAACCCGCGCTGAGATTGACGTTAATCGCCTGCCAGACGATGTCGAGTCTGGCGGAACGCCGGTTGTTGAACTCGCCCTGACTGAAGGGGCCATCGGGTTCCGTCGTTTTGATGTGCTGAAAGGCTCTAAGGTCGTGGCCATCCTCAGCCAGGAAGATGGGCGCCATCCGCCATTCGGCGCCACGGTACATAACGCAAAAGATCGCGAACTGGGGATGGTCAGCGACAGCGGACTGGCCTGGTTGACCGGCGTAAATCCGGATGAACGCTTAACCGTGCACTGGAGTGGTTCCGCTCAGTGTGAAGTCGTACTGCCACGGGTTATCCCTGCACAGCAGCTATTGCTGCCGTGCAAGCCGGTCACTCGCGGCTGAGAAAGTGAATGGTGATGTAATGAAAAGCAAAAAGATAGCGATGACGATAGTGCTGGCAAGCCTGGCGGCAGGTCTGGTTAACGAAGCCGGGGCAGCGATTGCGCTGGACAGAACGCGGGCGATTTTCCCCGGTTCGGAAAAGAGCATTTCCCTGAGTATTACTAACGACAGTACGTCAATGCCGTACCTGGCGCAGGGATGGATTGAGGATGAACACGGGAAAAAAATCAGCGGTCCTCTGGTGGTTGTTCCGCCGCTGCAGCGTCTTGAAGCGAAAGGGAAGAGCATGATGCGTATCAACGCCATGCCGGATGCCGCGATGTTACCTCAGGACAGAGAGAGCATTTTTTATTTCAACGTGCGCGAGGTGCCGCCAAAAAGCGAGCGACCCAACGTGATGCAGCTGGCGTTACACACCAAAATAAAATTGTTCTATCGCCCCAAAGCCATTCTGCCGGAGAAGTATAGCCGCTGGGATAACCAACTGGTGCTGCATAAAGTGAACGGCGGTTATCGGGTAGAAAACCCGACGCCCTATTACATGACGGTGATCGGGATTACCGCTGCGCCGAAAGTGGCGGTGGCCAGCGGATTTCAAACGGTGATGGTACCGCCGAAGTCCACCTCGATGGTCAATAGCGCGCACTATACCGTGCCGCATGTCACCACGATTAACGACTTCGGCGGTAAGCCAACCCTGCGGTTTAGCTGCAGCGGTAACATCTGCCGGGCTGCGGATACCCCGGCAAGCTGATGGACGCCGAAGCTGAACACAGGAGAAGCCTGATGAAACAAGGATTTGGTCATACCACCCTCATGTTGTGGCTTTTGATGGCTGGAGTCGTTTCCGCGGCGAGCGCCGCTAACTGGGATACCGATGGCCTGAATGGCGGCATTCGCGCAAGCGGAACGCTTGTTGCGTCACCGTGCGCGCTGCTGCCTGAGTCGGCAGAACAAGAGATCGATTTGGGCAGCACCGTTGCCTGGGGACTGGAACGGCCGGGTAGCGTTACGCCATCAGTACTGGTGTACATCAAATTAGATCGTTGCCCGGGAGAATACTCGTTTATGCGCGATCGCCAAATGATGCGCGGCGCCACGATGTTAAACGGACAGTCTGCGGTAAGACTGACTATCTATGGGGAAGCAGAACCGATGGATGACCGCTTTTTCCGGGTGCATGGTGGCGTAGAAGGGGTCGCGTTGCGCCTTAGCGACCGACAGGGAGAACTCTTACGACCCGCGATCCAGAGTCGACCGCAGATTCTCTATCCGGGACGCAACGATTTGGTGGTGCAGGCTCAGCTATGGCGTCTTCCCGCGCCGCTGATGGCTAATGAATGGCGCAGCGTGGTGAATATCGGCCTGGAGTACGAATAATGAAAAAAAATATCGTGCGCGTACTCAGCCTGGCAAGCTTTCCTCTGCTGCTTGTGCTGACTGGTGTGTCGGTCACTCATGCCGATACTGACGTTCATTTCTCCGGGAATCTGATTGCCGACCCTTGTGAATTACACGTGGATTCAGAAGATCAGATTGTCGATTTTCGTAACGTGCCTTCTAAGACATTTATGAAATATCCCCGCAGCGAACGCGAGCGTTTTTCAATCTGGTTGACGGAGTGCGATCTCTCGCTGGGCGACACGGTGACCGTAACCTTTATGGGAACTGAGGATAGCGCTCAGCCAGGGCTATTCGCCGTCAGCGGAACGGCGAGTGGTATTGCCATTGCGCTGGAAGATGAGAACGGTACGCCGGTAAAACCCAATGTCCCTATGCGGCCGGCAGCATTGAAGGCGGGAGATACTTTTTTAAATTTTCAGGCCTTTATTTCCGCACCAGTACATCATCTGGTCAGAGAAGGAGATTTTGAATGCGTCACCACTTTTCTTCTGGAATATGATTAAAACCCGGGCTGATGAGTTATTACTGCTTTACGCAAAATGTCAGTTGGTTAACTTTTCTGGGCTGCTATTTATTCATGGATCAAATAACCATTTGAATGTTCTTTATAAGAATCTGCTTGCTTCCTGTTGCTTTATTTTCAGGAAAGAAGGCATTAATAAATCATATACTGGAGTGCATTAAATAATGTTTAAATCAGGATGTATAGCAGCGATCATCGCAGGTACATTTTTAACGGGTTGCGTCGCAAAAAACATTCCGTCACAGGTTACCTCTTCCATGGAATCCGTGGATCCCCCCACGACTTCAGACGGGGAGTTGGATATGGTGCAGTGCGAAAAAGAACTCAGGGCGCTGGAGTCGATTAACCCTATTAAACATGTCGAGCTCAAGTCTCGCTTTGAGCGAGTGATGCTCGGCGCTTCCGGCTATACCAACGTACGAAGTTCCGTTAATCCTGAAACGCGTAATGCCATTGACGCTTTGTATAAGTTTCAGGCGGTAAAATTATGCTCGGAGGTCCGCGCCGAAATGCTCAATAGCCTCGCCGTGAAGCCAACGGGTGAGAATATTTAATGGATCGTAGAGCAGGGAACGTTTTGGTCCTGATGATGGGTATCGTTTTGATTTCATCTTCACGGGCGGATGTGTTGAACTATGCTCGTGAATGGACGTCACGCAATGATGAAAATAAAGCCATTACATCCCCGTCTCAGCCACAAGCGGAGGAAGACAAATCTTCTGCGCCGCGTCAAAAATCTGCTGTACAGCGATCGCTGCCCGGTGAGAAATCTAAAGCTCCGCCTCCGGCGGCAACAAGAAAAAAAAGAGTACCACCGGCTGTTGCCGCCGATAAGCGAATGACATCACCTGCGATTACGCCTTCTAAACCGACGGATAAGCAGGCGCCAACGGTAGCGGAAGACCGGGACAAGTTAGTGGCTGGGGCCAGTAAGAATCCCTCTTTACCCGATCCCCAGATTTTGGGGCGCTGGTTTAAGGCGTTAAGGCAACATGCGTCACTGAGTCCCGCAGAGATTGATTTACGCGAAAATTTCCAGCTATCGCGCAATGAGGTAGAGAGATTGAAGGCTCAACTCGCTTTGCGACACCGTGAAGTACAGCAGCAGTTCGTTACCCTCCAGGCGGCTTCTGAACAGCTCGCCGCGGCAATGGAGAACAATGGCAAGCAACAACAGGAACTCCAGGCGCTCACCGTGCGTGCCAATCAGCTGGAAGAGAAAAATGCGCAGTGGCAAGTAGTAACCAGAAAATTGCAATCGAGCCTTAAGCAAGCACAGCATCCCGCACTGCCGGCAACCGACGATGAACTGGCCGATTTTGCCGCCGGGATGGCGATGGGGTTTGACATTTTGGGCGTACTCGAACAGCGGAATGAACAAGATGTTCATGTTGATAAGGCGGCCTTTCTGGCCGGTATTAGCGAAACGATACGCGGCGAACGCCGGCTATCTCAGGAGGAATTTGAGCGCCATCTTAACCGCGCCAATCAGCGAGTCGAGGATGCGATGCACAAGATCAAGCAGCAAAAGGAAGCGCGGGATAACGCATGGCTGGAGAAATTTCGCCAGGAGGAGGGCATACAAACTGCGGGTGAGCAGGCCTGGTATAAAGTCATCCATGCGGGAGAGCCGCTGTTCGAGGATGAGCACTCTGAAGCGGCGCTAACCATTTCGGTCAATCGCCGTCTGTCAGATGGTACCGTGATTGCGGACACCGATCTGACGGGTCTGGTATTACAGGAAAAGTTGTCCGATCTTCCTGAATGGCTTCAGATTGTGGTGAAGGATATTCGTCTTCATGGTGAAGCAGAGTTAGCCGTTAAGGTTGATGAGTATGGCGATCCTCGAAAATACGGGAATTATATTGAACATTGGCGCATCCGGGTAATTGAATTGCATGCAATGTAAATAATTTCAGTAAAAATTTACGTTACTTTTAAAATATAGCTCGCATGGCCGAGAGAGTGAGTGGGGCATCAATTGTATAATTATTTTAGTGTTTATTTATGTAGAGATATTAATTGTTCGGGAAAGAGGAGAAAATATGATGGGTGACACCAGAGGTACCTATTTGCCGGTTTATGTGGCAACTGAGAATAATTATTTTTCTCAGGGGGTGGTCTTTCTCCTTGAGGAGTTATTTGAGGATGAGTTTAGCGGCAATATTACCGTATCCTTAGTCAAAAAATTGCAGGAAGCCGATCTCATTGTGCAAGTGCAATCTCCTGGGGAAAAAGCCTTTGACTGGGTCGATTGTCAACGATTTCGCGCCCACAATGACTATAAATTTAAGCTCCTCAAGAAAAAGTGGTTAAGCGTTTATCCACGTAGTGAACACTATGATAAAAACTTTCATTGCCCGGTTGTTAGTTCAGTTCTCGCGATGAGGAACTCAGTGGCGACCATCCGGCGAAAGCTGTTCATGCTGTTTTTCGCCGATCTCATGTGCGGGCCTCCGGACTTACGTAAACCAAATTGTAATAAATGTCCTGGCCCCTACCAGTTGACATGGCGTGAACAGCTAATGCTAGGCTATTTGAGCCAGGGCTTAGGCCACGATGAAATTTCTCGCAAAATGGGCTGTAGTATTAAGGCGCTCAGTGGCTATCGACGCTCGATTATGCGGAAAGTCAATATCACCAGATACAGTGATTTCGTTTCGTGGCTGGGTACCAAATCGGTTTCTGATAAATATGCTGAGGTTGTTAATAATCACGAACGTGATGCGGATGAAGATCAGCTAATATGGAAAACCACGTTGTCCGGTGATATGGAGAGACAGCTCGATGATAAAGAGCGAGCTTTACAAAGTATAAAACGCTTGACCAAAAAACGGTTACGAAAAAGCGAACTGGATGATGAGGTATGGCTGACAACGCGAGAAATAGCCAATGAGATGGATATCAGTATCTACAGCATGCGTTATTTATTATGCCAGATGGAATCAAACGGTAAAGTGATCAGTATCAAAACCGGAAAAGGGAGAAGTCATACTCTCCGCTGGAAGCTGGCAAGTTAATTCTTGTCCAGGACAACTGTCTCGGCTAATAAGCAGGGACGAAAATGAATATTAATAATGGGTGGGGTGCAAATTTAGGAATGTTCATCATGCCATTTCTGAAAATGGATCTCCCCCTTAAAAACGCATATGTACAGATAGACATAAAATGTAAATTATCTGCTAGATGAAATAACTCTGGTCCTGTAAGTGATACGACAGGTGAAAGTATGAAACTTAAATTAACGTCTTTTCTGGGTATTCTACTGTTTACCGGAAGCCAGCATTCAGCTCAGGCTGCATTATCTGTGGAACGCTCCCGGGTTATTTTCAATGAAGGGGAGAAATCTGTCGGATTGAGCGTGAAAAATAATAATACGCAGGATCCCTATCTCGCCCAGGGGTGGATGGAAAACGAGAAAGAAGAAAAAATAAACGGCCCTCTGATGGTTTTACCGCCCGTACAGCGTATTGAGCCCGACGGTAGAACGATGATCAGGGTACAGCAGGTTGCGGATGCCTCTTCACTGCCCAACGACAGAGAAAGCGTATTCTGGCTTAACTTACGCGAGATCCCACCAAAATCCGACAAACCTAACGTTCTGATGCTGGCTATGCAGACGCGAATGAAAGTGTTCTGGCGACCAAAGGGGATTAAGGTGGATCCCCTGCTTGATGCGGTGCCCGGCGTAGAAACGCTGACCCTCGCTCGTAAGGGGGACCGCTATGAGGTTAATAATCCGACACCGTACCATTTTTCATTTGTTGAAGCGCGTGACAGCCTGAACGGAAAAGCGCTGGACGATTTCGAGCCCGTGATGGTTTCTCCAAAAGATAAAGCGGCGCTGACGCTACCCACCTTGCGGTTGGGAAATAATCCGACGCTGATGTTTATTAATGATTATGGCAGCGCGCGATTATTACCGTTTACCTGCACCGGGACGCTGTGCCGGGCGGGAAAAGTGGCACTACCAAAGGAAGGCTGATATGACGCGCCAACACTCAATAACATCCCGAGCGTATCTGATGATGGCTGGAGCCTTACTGTTTTTTTCCGGCGGACAGGCGAAGGCCGCTGAAGGAGATACCACCACTATCACCGTCAACGGCACCCTGATCGATGGGCCGCAGTGCGTTATTGACGGTAACAACACCGTAGACGTGAAGTTTGGTGATGATCTGATTACTCGTCTGGTAGACGGAGTGAATTATAAGAAAGAGATTCAATATGGCCTCACCTGTACTGGCCTGAACAGTAATGCCCTCAAACTGACGATTCGAGGGTCTCTGGCGAGTTTTGGCAGCGGTCTTTTGTTGACCAGTAAAGGGGGCCTGGGCATACGGCTGTACAGCGGAAGTGCCGGCACCACGCTCATGACTCCCGGCAATTATGTCAACTTCAATGGCACAGCCAATAAACCCAGGCTGTGGGCCGTACCCGTGGCTCAGAATAACGCCACGCTTACCGCAGGTCCGTTTTTCGGCACAGGCACCATGGTCATTGACTACCAGTGACGCGAGAGGAGAGAGACATAGTGACCCCCATAAATCTGCGTGGCCTGGTGCTTCCCCTTACGTTGTGCTTTGGCACCAGCGCGCTGGCCGACGCAACGGTTAACTTTAGCGGCACCTTAATAGAAGCGCCTCCGTGCGTGGTACATAACAATAACGTTATCACCGTCAACTTTGGCAACGAGGTGATGACCACCCGTATCGACGGGACGCAATACCGGAAGCTGATTGATTTCGATTTAGATTGCTCCATGGCGGTATCGTCAAAACAGAAAGTGCGCATAACGGGGACAGCGGCAAGCTTTGACAGCACGGCGCTGGCGGGAGGTCAAAGCGGGCTGGGCATCGCCCTGTACAATGGTGATACCCGCCTTAACGTTGGCACCTGGCTAAATTTCACCGACCCCAATATCCCCAAGCTTTACGCCGCCCCCATCAAACAAAGCGGAGTGACTCTGAGCGGTGGGCCGTTCAGGGTCATGGCTTCGCTTGTCGTGGAGTATCAGTAAATGGCGCAGGGAAACAACATGATGAAATTGAGCGGATATGCCCCCTTGCTGTTGGTCGGCCTGATGATGACGTCATCTCTTCAGGCGGCAGACCCGGAAAACCTCGAGTTTATCGGCACTCTGGTGACGCCACCGGCTTGCTCAATAAGCGAAGGCGGCCCTGTGTATGTGGATTTCGGTGATGTCCGAATAAAAAAAATCGTGGAGGGAAAATACCGTGAAACCGTTCCACTAACCCTGAAATGTGAAGACAGCACCCTTGCATGGCAGCTGCGGCTTAGCGTACGCGGTAACGCGGCCGGGTTTGATGCCGACAATGCCACCGTGGTGACCCCTGAGCAGGCCAATCTTGGCGTGAAAATCTACCAGAACGGCCAGCCGTTTAAGCTGGGCGAGGCCATCAACATCAATAGCGTGACGCTGCCGAGTATTGAAGCTCTCCTTGTTCAGCGCAACGGGGTGGAGTTGGTGGAAGGATTATTTAGCGCCACCGCAACCCTGCGGGCCGAATACCAGTAACGCTATTTTATGCACAGGAGAGTGCAGGTGAAGAAAAAGCTATTTCAGGCAGCCTTAGCGGCAGCCATGATCGTGCCGGTTTCTGTACCCGTGTACGGTGAAAACTATCGGTGGAAAACGGTCACCGCAGTAAGGTTGGTACCTTTCGGTACGGGTACTGAGTGGATTATCACCACAGGTGATATTACCGTGAGTTCAGGTAGCGTCAGCCTGGATACACCAGCGAACTTAGGCAGTAATGGCGGGCTTTTGGTTGCAAATGCGCTGACTGCGAATGGCGACTTTTGGGGGACATCGGATGTTGCCACGAGTTATCCTCCGCCCGGCGTCCCGTATAAGGGAACCTGGCGAGAAGTGCTTAACGCGAGCGTCGATAGCGTCAGAAATCAAATTTCCATCCGAAATTATAGTGTAGTGGGAGGCTCTTCCACCGTCTGCTTTGGATACACGCTTCGTGAAGCTAATGGTAACTTCAATTTTTCCGACCTTGTTTATCCGCCGGGAGCCGGTAGCGGTATAAACTGCATGACGGCGCCACCGCTAAACGAGTGGTGCGCCATGTCTGTGCCTCAGGTAACGCTAAGTTTCGGTACGCTAATGCTTGACCAGGCGGCGGGCAAAACGGCTGATAGTACGGTGGGCGTTTCCTGCACGTCTTCCTCGGTGAGCTATGTGTTAAAGCTACAAACAGGCAATACCTATATCCCGCTCAGCAACGGCATGCGTGCCAATCTGGGACTTGGGGCAGCTAACTCAGCGCCGGGTAATACCACCTATTCCGGATCTCAGTCCTCGCTACGGTTAAGAGGAACGCTGGCTGGGACGCCAACCTCAACCGGCGCCTTCAACGGAACCGGCGTGATGATGGTGGTTTATAACTAATCATGGCCGCCTCGATACCGGTACGCTAAGGAGCACAACCCTGTACGTACCGAAGCGGTCTACACCCGCTCAATCCTTGCCGGCAGCCCCTGACGCACCGCCGCGCCGGAGACCCAGTCCAGCCAGGTATTGCTGACCTCGCGGGTTGGGTCGGCAAATCCCAAATCGTTAAGGTTAATGCCGGTTTTAATCTGCGCAGCGAACGGCATGGGCTCACCGTCGAGGGTGTGCCGCGCCGCGCCCATTTCGCGATGCCCGTAGCCGTGTTCAATCGCGATGACGCCGGGCATCACGCCACTTAACAGGCTAATGACGGCTTCAACCTGGCCGCCGGGGGTGGAAATTCGTACGCGGTCTCCGTGCGCCAGGCCGTAGCGCTGGCCGTCCAGCGGATTCAGCGCCACCAGATTGCTCGGCTTAAGGTGATGCAGGCGCGGGATCACCGTCGAGGCGCTGGCCATGGTATTGGATTTAAACGAGATCAGCTTCAGCGGCCACTGCTGTCGCGGGAAAAGCGCTTCGACAGCGCGTCCGTCGGACAATCTGGCCGGATACCATGCCGGGCAGCCGCTGTAGCGCTCGCCGGTGATGGCGTGGCGGTGGGCGGCAACCTCCGCGTTCCATATTTGCAGCGGTTTTTCCCACAATTGACCGACGCGATTCTCCGCGCGACCGCTTGTGTCGGGCGCGAAGCGCCCGCCGCGGGAGTAGACAAAGGCTACCCGGCTCACTTCGTCCGCTTTCAGGGTCTGGCTAATAACCGGCAGAATACGCTGCACCCCGGTCAGCGTCAGATCCTCGCTAATGGCTTCGGCAACCGGCGCGTTACCCAGAAACGCAATGTTCGCGGCCATGCGCAGGTAATAGTCCTCAGCCCGGTGGAGTGGATAGCGGTTACCCTGAGCATCGGTAATGGCGTTTTCGCCAAATCCTGGCAGATTAAGACGCTTCGCCACCGCAATGCAAAATGCTTCCATTGACGCTGGCTCACCGTCAGCGGTTTTTGCGGTGGCGGCAGGCACGACCGGCCAGCGGGCGGTGGTGGCCTTACTGGCGACGCCGGCCCACGGCGCGCTGAATCCCCAGCTTTCGAAATTATGCGTATCCGGAACGATATAGTCGGCCAGGGCGGTGGTTTCATTCATAAAGGCGTCAATGGCGATAAACAGCGGCAGCCGCTGCGGATCCTTTAGCTTTTCTTCCGCAACCGCGCGTAGCCCGGGCACGCCGTACAGCGGGTTGGTCATATTGGAAATCCACGCTTTCAGCGGATAGGGGTAGCCTTCGAGCGCCGAGGTCAGCAGCTCGGTCAGCTGTCCGGCGACGAACGGATACCACGGGGCTCTGGCCGGATAGGGGGAGACGCCCGCCGCCGCCTTGCTGCGATACTCTTCGGAGGATTCATACGCGGTTTTGCTGCGCGCGATGCTGAGCCCTTTCGGCTTCACTTTACCGGCAAAGCTCTCCAGGTTGTAACGCGGGCCGTCTGTCGCGCCGTTGAATTTGCCGCCGCCGACAAACACGCCGCCTTCCAGGCTGAGATTACCGATTAGCGCATTAAGCATCATGACCGCCCAGGCGCTGTAAAATCCGTTGCCGGCCATCATGCCGCCGTGGGTAATGACCGCGGCTTTACGACCATGACGGGTAAAGGCATCCGCCAGCGCCGCGATCTTATCTTCCGCGACGCCGCACTGCTGGCTGTACTGTGTCAGGGTGAGCTTTTCAGCGGACTCTTTCAGCAGCTGGAAGCCGCTTTTGACCGTCACGCTGCGCCCGTCCGGCAGGGTTAGCTGGCGCGTTACAAAGAGCGCGCCGCGCGGGCAGCCGCTGGCGGCGACAACGTCACCGCTTTCGTTAACCACCACCGGTTCGCTGGCGCCCTCCGCATTCAGGTGAGCAAGGGTTAAATGCTGTCCGGCCAGCTCCGGCTGGTCATCGGTGATGACCAGGTGGGTCGCATTGGTCCAGCTCTTTTCGGCGGCCTGCCGCATCGCCTGCGCGCCCGGTAGCGCCAGGTAATCGGCGTTGTAGCGCCGGTTTTCGATAATCCAGCGAATCATCGCCATTGCCAGCGCCGAATCGCTCCCGGGGATCACCGGCAGCCAGTGCCCGCGATCGTCTGCCATCACCGTGGTGAGCGGCAGCGCCGGCGCGACCACCACATACTGAAAGTCATTGCGCAGGCGGGCGCTGGCGAGCTGCCTGGCCTGGCGTTTAAAGGGGTTGCCTGACTGGGCGGGCGACGTTCCCATAAACATGGCGAACTCAACGTTATCCCAGTCGGGCTTCACATGCGGGTTTTTATCCAGATCGCCCATTAAGGCGCCGGAGCCCGCGCGATAGGCCAGCCCGCAGTAGGAACCATGTGCGCCGAAGTTTTTACTGCCGAAGCTGTTCAGCGCAAAACGGCGTAAAAAGGTATCGCGCCCATCGTCGCTGGTGTTGGTGACCAGTAGCTGGTTGGTTTTTGGGCCGAATCCCGGATGCCGCGGGTCAACGGGGGCGATCGGATCGTGAATCGCGCGCAGACCATCAACGTGCCCCTCGCCAAACAGATCGCCGCCTTCAACCACCTCTTTCACCAGTTGTTCAAAGCTGATGCGCTGCCATTTCCCTTCGCCGCGTTTACCCGCGCGCTTCATCGGCTCAAGGAGCCGCAGCGGGCTATAGAGTCCCTCGAGCTGCGTGGCGCCGCGCGCGCAGGCGGTAGAGCGGGCATCAAGTCCGCTTTCACCCGCCAGCTGCGCCATGGCGGTTGAAAAAGGAATGGAAGAGTCGAGGTGGTGCTCATGAGAAAGCGGGTGGTAAGGGTTGCCGGCAATGCGCAGTACCTGGCCTTTCTCGCTATCCACCCGCACCCGAACGCCGCACTGCGTCCAGCAGCCAAAACATTGGGTCATCGAGATAACCTGCCGAGGATTTTGTTGCCAGCCGGTATTTGCATTGGCTTCCGGGATCAGCGCATTAGCGAAAATACGATCGCGGGTCACTTTACCGGATGTACCGCTGAGCAGGCCGTCAAGGGCGCGCTTTGCCACCTCGCGATAGCTCAGGGCGAAAGACGCCAGACCGCCTGCGGCGAGGCCGACTTTGAGCCACTGACGACGGGTTAAATTAGCCATGTTGCCTTCTCCTTGCGAGTCCGTTTACGGTTTCACGGACAATAATGAGCAGCGCAATCCACAGGCCGAAGGTGCCAAGGATAGCGAGCCAGCCGTCGGTACCGACCGGCAGGGTATAGGGATTAAACTGGGCATTAAATTTGGGGATGGTTTGCCCCTGAATCAGCAGCGTCCAGCGCATCAGCCAGCTCAGCGCCATGGCGCTGACGGCCAGCAGGGCGCGAACGGGCAGCGTCAGTGGATAACGCAGGGCAAGCGCGCAAAAGATCAATGAAATAAGCCAGCATGCCAGCCAGCCGATCGCGTAATGACGGGCTGAAGGCGAAATGACCAGCCACTGACGAATAGCCGAGCCGGAAAGGGTATCACCGCTGACCCAGATCGCCACGATGACGGCCAGCAGCATAAGCGCTGAGAGCTGCCATATCGCCAACTGCCTTTGGCATTGAAAATCATTGCGTACCGCGACAATCAGCAGGGCGAAAAAGGTTTGCAGCGCGCTAAAGAACATCGCCAGCACAAAGGCGTAGCTGAACCAGACCGGGCGGGCCTGAACCACGGAGACTTCGCGTCCGGTGTAAAGCAGCAGCCCCGTCGCGGTAAGCGCGCTGGCAAGCGCCAGCCATTTTGTGACGCTGTCACTTTTATTGCGCAACAGACCTAACTGCCGTACCGCAAACCACAGGCCCAGAAAGAGGGTGAATAGCGGCAGAAACAGCGCCCCCCAGGGCATCCACGACCAGGGCGTGGGATAGGCGTAAAAGTGCCAGAAGCGGGCGGTTTGATGCAGGTCCGCCGTCAGCGCCAGCGGCGCGGTAATCGCGCAGGTCAGAGCAATCAGCAGCGTCAGCCGTTCCAGCTTCGCATCGTGTCTTTTGCGCCAGTGAAGCAGGCAGCCAAACAGCGCCGCGCAGGCGGCAATGCCGATGAAAAAGAAATACTGCACCGCCCACGGCAGCCAGCTCACCTCCTGCGGACGGGCCAGCACTTCCTCAATGATCATGGTTTGGCTCATTCATACCTCCTGCCAGAGCGCGGGTTGGGCATGTCCCATCAGCGGGGTAACAAACGCCTCGTCCAGTCCGAGATAGAAAACGTGGGGGACGGTACCGTTTTCCGGCTTCAGCACCTTGATGGCGTCATGGTGCAGGGCGAGCGTCTGCGAGATACGGCTTTGACGGTCCTGGATATCGCCGACGATCCGCGCGCCGCCGACGCAGGACTCGACGCAGGCGGGGAGCAGCCCGGCTTCCAGGCGATGAACACAGAAGGTGCACTTATCGGCGGTTTGTGTCTCATGGTTGATAAAACGCGCGTCATAGGGGCAGGCCTGGACGCAGTAGGCGCAGCCGACGCAGCGGGTGTTATCCACCACCACAATGCCATCCTGGCGCTGAAAGGTGGCCTGCACCGGGCAGACCGGCACGCAGGGCGGGTTATCACAATGGTTGCACAGCCGCGGTAGCAGGACGTTGGTGACCCGATCGCCCAACTGCACCTGATACTGATTGACGTGAGTACGAAACGCCCCCTGCGGCGTCTGATTTTCGATTGCGCAACTGACGGTGCAGGCCTGGCAGCCGATGCAGCGTCGCAGGTCAACCAGCATGGCATAGCGATGACCGGAGGCGCCTTCGCGGCGGGCCGGCGAAAAGGGAAATTTCGCCTCCGCCAGCGGCACCAGAGACGCGCCGGCGGTGAGAACGCCCAGCTGCGCCAGAAACTGTCGTTTACTGCTGTCCATATTTTTCCCTCGCGCAGCAATAACGAAACATTTGTCACGTCATTGTTTTGCATGTGATGAATAAACAATGTTGATGATTTACAGTGTAAAAATCGCGGCGGGGTCAGCTCTATTGTGGTTAACCACATACCCGGCGGGTTGTTGATCTAAAACAACATAATGAACAGGGATAATCGGGTGAGAGCGAAAAAGGTGCAGCGTCTGGCGCTGCTGGTGACGGCGTTCCTGCTGAACAGCAGCGGGTGGGCGGCGTCGTGGAATATCGGCGTTCTGGCCATGCGCGGCGAGGTCTTAACCCGCAGCCACTGGCAGCCGCTGGAGGTGATGCTCAATCAGCAGCTTACGGATCAGCAGTTCCATATTCAGCCGCTCGATCTGCAGCAGATGCAGGAGGCGGTCAATAACGGCTCGGTGCAGTTTGTGGTGACCAATCCGGCGCAGTTTGTCCAGCTGAATAGTCATTCTTCGCTGCGCTGGCTGGCCTCTTTGCGCTCTTCACTCGGGACAAGCAACGTTATCGGCAGCGTCATTTTGACTCGTCGCGACAGCGGTATTTCGTCGCCGGCCGACCTGATCGGCAAAACGGTAGGGGCCATCGATCCTCAGGCCTTCGGCGGCTATTTATTGGGATACAAGGCGCTGAGCGATGCCGGGCTGCGGCCGGAACGCGATCTGCATCTGCGTTTTAGCGGATTCCCCGCGGATGCGCTGATCTATCTGCTGCGTGAACGGGCAGTGCAGGCGGCGATTGTTCCGGTGTGCCTGCTGGAAAAAATGGCTGATGAGGGACTGGTAAATAAAGCCGATTTTACCGCGGTCATCGAGGGGCCGGCGGCGATACCTTGTTTAACCAGTACCCCGCTGTATCCCGACTGGTCGTTTGCCGCGCTGCAGGCGGTGAGCGACGCGCTGGCGGATCGCGTGACCCGCGCCTTGCTCAATGCCCCGGATAACGCCGTCTTTCACTGGGGCGCGCCCGCTTCGACCCGTCAGGTGGAAGCGTTGCTGAGCGAAGTTCAACAGCACCCTCAGCAGCGACGGCTGTGGCTGGAGGTGAAAAACTGGCTTATCCAGCACCGGTTAATCATGGGCGGCATCGGGCTGACGCTGCTGTTGCTGACGCTGAATTATATCTGGGTGATGCTGCTGGTGCGGCGGCGCGGCAGGCAGCTTGAACGCAACGCTATCCGGCTGCGCGAGCAGGAGCTGGCGCTGCAAACGGCAAGACAGATGAGCGTATTGGGTGAGATGACCTCAGGCTTTGCCCATGAGTTAAATCAGCCGCTTTCGGCCATCCGCCACTATGCGCAGGGTTGTACGATCCGTTTGCAGAAACAGGATCCGCAGCATCCCTTACTGCCCGCGCTGGGCCACATCGATCAACAGGCTCAGCGCGGGGCGGAAACGCTGCGCAATCTGCGCCATTGGGTCAGCCAGGCGCACGGGGAGCCAGGACGAGCGGAGACCTGGGAACGTATCAGCGTTCGTCAGGCTATTGACCATGTCTGGCAGTGGCTGCGAATGCCGCAGCAGTTTCCCGGGCTGTTGCTCAACAGCGATGTCGATCGCCCGTTAACGCTCGTCTTACCGCCGGTTCTGCTTGAACAGGTGCTGGCGAATCTGATCCTCAATGCGGCGCAGGCCGGGGCGAAGATGCTGTGGATTGACGCCGTTCGCGATGCCGGAGGCGTGAAGATCGTCCTGCAGGATAACGGCGGTGGTATCGCCGGGGCGCAGCTTGCTCAGGCATTCCAGCCGTTTGTGACCAGTCGACAAGAGGGGATGGGGCTTGGGCTGGTTATCTGTCAGCGGCTGGTCCGCTATGTCCAGGGGGAAATAAGCCTGGCAAATCAAACGGCGCCCGATGGACGACCCGGTGTCACCGTGGTACTGACATTCATGCAACAAGGAGCGCGGAGCGGCAATGGCGATAATTCATCTACTGGATGACGACCTGGCGGTGACCCAGGCATGTGCTTTTTTACTGGAAAGCCTGGGCTACGAGGTGATGTGCTGGGCAGAGGGGGGCGTCTTCCTCGCGCAGGCCGATCTCTTCCGGACCGGCGTTGTCCTGCTGGATATGCGGATGCCGGCGCTGGACGGTCAGGCAGTACATGAGGCGCTGCGTCAGCGCGGCAGCACCCTGGCGGTGGTTTTTCTGACCGGACATGGCGACGTACCTATGGCGGTAGAACAGATGAAACGCGGCGCGGTGGATTTTCTGCAAAAGCCGGTGTCGGTGAAGCCGCTACAAACGGCGCTGGAACACGGCCTGGCGGCCTCAGGCGAGCGGTTTGCGCGGCAAAAGAACGTGGACTGCTATCAGCAGCTAACGCCCAAAGAGCGGGAGCTTGCGCTGCTGGTGGTGAAAGGGCTGATGAATCGGGAGATTGCGGAGATAATGAACATTGCCGTACGCACGGTGGAGGTCCATCGGGCGAGGGTGATGGAAAAGATGCAGGCGGGGAGTCTGGCGGAGTTAGTCAGCATCTTACAGCCGATTATCGCGTGATTTTAATGATTCCGATGAATGAAGCGTGGAGAGCTCCCGGCGGGAACAAAAAACGGCGGTTAATATCAGAACACAAAAATTGGTAGGGAAGATGGAGATGAATGCAATTGCAAATGATATTTATTTTCATTAGTGTTTGCATTCCGTAAGCTACTGTAAAGAAAAATTACATGTCTACCGCATCCCTGAAGCAGGCCGCTCGCCTCGCGCTGGTCATTTCGTTTTCCCTGCATGCTCTCTCCGCCTCGGCTAAGGATTTCACCGAGCGGGACTTCCGCGCTCAGGCTCTCGGCCACGGCGTTTACGAGCTGGCCTATGATAACGGCCAGAAGACGCTCTACGCTGCCTCCGCGCCCTCGTTTGATAAAGATAAAACCGCGGGACTGGTCTTTCGACTGGCGGCGGATTCTCTGCGGATTGATGAGAAAGTCGTTACCGAACGCCGCGCCTTCGCGCTCTCCCTGGATGAAGAAAATCACATCCTGTATTTGGGTAACGCGCTGGATGGCTCGCTAACGCTTCTGGATACGCTGACCAATAAGGTGATTAACACTATTCAGCTCAGCGATGATTCAGATCCTGCGAAACAGGCCCACGTCCGCGAAGTGGTGCTGGATAAGCTAAACCAGCGTTTGTATGTGTCAGGGATCGGGCGCAAAGGCCAGGGCCTGCTCTGGGTGGTCGATACCCGCAAGCAGCAGCTGATTGACACGCTGAACAACATCGACCCCGTAGGGTTTGCCGTTGATGCATCGGGCGAAAAAGTCTATGCGGTCACCGGCAACGGGGAGTTGGCTACCCTTGACGGCAAAACGTCGACGTTAATTTCCCGCGTGAAGGTCGATCCGGCTGACGCTGAGCACTATTTCCTCAATATCGCCCTGAACAGCGCCGCCGGAGTCGGATATATCGCCGATACCAACACCCGCGATGTGCTGGTGGTGCGGCTGGACTCCGGCAAGCTGGTCGATCGTATCGCTTCGCCAAACTCGGTCGCTGTGCTTTATAACGCCATGCGCGATGAAATCTACGTGACCCATCGCAACGATCGCTCGATTAGCGTCATCGATGCGCGAACCCATCGTCTCAAGCACACCCTCAAAACGGCGGCTATGCCCAACAGCCTGGTCCTTTCTGCGGATGGCGGAACGCTTTACGCCAGCGTCAAACAGGACGAAAAAAGCGATCGGCCTGACTACGTTCTCAAGATCGATCTCACTCAATTCTAAGGATTTTTTGTGGCGATGAAGACACGCATAGACGTGGCGATGGCGCTCGCCTTCGTCAATCTGCCCGCGGCAGCCTACGCCGCTGATGGCGCAGGGATAAATGAAGAACAGATGGTAGTGACCGCCACGGGATTCAGCCAGGAGAGGCGCGAGGCGCCGGCGACGATCTCGGTGCTCGATGAGAAGGCGCTGAATACCCGTTCCAATCAGAACGTCACGGAAGCGTTGCGCGAGATGCCGGGCGTGCTGGTGGGCAACGGCCACGGTAGCCTGGCGACCGGCGATGTACAGATGCGCGGTATGGATTCGACCTATACCTCGTTTATGGTGAACGGTATCAAGCAGTCTACCCGCGAATCGCGACCTTATGGGCATCACATTGGGTCTGAAGCCGCTTTTATGCCGCCGCTGGCCGCCATTGAGCGGGTGGAGGTGATTCGCGGGCCTATGTCATCGCTGTACGGCTCTGACGCTATCGGCGGTGTGGTCAACGTCATCACCAAAAAGGCGTATAACCTCGAAAAATGGACGGGGGTGCTGGAGGATAATTACTTCCTGCAGGAGAAAAGCGAATACGGCAATACTAACCAGACAAACGCCTTCTTTATGGGGCCCGTCGTACCGGGCAAACTCGGCGTCAGCGTGGGGGCTGACTATCTTGACCGTCGCGATGATGACAGCCCGACCCAAGAACGTTTTGTTAAGCATCAGGCGGGGAATCTGGACGCCACAATTTCTCTTTCGCCAACCGATACCCAGCTCTGGGATCTGAACGCCGCCAAAGGCAATCAGGAGAAAACCCATAACGATAAAGCGTGGTACTGGGGCTTTGACCGCGATGCGGTCTCGCTGTCACAGCATGCCTGGTACGGTGATGACCTGGTGGAGGTGAAGAACTTTATCAGCTACGAAAAGGCCCGCACGGAGTACCGCGTGCCCGGCATGGACTCGCAGTTTATCAAGCAGAATAATTTTGAGGCCAATAGCGCGAACACCTTTACGCTGGCCGATCACAAGCTGACGCTAGGCGTAAACTTCACGCGCAATGAGCTGAATGACACCTTTGGTATTGCGGACAAGCAGGCGCCCGGCGTCACCCCGGTGAGTAAAATCACCCGTCACGGCTGGGCGGTTTTTGCTGAAGACGCGTGGATGATTGTACCGGACTTCACGTTGACCACCTCTGCGCGCCTGGATCATGACAGCTATTTTGGCTATCACGTTACGCCTAAGCTCTACGGCAACTGGACCATTGACGAAAGCTGGGCGCTGAAAGGTGGCGTATCCGCCGGCTATAAAAAACCGGACCTGCGCCAGAACAACGCCGGCTTTACCAGCGTCTACGGCGCTTATCCCTATTCTGAGATTGGTATCGGCAACGACGATCTCAAACCGGAGCAGAGCATCAACACCGAGCTGGGCGTGTACTGGCAGCAGGATGCGCTGGCGCTCGACGCCACGCTTTTTCATACCAAATTTAAAGACAAAATCAGCGACCATACCATCTGTACCGCCTCGGCTACCCGGCAATGCCAATACAACGGCTATACCGCGGATAGCGTGTCGCAATACATTAACGTCGGGGATGCGGAGATCTACGGACTGGAGCTGAACGGCGACTGGCAGGTGACCGCAGCGCTGAAAGCGAACGCCAACTATACCTATACCCACAGTGAACAAAAAAGCGGTGAGTATAAGGGTTATGCGCTTAGCGATTTCCCCAGCAGTATGGCCAACGTTTCGCTGACATGGAACACCGCTTCCGATCTTGAACTGTGGACCAAGGCGAGCTGGCGCAGCAGATCGCCGGATATCGGCAAGTCCAGCTCAACGGATGCCTATGCGCTGGTAGATCTAGGCGTGCGTTATCGCCTGAGTAAGCACGTCACGCTGATGAGCGGTATCTACAATCTGTTTGATGTGAACCCGGTTTACACTACCGCTTACCGGCAGAAGGCAATGCTGGAAGGGCGACGCTATAATTTCGGCGGCCGCGTGGAGTTCTGAAAATCGTGCAGGGGCCGAATAGCCCCTGCGATAAAATGCAAAAAAAGCTCTCAGGGCCTGAAGTCCAGAACCACATGACTGAATGTCTGATAGGTTTTTTCATCTGGCGCGGGCGGAATTTTGGCTTCTTTCAGCGCGGACATTACCGCCGCGCATAACGCCGGATCGCCGCTCTCGACCGCTGGATTATGCACCGTCCCGTCACGCTGTAGCGTTAAGCGCACCGAGCATTTTTGCCCCTGCCAGGACGCCGGCTGGTCTATTTTCGCGAAGATAGCCCTCTGGACCTGCGTCAGATAGCGTGAGACGTTGGCCTGCGGTGATTGATCTGAACCCGTTTGATAATCGCGAAACATCTTATCCACTTCTGCCGATACCTTCGCGTCTTCGGCGCTATCCGGCGCAGAAGCACTACCCGAGCAGGCGGAAAGAAGTAAAGAGAGAGTGCAAATGAGCACCGGGCGGATTTTCACGGACATGGTAATGCCTCCTTGCTGGTGATGATGCGTTTCTGACGCGAGACGGTTATCCTCTGTTATTCCGCGATATTATTCAAACGCCGATCGCCTGGTATGCGCTTTAAAGTGACACCGTCACTCATTCTTTGCCTTCGCTGCGGGCGGCTACGCCATCCAGTCGCGGATAATGTCTCCGTATAGCTGCTCAGCCTCCTCCAGCCGGCTGAGCAGGCAGTACTCGTCGGTCTGATGGGCCATAGACGGCTCGCCGGGACCGAGAATAATACAGGGTGGATCGGCCAACGCAGGCAGCAGCAGCGAGGCGTCGGTAAAGTAGGGCACCACGCGCGGTTCAATCGGCTTAGCGTGCAGCGGCTGGCAGCGCTGATAAACCTGTTTAATCCACGCATGATCCTCCCGGCTCAGTACGGCGGGCAGGTCGACCAGCGTGGATACCGTGACGCTTTCGCCAAGCAGCGTGGTCAAGCGCTGCCGGATAGTGGCGTGCTGTAAATTGGGCGCGCTGCGGATATCGACATCAAAACGCGTGCGGTCCGGCACGGAATTAATATTGAGTCCACCTTCGATGCGTCCGACGTTGAGGGTGGGCTGCTTCATCAGCGGGTGCGCCGCGCCAGGGGAAAAATGCTGAATCTTACCCAGCGCATCCGCCGCAAGATAGATAGCATTTATCCCCAGCTCCGGCATCGCGCCGTGGGCGGTTTTTCCCCGCGTTTCGCAGCGTAGCCAGAGCGCGCCTTTATGGCCGATCGCCGGATAGTTGGCGGTGGGCTCACCGACGATCAGCGCGCCCACGTCCGGCAACGTCGCGGAGGCGATCAGCGCCCGTGCGCCGTCGCAGCCGGTCTCTTCTCCGCCGGTAATCAGCAATACCGCGCCGCGTCCGGAGAGGATCGTTTCCCGCTGATGAACGCAGGCGACGGCAAACGCCGCTATCGCCGCTTTCATATCGCTGGACCCGCGGCCATAAAGACGCCCGTCTTCTATCTGCGAGCCGAAAGGATCGTACTGCCACCGGGCATTTCCCAGCGGCACGGTATCCAGATGACCGGTAAAGGCCAGCGGTTTACCGGTCTTCGCCCCGGGCAGCCTGGCGATAAGATTGCAGCGTCCCTCGCCGAACGACGACAGCGAAACCGCAAAACCGCGATCGTTAAGCCAGTCGGCGAAGAACCGCATGCAGTCTGCTTCGCTGCCCGGCGGGTTGATGGTGTTAAAGCCCAGCAGCTGCCGGGCGAGCTCAAGGGTGGCGGCCATCAGCGACGTTCCGTCAGCCAGTCAAGGCAGTTAATCCACAGCTGGCGATAGCCGGGCCATTGAGCAAACTCTTCCGGCAGCCAGTGTGCCGACATATCGCTGGTCCACACCAGCGAGCGACCCTGCTGATACTCGCGAATGGCCAGCAGCGGATGACCGGTACCGGCGACCGTCGCCAGCAGTTTGCCTTCCGGATGCATTTCTACTTCGTTATAGCCCAGCAGCCACGGCCATTCGCCCGGAATATCGTTGAACAGGGCGTGGGATTCCGTCACTTCGGCATAGCAACCCTCCGGGGTTTCAATGCGATCGTCCCACGCCAGACAGCGGACCGGCAGAACTTTCTCCACCGCGGTATGGCGATAGCGCGCGCCGCCGTTAATCCCCTGGAAGCTGTAATAGCCGCCAATCATCATCAGCGAGCCGCCGCCGGCCACGTAGTCATGCAGCAGCGTCAGACGGTTGGCGGTTCGGCGGCTTTTCAGCCAGGTGTCCGGATGCAGCAGCAGCGTATTGGCGCCAATATCCGAAAGAATAATCGCATCCCACTGCTGCAGCGCTTCCAGCGTCCGCGGAAAGTCTGTCGCCGCCGCGTGGGCGGGCATATAGGTAATGGCGTAGGCACTGTCCGCGAGCGCGGCCAGAAAATCCGTTGCGCCGGTGTGCCAGGTGGCGGTGGCAAACTGGTCGAAGCCTTTAACGTGCGTTGAGGTGCTGGTCCAGGATTCACCGACCAGTAAGATTTTTTTCTGCATTATGACTTTCCTTTTATCCGCCAAAGACCCGTTGGGGATTTCCAATCATCAAGGTTTCAAGCTGTTCGCCGCTGACGCCGTGGCGCCGCAGGCGGGGAACAAAATGCTTGAGTATGTAGCCGTAACCGTGGCCGCCGTAGCGGGTGAGCATGGTTTTCAGGAAGACGTCCTGCGACAGCAGTATTTGCTGGATATAGCCGTCGTCAATCAGTTCGCGAATCGCGCGGGCGTTCTCCTCGTCGGAGGGCGACTGCGCCGACTCGTCGGCGTAGTAATAGCTCATGCCGATCATGTCGTATTCGAGAAACGCCCCGCGCTGCGCCAGCTCCCGCTGGTAGCGCTTATCGGCAAAGCTGGGATTCATATGGCACAGGACGGTATGGCGTAAATCGGCGCCTTCCTGTTCGAGAATATCCAGCACCCGATGGCCCAGCCGCTCCCAGCCGGGCAGATGGACCTCGATCGGCACGCCGGTCGCGGCGCTGGCCCGGCCCGCAGCGCGCAGCGATTTCTCCTCATCCGGGGTAAAGCGGCTCGAGATCCCGATTTCGCCGATGAGCCCGGCGAGCACGTCCGGTTTCTCCTCCGCGCCGCCCAGATCGTAAATCAGCCGTTCGGTCAGCTGTTCGACGCTGCTGGTTCTTACCCACTCGGGGTGCGAAGGTTCCAGATAGAGGCCGGTGCCCATAATAACGTTCAGACCGGTCAGGCGCGCGATGCGCGCCAGCGCGTTGGGATCGCGGCCGATACCGATATTGGTCGGGTCGACCACCGTTTCACCGCCAAGGGCGCGATATTTCGTCAGCTCTTCAATCGCGAGGTCGACGTCAAACAGCTGGCAGTTATCGCGGCTCATCAGCGGATTCAGCGACAGTTCGCCGAGGTTTTCCATTTTCACCGGCATTTCGGCAAGATGGCGATCGCTACAGCAGCAGGGCGGTACCCATTTGCCGGAGGCATCCAGCAGAATATGCTCATGCATCAGGGTAACGCCCATTTCGCTAATCGGCAGCGGGCCGAGCACCGTCATCACGTAACCGCTGCTGACGCCAAGCGGCAGCGGAGTGGGGTGGCGAAAAATTGATCCTTTCATCAGCTATCCTTTTGCCGCGGAGCGCGTGGGGTTGAGAATGCGGGTGTTCAGCCAGATCGCCAGCAGGATAATGGTGCCGGTGGCTATCTGGGTGTAAAACGGCGAAATATGCGACAGGATCAGCCCGTTCTGAATGACCGCAATCGACAGCGCGCCCAGCAGCGTACCGATAATGGTACCGAAGCCGCCAAACAGGCTGGTACTGCCAAGCACAACGGCAGCAATAACCTGCAGTTCAAAGCCTTCGCCCTGGTTGGAGGAGCCGCTGCCGAGGCGCGCGGTAATGATCATCCCCGCCAGCGCGGCGGCCATCCCGCTGATGATATAGACCTTCATGGTGACCGCTTTGGTATTAATGCCGCTGCGTCGCGCGCCTTCGGCGTTAGCGCCGATAGCGGTCACGTAGCGGCCAAAGCGCATATGATTGAGAACAATATGCCCGATAACCAGAATCATAATGCCGATCAGCGCGGGCATGGGGATACCGACTACCCACGCGCGTCCTATAAAGGTAAACAGGCTGTCAGCCGGAACCGGAATCGAGTAGCCCTGGGTGACCAGCAGCGCGATGCCGCGAACCACGGCCAGGGTGGCGAGCGTGACGATAAACGCCGGAATGCCTTCATAGGCGATAAAGAAGCCGTTGATGGCGCCCACCAATCCGCCGAGCAGCAGGCCGCCGAGCAGTACCACCGGCCACGGCAGCCCCCAGTTATTCAGGGCGATAGCGGAAAGCGCGCCGACCAGCGCGAGGGTGGAGCCCACCGACAGATCGATACCGCCGGTGGTAATGACCAGGGTCATCGCCGTCGCGACAATCAGCAGCGGGGCGCTCTGACGGATGATGTTGAGCCAGTTGGTGCCGGTGAGAAAGTTGCTGGTGATCAGCGAAAACACCACGCAGCAGAAGACGAAAAATAGCGCGATGCTGACCACGCCGGAGTGGTTATGCAGCAGGCGGCGCGGCAGCGAATGCTGGATCATGCGGGAGCTGCTTAAGTTCATGATACTCATCCTGTTACCTCAATGTGCAGCCGCAGAGCGGGCGGTGAATTTTTCGCCCACAATCAGGTTAACGATATCGCTCAGGCTGGTGTCGGCCACCCGTCTGTCGGCGACGTTGGTACCTTCATACATCACCATGATCCGGTCACAGACCAGGAACAGGTCCTGCAGGCGGTGGGTAATCAGAATCACGCTCACCCCGCGAGCGGAAACGCGGCGAATAAGCTCCAGCACCGCTTCGACTTCCGCGACGGCCAGCGCGGCGGTGGGTTCATCCATAATCAGCACCTTCGGGTCAAAGGCCGCCGCGCGGGCGATGGCAATGGCCTGGCGCTGGCCGCCGGAGAGATTTCGCACCAGCAGCCGGGTATCGGGAATGGAGATCCCGAGCCCTTTTAGCATCTCCCTGGCATCGGCGTGCATTCTTGCCTCATCGAGGAAGGGGATACCGAGGAGTGATTTCATCGGCTCGCGGCCCATAAACAGATTGCCCGCGACGTCGACCGTGTCGCAGAGCGACAGATCCTGATACACCATCTCGATATGGCAGCGGCGCGAATCGGCCGGATTAGTAAACTGCTGCTGTTCACCGTCGATACGAATCGTGCCGCTGGAGGGGATCACCGCGCCAGAGAGCACTTTGGTCAGGGTCGATTTCCCCGCGCCGTTATCGCCCACTAAGCCCAGCACCTCGCCCGGAGCCAGCTCAAGGTTGACTCCGCGCAATGAACGTATCGACCCGTAGGTCTTGGTGATATTGATCATCTCCACCCTTGGCGGGGTAGTTTGTGGCTGCTGCATCTGATAACTCCCATCGCTGTTGCCGGGAAAATGTTCGCCATCCTGCGGGAGAGATGCTATCCGACACGGTTTACATGCTAGTAAACCGGTTTACCTGCGGAATAGAGCACTCGCCAGCACAGTCAGGACAAACGCTATGTAAGATATTTGTTCGCCAGTAAGAACATTGCAGCATCCGTGCCAGGGCAGGAACAACACAGCAGCCCTGTGATTTAACCTTATGTAATAAATAGAGTTTATTCATTACGCTCCGGTAAACCGGTTTACTGATTATAGTGAATAAAATGTTAATTGATCGTTTTTTGCGCCAAAAGTGGGCACATTTGCGCCATTTTGGGATGTGCTTAACAGATCTTGATCGAGTCGCGGCCAATCCACTCTACCGGCAGGCGGGTTTCCGCCGGGATGTCCCGATCGTCGTTCAGCAGACGCATCATGATGTTCACCGCGGTGCGGCCCAGTTCCCGGGCGGGCTGGCGGATAGTGGAAATCCGCGGCTGGGTAAAATCGGCATAGTTGGCGTCATCGAAGCCGACTAACGATAGCGCCTCCGGCGCCTGGAGCCCGCTGGCGCGCAGACCGTCGAGCAGGCCGAGCACCAGATAGTCGCTGGCGGCGAAGACGGCGGTCGGGCGAACCGGCTGGCTGAACAGGGTCCGCAGCGCCTGCTGGCCAAACTCGCGCTGGTAGTCACCGTACATGACCCATTCGGGCGGCCAGCTCAGGCCGGCCTGCTCCATCGCGGTGCAGAAGCCCTGATAGCGCTCGCGTACGCTCATCAGCTTGTCCGGGCCGCCGACGAAAGCGATATGGCGATGCCCGGCGGCGATCAGCTTTTCGGTGGCGATCCGCCCGCCCTGGACGTTATCGGCAAACACTTTCGGCACCTTACTGCCGGGAATATCTTCATCCAGCAGGACAATGCGTTCGTGACGCTGGACTTCTTTGCGCAGCAGGCCGTTATCGGGGCGGTTGGTGGTGAACAGCAGGCCGTCGACCTGGCAGGTATCCAGCCAGCGGATAAACTGGCACTCTTTTTCCGGGTTGTTGCGGGTGATACACAGTACCAGGCTGTAACCGCTGGCAGAAGCGGCCTCTTCGGCGGCATCGGCCAGTTCGGCAAAGAAGGGGTTGGTAATATCGGGGAGCACCAGGCCGAGCGTTTCGCTGCCGCCTTTGCTAAGACGGCGTGCCAGGCTATTGCCGCGATAGTCCAGTTCGCGAATGGCGGTTTCGATGCGATCGATGGTGTCCTGCGGTAGCACAATACTGTTGTTCATATAGCGCGACAGGGTTGCCTTCGACAGCCCCGCCAGCTTTGCCACATCGGATAACAATACGCGTTTTATACTCATTTCCTGCGCCATTTCTGCCAGAATCGGCTATCTGTAACATAGTTAAGCGCGGTGGATACAGCAATTTCTCTGCTAACAATAACCGGAAATAAATGCTTGACAAAATTTAATCTGCGGAGAATTGTATAGGCAGTTTACCGCATCATCCGGGAAGTCATTCCCAAACCCGTTTAACTCATTCCAGTCGCGCACCGACACGGACCGGTTGCCGGAATGAAATTAAGCAGGTATCCGCCGAACGGTCGATGATTGTTCTGGCCATATAGACGATATTTGCCCGCCAAAAAATAATCCTTCTGCGTTCGCATGCGGCGCGGAACTCTGCTGGCTATCAACTATTCCCGACGAGGATACTGATGATGTTATTTCACACCGGAAAACTGCGTTTACTTGCTGTTGCCACCACGATGCTGGCATCAATGAGTTTTATTTCTGCCGCCGGCGCCGCCGGTCCGACTTATGCGCTGGTACAAATCAATCAGCAGGCCCTGTTCTTTAATCTGATGAATAAAGGCGCGCAGGATGCGGCCAAAGCCAGCGGCAAGGATCTAGTTATTTTTAACTCTAACGATAATCCCGTGGCGCAAAACGACGCGATAGAAAACTATATTCAGCAAGGTGTTAAAGGCATTCTGGTTGCCGCTATCGACGTTAACGGAATTATGCCCGCGGTAAAAGAAGCGGCCGCCGCTAACATTCCAGTGATTGCGATTGATGCCGTATTACCGGCCGGGCCGCAGGCGGCTCAGGTTGGCGTTGATAATATCGAAGGTGGCAGAATTATTGGTCAATACTTCGTGGACTACGTGCAGAAAGCGATGGGCGGCCAGGCGCGGCTGGGTATTGTCGGCGCGCTGAACTCGGCCATTCAGAACCAGCGGCAGAAAGGGTTTGAAGAGACGCTGAAAAGCAATCCGAAAATTACCATCGCTAACGTCGTCGACGGCCAGAACGTACAGGATAAAGCAATGACCGCAGCGGAGAACCTGATTACCGGCAACCCCGATCTGACGGCGATCTATGCCACTGGCGAACCCGCTCTGCTGGGCGCTATCGCCGCCGTGGAAAACCAGGGGCGCCAGAAAGATATTAAAGTCTTTGGCTGGGATCTGACGGCGAAGGCGATTTCCGGTATTGACGGCGGCTACGTCACCGCCGTTCTGCAGCAGGACCCGGAAAAGATGGGGGCCGAAGCCCTGAATGCGCTGAACGCTATCACCTCAGGTAAAACCGTGCCGAAAACCATTCTGGTTCCGGCCACGGTGGTAACCAAAGCGAACGTCGATACCTATCGTTCGCTGTTCAAGTAGGTCAGCGCGCGCCGTTCACGGCTAACAGAGCGGTGAGTTCGTGGCCGTCGGGAAACGCGCTGAGCGTCCCCCGACGGCTAACGGTAATGGCGGCAGCGCGGCTGGCGTGCGCCAGCGACAGCCTATCCGGCGCGACGCCGCGCAGGATCGAGGACGCCAGCATCACCGCGAGGAACGTGTCGCCAGCGCCGGTGGTGTCTAGCGCCTCGGCGGGGACGGCGGGGCAAAACTGGCGCTGACCCGCCTGAACCAGCCAGGCGCCTGCCGCGCCCTGGGTTACCACTAAGGTTTTCACGCCGTAAGGCTTAAGCTGCTCGGCCTCGGATTCATTGACCACCGCGATGTCGATGAGCGGCCACAGATGGCAAAAGTCAGGATTGACAGGCGAGGGGTTGAATACCGTTGTCATACCGCGGGCTTTGGCGAACTGGAACAGCGCCCGGGTTTTATCCAGGGAGAAATTGCCCTGCTGTAGCAGAATATCGCCCGCGGCGGCCTCCGCCATATGCGGAATAATATCATCAAGGCTGAACGTATCGGCTGCGGCCGTCGTGGTAATGATGGCATTGTCGCCATCAGCGCTATTTAAAATAATCGAGGTGTCGCTATGTTGATTGAAATGGCCGTCGGGTAGTAGCGTCAGTGGTTCATTTTTTATCTGCTGACGGATCCACTCGCCGTTGTTGTCATTTCCCGTGGCGGCAATTAATCGCGTGTCGATTCCGCAGCGGGATAATATAATCGCCTGATTCGCGCCTTTACCGCCGATATCCTGCGAAACTTTAATGCCGTGAATGGACATGCCTTTTTTCGGTATATCCGGAATGGACCAGATTTCATCTACGGTAATATTACCAGTAACGTAAACACGCATAGTGTTCCCTTAACAGGATGGATAAGATGGTTGCTATCTCAGCAGAAAAAACGAATGCAATACAAGCTATTTTTTCACGTAATAAAGTTGTTATTGGTGTTATTCATTGTGATCCTTTTCCCGGTGCGCCGAAATATCGAGGGAAATCAGTCCCCGGTATTGTTGAGCGTGCACTTCGCGATGCCGAAAATTATATTTCGGGCGGCGTTCACGGCCTGATTATTGAAAACCATGGTGATATTCCTTTTTCCAAACCTGAGGATATCGGTCATGAAACCTCTGCGCTGATGGCGGTGATTACCGAGAAAGTTCGCGAGCGTTTTGGTGTGCCGCTGGGCATTAATGTCCTGGCGAACGCGGCGATCCCGGCGATGGCGATCGCCCTGGCGGGCGGGGCCGATTTCGTCCGCGTAAACCAGTGGGCCAACGCCTATATCGCCAACGAAGGATTTATTGAAGGGGCGGCCGCTAAGGCGCTGCGCTATCGCAGCATGCTGCGCGCTGAACATATTCGCGTCTTTGCCGATAGCCACGTCAAGCACGGTAGCCACGCCATCGTTGCCGATCGTTCGATTCAGGAGCTCACGCGCGACGTGGATTTCTTCGAGGCCGACGCGGTAATTGCGACCGGCCAGCGCACGGGCGATAGCGCAACGATGGAGGAAATTGACGAGATCCGCGCGGCGACGGAGCTACCGCTACTGGTGGGCTCCGGGGTGACGCCCGCCAACGTGAGTCAGATCCTCGGGCGGACCCAGGGGGTCATTGTGGCCAGTACGATGAAGGTCGATGGCGTCTGGTGGAACGATGTTGAGCTGGCCCGGGTGAAGCATTTTATGTCGGTCGCTCAGGCCGCGCTGGAGGAAGCATAATGGAAGCGTTTAGCGAACGCCTGCTGCGCGAACATCAACCGGCGTGGCAGGCGATGCAGCAGCACCGTTTTGTGACTGATATCGAACAGGATCGTCTGCCGACAGCCGTCTTTAACCGCTATCTGGTGTTTGAGGGCAACTTTGTCGCGACGGCAATCGCGATTTTTGCTCTCGGGGTTAGCAAGGCGCCGGGTATTCATCAGCAGCGCTGGCTTATTGGCGTCCTGAATGCCCTGGTTGACACGCAGATTGCATGGTTTGAACAGGTGTTATCAGAACGGCGGATAACTCCCGCTGATTATCCGGACGATCTGCCCGGCGTGCGGCGCTTTCGCGACGGCATGCTGCGGACGGCCCGGCAGGGAAGCTATGAGCAGATTGTTACCCTGATGTTCGGTGCGGAGTGGATGTATTATTTCTGGTGCCGACGGGCGAGCGAACATCACCAGAGCGATGCGGACGTGCGCCGCTGGGTGGAAATGCACGCGGAGGACGAATTTTATCAGCAGGCGCTCTGGCTGAAGAACGAACTCGACCGCTGCGCCATGGCGCTGAGTGAAAGCGAAAAGCAGGCGCTGTCGGCGCTTTACGGCGATGTGCTGCAGTGGGAAATTGATTTCCATCACGCTGCGTACGAGGAGTAGTCGTGCGCTAAACAAAGGGGTCGCCGAAGCGGCGCCCCCTGAACATTGATACTATGATTGGACGCATACTCAGGTTAATCACCGTTTCAGGGAAATCATGAACTATCAGGATGAATTGCAGAGATTATTGTTAAACGACCCGGTAAGAATGAACGCGCTGTACGCCGTTCAGGCGCTGGAACTCAGCGATGGCTGGATTGGCGCCGGCTTTGTCAGAGATGCGGTCTGGGATCATCTGCACGGCTACGGGCAAAGGCCAGTTTCGGGTGATGTGGATGTTGTCTGGTTCGACGCGAAAAGCGGCAGCGCCGCCGACGATAGGGCGCTGGAAGAGAGGCTGGGCCAGCAATCATCCGCCTTTAACTGGTCGGTGAAGAATCAGGCCAGAATGCATCAACGTAACGGTAATAAACCTTATCACTCCACGGAGAATGCGTTGTTGTACTGGCCTGAAACGGCGACGGCTATCGCGGTCAGAATGGGACGTTCAGGGCTTATTGAGGTTATCGCGCCTTACGGGCTGGACGATCTGTTTGCACTCCGTCTGCGGCCCACGCCGGTATTTGCGCAGCATAAGCTGGCTATTTTCAGCCAGCGCGTCGCGGAAAAACGCTGGCTGCAGCGCTATCCAGGCCTGCAGCTGATTGTCCCGACCTGAGCCGTTTTCGCCATCACTGCGGGTTAACGCCTGATTTTATGTCATGCCCACTGGGCAGAGTACCGATTTTCCTGCCGTATCCGGGCAAATATCCTGCACGTTGACGCTTATTGATTATACTTTGATGGCAGGTTGTGCTGCTTCAGGCGGTTGCCGCTCTGGGGTAGCAGAACCGACATCCTGGAAATGGGCTTAACCGGTCTGATGAATATTTGATCGTGAAACAGTAATGGAGGTATGGAACGATGGGATTATTAAATTTTGTCAAAGAAGCGGGCGAGAAAATATGGGACGCCGTCTCCGGCGGCAGCAAGGAAGATAAGGCCGACAAGCTGAAAAAACATATTGATGGTCTTAATCTGCCCGGTGCCGAAAAGGTCAATATTGATGTTGCGGACGACGGCACCGCGACGGTTACCGGCGATGTCGGTTCGCAAGAAGATAAGGAAAAAATTCTGGTGGCGGTAGGTAACGTCACCGGCGTTGGTCAGGTTAATGACAGCGTGAAGGTGACGCAAAGCGGGGCGGAAAGTCGTTATTATACGGTGAAATCCGGCGACACCCTGAGCGCCATCTCTAAAGCGATGTATGGCTCTGCTAATGACTACCAACGTATTTTTGAAGCCAACAAACCGATGCTGACGCATCCCGATAAAATCTATCCGGGTCAGGTGCTGATTATTCCGGCGAAGTAAGCGCTGAATTCCTTCGGCAGCAGCAGGCCGATGGAATTATCTTCAAGGCCGGCCAGTGACAATATAGGTTTTGTTGCTGGCTGGGGTTGTCCCAGGCGTTTTCCTGACGTCAACGAGTTAAATTCGGTGATGACAGGGATGCGATTATTGCATCCCTGTATCGTTGGATCAGAAGAAATCAATTCGCGTATTGATACCGACGGTGCGGCCCATATTAACCTGCGCGACGGCGCTGCTGCCGTTCATATATCCATAGATACGGTAACGACGGTCGAACAGGTTATCGACATAGACGGAAATATTCATCCGTTCCGTCGCCTGCCAGCCAATGCTGCTGTCCAGGGTGGCGTAGGCGCCTTGCCGCAGCTGGTTGTCGCCATCGAAATAGTGCGGCCCCACCAGATTAACCGCCAGCCGGGGCATCAGTGCGCCATAGCGCGTATCAATCACGCCATTCACGCTGCTTCCCGCGCCGTAACGCGGTACGAACGGCACCCGGTTGCCGTGGTACAGCTCGCTGTCGTTGGTGAATTCGGAACGGATCATGTTGCCATTGATATCCCATGACCAGCCGGGGGCAAACCGCCATTTCGCTTCCAGCTCAACGCCGGTGGCGTCGGCTCTCCCCGCATTGCTTAAGGTCTGCATTCCGACCGGGCCAGAGTAGAGCTGCATATCTTTGGTGTGGGTATAAAAGGTGGCGGCTTGCAGCGTGACATCGGCGGTGTCGTAACGGGTGCCAATTTCATAGTTGATGGATTTTTCCGCGTTGAACGGTTTGGCATCAAGACCTGCGGTAGGCACGATATTATATCCGGAAGGTTTATATCCCTGGGCGACGCGGGTATATACTCGCCAGTCGTCGGTCAGCAGATAGCCTGCGGAGAGCTGTCCGAGCACCCGGTCGTCATTGCTTTTACCCTGGTCGCCAAATGGGTTTCCCCGCATGCTGCCGTGATACTGCGTGCTGGCTTTATCATGCGAGAAACGCACACCGCCGCCGATGTCAAAACGTTCGGTTAAATGCCAGGTCAGATCGCTGTAGGCGGCAAGGGTTTCAGCGGTGGTATAGCCGGTGCTGCTTAAATAGGGCATCGTCGGCATATCGTAGGCGGAATTTAGCTTTTCGCGGGTGTTCTGCCGGTACAACCCAAATACCATATCCACGGTACGCGTATCGCCGAGGGTGGCGGCGCGTAGCTCCTGTACATCCTGGTTCCAGCGCTGGGGCATATTGACGATCAACGAGCCGGAAGGGAAGGTCCGGGAATAATTCTGCTGCTGCCAGGCGCCGATCAGATTGAACACCCAGTCATCGGTAGCGTATTTACCGCTTAGCGTCTGGCTGTCAGTACAGCGCCGTAGGTACGGGTCCGGTGAACCCTCGCCGAGAGATAGCGTACGGCTCTTGAGATCATTCCATGCCACGTAGGCATCCTGTGTAGCGCGAGTGCATTCGCGCGCGGCGGAAAACCCCATTTCCCAGGGCTGGTCGTCCGGCGCCAGACGCAGTTTCACATTCCCGATACTGGCGCGGGTACCGCCTAAATCATCGCTACCGGTCGAGGGGTTAATCATCTCGCCGTCATCAACCTGGCGTAAAAGGGTCACGCTGCCGTATAACAGGCCATCCTGAATCGGGCCGCTCAGGTTGAGTTTGCTTCGATAACTGTCACGACTGCTGACGCCGCCTTCAATATAGCCGCGTGGCGTGCTGTCCGGCTGCTGGGTGACGATGTTAATGATCCCGCCCTGGGCGCTTTTGCCATACAAGGTGCCCTGCGGTCCTCGCAGCAGCTCCACGCTTTGCACATCGGTCAGCGCCTGGATGGTGTTGGTCGAAAGCTGCGGGACGCCATCGACATACAGGGTAACGGCGGGGTTATAAAAGTCCTGGGCCGAAGAGATGCCGCGTAGGGAGATCGTTGAAAAAAGCATGTTGCCGCTATTTTCAATATTCAGCCCAGGCAACACTCTGGGGAGTTTGTCACTGGCGGTAACGCCCGCGTCGCTTAACTCCGTCGCGCTGATAACGGTAGAAGAGACATTATTGGCTGATGCCGAGCGGGAAGACTGTTTGCTGGCGGTGACCACCAACGTGCTTTCGTCTTGCTGTGAGGTTTGGCTATGAACAGCGGCCGGGAGTAAAAATCCCCCCAGAACCAGAGGATAAAACCGTGTTATTTTCATTGTTATGAATCCCTGAAAAACGGCGAGACGCCAAAATACCGATAATGGTGAATTGAAAATGATAACTATTTCTAATTGCACTGCTACCCGAAACGGGTTTATTTCCACCTGTTTCGGGTAGCGGGGCGCTTATTGGGCTGAATGGCGATAACGCTCAATGGCGAGCGCCGTCAGGCGCTTTTTATCTACCTTGCCGACGGCGGTGAGCGGCCAGTGGGTCAGAAACTCAATTTGATCGGGAATCTTCCACGCGCTGATCCCCATTCGGACCAGCTTTTGACGCAGCTGTTGATAGTCAGAGGGAGTGCGTTGCGCGATGATAAACGCGCATATCCGCTCGCCAAGCAGCTTGTCCGGCGCGGCGACCACGGCGCAATCCTTTACGTCTTCCAGACGCATCAGCACCGATTCCACTTCCGCAGCGGCTATTTTCTCTCCGGCGCGGTTGATCTGCTCTTTTATACGCCCCTCAACGTACAGATTTCCCGCCTCATCGAGCCTGACATTGTCGCCCGTACGGTAAAATCCTTGCGCGGTAAAGGCCCGCGCATTGTGCTCGGGAGCGCGATAATAGCCCGTAATAGTATAAGGACCGCGCGTTAATAACTGTCCCGTTTCGCCGGGCGCAACGTCGTTCTCCTCTTCGTCAACGACGTGAATTTCATCCAGGGGAGACATAGGGCGCCCCTGGCTGTGGAGAACGGTGGCCAGAGGATCGTCCAGCCGGGTAAAGCAGAGCAAGCCTTCCGCCATACCGAATACCTGTTGCAGGGGACAATCAAACGTCGAGATAACCTGCTCAGCAAGCGTTGGGTCAAGCCGGGCGCCGCCCACCTGAATGACGCGTAGCGAAGAGAGATCGCTGTCTTCCCACTCTCTGGCCTGCACCCAGAGCTGCGCCAGCGCCGGTACCAGGGCGACGTGGGTCACGCCTTGTTCAGCGATTAAAGGCATCACCTCATCGCAGCTGGCGCTGTCGGTCAATACCACTTTTCCGCCGCAGGCAAGGGTTCCCAGAATACCGGGGCAGGCCAGCGGAAAGTTATGCGCCACGGGGAGGACGGCGAGATACACGCTCTGTGGCTTAAGGCCGCACAGTTCGGCGGAGGCGCTGAAGTTATAGCTATAGTCAGCGTGCCGTCGCGGGATAAGCTTTGGCGTCCCGGTGGTGCCGCCTGAGAGCAGCAGCAGCGCGGTGCCGGCAGCATCGGGCTGCGGCCACGCCTGCCGTTCGCCGCGCAGCGAGAAGAGCGGCGTAAAATCGTCGCCTTCGGTCTCACCTGCGACCAGAACTTGCCGCAGGCAGGCGTGTTTGCGCGCCATCTGGCGGGCCAGGTCCGCGTGGCTTTCTCCGTGAATCACATAAGCGGCCGGTTGCGCCAGCGCCATCAGCGCGTCAATATCCAGCGCCCGCTGCGAGGGCATCGCCAGAACAGGGATAACGCCCAGTCTTAACAGCGCGAACAGCAGGATCACAAATGCGTTGCCGTTGGGGAGCTGGATAAGCACATGTTCTCCCGGACGCAAACCCAGCGAGTATAACCCTGCAGCAAGCTCATCGACCCGAAGATCGAGCGCGCTGTAGGTCAGCGAGCCTTTGGCATCAACGACAGCAATTCGCGAGGGATAGCGAGCCGCCCAGTGGCGCAGCTGTTCAGCAATGGGGAAGGGATACTGTTTTATCAGAGAATCAAAGGAAGAGTGCATGCGTCACCTTTCTGAAGTGCAGGACCGATTTTGCAAAGCGGTCGTCGCAGAAAATACGTGGGGAAAATGGTGAATAATCTGCGTAAAAAAGGCCCTGGATTGTTGCAGCAGATAAAAATGGTCGCCGTCAATCACCACCTCGCCTGCGATATGGTTCAGCCACGGACGCCAGGCCTCCATCTCCGGCCGGGAGGCTTCACGATCGCGGCTGCCGCACACGAGCAGCGCAGGCGTGCGCAGCGGCGGAAAATCGTCGAGCGAGTCGTAGTGATAGTGCTCAGTAGCGTAAAAATCAGCGCGCAGAAGAGGAAGAAATAGCGACAGTAGCTCCTTGTTTTCCTGTAGTTCAGGCGAACATCCGCCGATATCGATCAGTTCAGCGATAAAGTCGGCATCATCGCGGTCGCTGAGCCTACGCCGGGAATGCAGATGAGGGGCATGGCAGCCGGAAATAATCAGCCCTTGTGGGGGAAGCCCCCGTTGTTCCAGAAGCCGGCAGGTTTCAAACGCCACCTGTGCGCCCATGCTGTGCCCGGCAAGTAAAAGCGGGGCGTCAGGCGATACGCTCTCTTCCAGTTCGTCCGCCAGCAGCGACGCCAGTTGCGTAATGCTGCTGAGCGGCGCCAGATGGCGCAGGCGATCGCGCCCCGGCCAGGTCACCAGGGAAAGCGCGATCTCCGCCATGGGGTGGTCTCGCCAGCGGCGAAACGCGCTACTGCTGCCGCCCGCGAAGGGGCACATCACCAGATGCGCCGTACTGGCGTTGCGGGCGGGCCATAACGGTATACACATGGCAGATTGCATCACCGGGACTCCTCATCGTGGCGGTAGAAAGCCGGTAACCGGTCGTGACGCGGCGGCGTCAGATGTCGGATCTCCGCATGGCCGGTCTTACGTAAAATCTGCTGCCATAACTGTGATAACGCGAGCTGATGAGCGGAGTGGCAGGCCGCCGGCAGATTTCCACCCGCCAGATGGCAGCGCAGCTGCTGTAGCAACCTGCCGACCCCCTCCGGCCCGGCGGTTTCACAGCAATCACGCCAGCTCAGGGGAGCCGCGCTGCGCGTCTGACCCGGCGGGTCGCGCAGGATCTCCGGCCTGCGGTAGAGACTACGAACATTCGCCTGATGTTCTGCGACAAACAGGCTGGATGACCAGACCACGGGGCCGTAGCTTGCCTCCAGCGAAAGATGACCTTCCGGCCAGCCCAGCAGCAAGCGGTGCATAATCAGGCTGTGCATATCAGGATCGTCAGGATCGAGATAGCGCTGAAGTAGCAGACAGGCTTCTCCCGCCGGCCAGAAAAGTCTCAGACAGTGAAAGTCGCTAAAGCTACCGACCACTTCGCACGCCACGCTGGCGGCATCAACCTCTAGCGCCAGCAACAACAAATCCAGCGTGGAGTAGAGCAACTGTCGGCTGGTGGTAGCGTGAGCAACCGACGGCGCCTGATCCAGGCTGCGACGTAACCGCTGCGCATCCCCGAGCCAGGCGCGACCCGCACGCGCGTGCGGATAAAACGTGTTGACCCAATAGCAGCGGCCCCGTTCCTGCGCCAGCGCTTGTAAAGAACGGACGTCATCCGGGTGGAGGGGATGCTCCTGAATCACGTGCACGCCGCGGGTCAAAAAGTGCCGGGCAAGCTGGGTTCCGCTCCCGCCGGCGACGGTTGAGCGCACGACGATACAGGCGATATCCGGCATCTCGGCGATCTGTTCCGGCGAGGTATACAGCGGGATTCCAAACGCATAGGCCAGCTCTCTCGATCGCGCGCTTCCCTGGGACAGAAGACCAACCAGTTCCAGCCCCTCCTGGGGCTGCATAAAGGCGTTGAGGTACATTTCGCCAAATTTAGCGCCCACAATCAGTACGCGTAGCTTAGGGGCGGCGGACGACATCATAACGTGTTCTCCGGTTGCGTTGAGGTTGCGCCGAGCCAGCGCTTGATATGCTGCGCACAGGTCTGAACGTGGGGGGGCTCCAGCATGATTTGCCAATGGCTGGCTTTAATCGCATAGCTGTCGGCGCGGTCTATCCAGGTTTGCCATTCGGTTTCCGCTGGCGTCCAGCGCGCGGGTCTCATCGCGGCATGCACGATGAGACAGGGGAGCGGAACGGTTTCGTCCGGCGTATGCTCGGTCAGTAAGCGCAGCAGATGCGCGATGTTGTCGATCCACGCTTCCGCCGCCTGTAGCGTCAGGTTTTGCGCCATTATTCCCGCTGTTCTGGCAAGGTCGATAAAATAGGCAAGCTGGCGGTCGGGCGTCAGCCGATCGAAATGTTCCGGCAGCGCCAGCGGCGTATCTCCTTCGGCTAACAGCCGCAGCAGGGCCGTCCGGTTTGCGCAACGAAAATCCTGTCGACACACGGGATCGATTAACGCCAGCCGTACCTGCTCGCCTTTGGCATCCAGGCGCTGCGCGGCGCCCGCCGCAAGAAAAGCGCCATACGACCAACCCGCCAGAACATAAGGGCCGTGCGGCTGCTGGCGGCGGATACTCGCGACATACTCATCGATCATCCGATCAAGCGTGGCAAAACGCTGCGGCGATTTTGCCTGCAGGCCGAAAACGGGCATATTCAGCGCGCTGGCGAGCGGCAGCCAGGCGCTGATATCGCCGTCTGAAGCATGGAAAACAAACAACGTTTCGCCGCCACCGCCCTGGCAAATGGGCACAGGATTCTCCTCTGCCGACGAACAGGCCTGCAGATGGGCGCAGAAGTCGCTGAGCGTTGAATGGGTGAACAGATCCTGAAGGCTGGCGCTGGCAATTCCTCTGCGGTTCAGCTGCGCGACCATCCTTGTCGCCATCAGGCTGTCGCCGCCCAGCGCGAAAAAGTCGTGATGTCTGGACACGGGGCGAGACAGCAGCGTTTGCCAGAGTTCAGCGACCTGTTTTTCCAGCGCCGGATCTCCCCCGGAGCTCGGTGTCGATTCGGCTGGCGCAATCTGTGCGTCAGGCGGGGCCGATAGCGGAGTAAATAACGTTTCTCGCTGCCGGATCTGCAACGCGGGCAGGGTGGCGCCAAAACGCTGCTGCAGATAGCGGCTCATGGCTGCTTTATCCGGGCGATTCACCCCAGGCGAACGTGCGACCAGCAGATGCTGGCGCAGCGGCGACGATTCCTGCGGCGGCCAGGCCAGTTCGTTGGCAAAACCGGCCTGCACAAGCACTTCCTGCCATGCCGAACGGGTGAGCATAGGTTTTTCATCCCGGCGGCGGAAATCGCGGTATCCGCTTAACCCTTCGATAAAGCCGACGCTCGCCAGCTGGAATACGCTGTTTCGTTCCGTCGCTTCAACGATCAGCAGACGTCCGCCGGCTTTCAGCAACCGCTTTAATCGGCGCAACGACTGTACGACATGGCTGGCGTCGTGAAGCACGTTGACGGCAATAATCAGGTCGTAACCCGCCTCGGGGTGGGCGGTAAAATCCAGCGGCTGGTTGATATCGAATAAGGCGTAAGACACCCGCGATTCATCGTGGAAACGGGTTCGGGCGTCGTTGAGGAACTGCGCGGAGACATCCGTGAAGTGGTATGACAGCCGCGTGTTTCGCGTGGCCTTCAGCACCGGTTCCGCGGTGGCTGCGGTTCCGGCGCCCACCTCGAGGATCCGTTCTGCGCCGCAAAGGGCGGCAATCTGCGCGGTATAGCGATTCAGACAAGCGCTGGCGGGGTTTTCGCGATACAGCGCGTCGGTTACGCGCAACGACTCGTTGAACAGCAGTTCCAGCGGCGAACACTGCCCGGAGAAGAGGTCGTCGTGCCGGGCGATGCAGGCGTCAAGATACTGCGCCAGCGCCTGGCTCCAGTGGGTTTGCGGGCAAGCTTCGTGAGGTTCGGGAATTTCGCTGAGCGGAATGCGGCAGCGCCAGCTATCCCCCTCGCGCACTAACCATTCTCTTTCCGCCAGACACTGCAGCCACTGGCGTAGCAGGCGCCGGTGTGACGCTTGCGCGCCCAACGCCTGTACTATTTTGCCAAATGGGTGGGCAACCTCCGGGGTGGTGAACAGACGGTGGCGATATAGCGTTGCGGCAATCCCCTGCAGCGCACGCGCCTCCAGCCAGCGCCAGGTCGCTTCCAGCTCGTCAAGTTGCGTCTGTTCAGGCAACGGCAGCGCCAGTGAGGCGAGATCGTGCTCATCATGTAACGGCGCTGAGGGCGGTGGATCCTCGGTCATAACGATATCCAGGGTTAACGCGCCATTTTCGCTTAATTCCGCTCTGGCCTGTTGGATGCAGGGGTATTCCTGCGCCGCTTGCTCAATATCCCGCAGATCGTAGTCTGTCTGCGCGTTCAGCGGCCAGCGGCGGCGGGGAATGTGTTCGGCAATCCCGCTGTCCATGGTCTCCAGGACTTCAGGGGTGGCAATGGCGGCCTGCAGGATGGCGCAGTAGTCATTAAACATCGCTTCAGCCGCGCCCGGTTCCAGCACGTTATCCATGCAGTACCAGCTAAACGTCAACGCGCCATCGCTCTCCATCACCTGATGATCCAGCCAGACCTGCGGCGTTTGCGTAAAGACATAGCAGGGTTCGCCGAACAGATGACTCATTGCCCGGTCGATAGCCATTCCTTCCAGCGTCATCCCCAGCATGCTGGTAAACACCACCGGCATCAGCGGTTGACGCTGGGATCCGCGCTGGCGCCCCAGCTCGCGGATCGCCTCAACGCCGTTCACTTCGCTGTGCGCCATGTTTTGCCAGAGACGCTGCTGGGTCCGTTGCATCTGCTCCTGCAGCGTTAGCGGCGTTGAGAAGTTAAAATCAACCAGCGTGACGGAGGTAAAATCCCCGATCAACTGATTGATTTGCGGGTGGATCGGCTGGCGATTGAAGAACGTCAGGTTCAGCGTAAATGCCGTGGTACGGCTCCAGCGCTCAAGGGTGGCGGCAAACAGCGTGAGCAGCGCGGCGGAGGGGGTGACGCCCTGCTGCTGCCAGCGTTGTTTCGCCGCCTGCCACTCTTGTCTATCAAGCGTCGAAGTGAACGTGGTGAAGTGCGGGGTTTCCGGCGGAGTCTCCACCACCGGCAGTTCCGGAGCTGAAGGCAGTTGCGGCAGTTTTTCCTGCCAGTAATCCCAGGCATCGTGCCATGCTGTTGTTTGTCGGCGCGCCTGTTCAGCCATCACGTAATCGCGGAAGGTGATATCGAGCGGCGGCAGCGTTTCTCCGCGCCATACCTGGGCCAAATCGTCCATCATGACTTTAAAGCTCTGCACATCGAACTGCAGAAGATCGAGGTTCATGTGCAGGCGGTAGCGGCAATCGTCGATTTCGCTGACCACCAGCTCAAAGAGCGGCCACTGGTCGGCAGGTAAAACGCGATAGCTCAGTTCATGGCGCCGTTTTTCCAGCGCCTGGCACTGCTCTTGCGGGGAAAGCGCGCGCAGATCGTCGCGCGGGATACGATACGTCGGGGTTGTCGCCAGAACGCGCTGTTGTCCATCTGCATCCACCACCATCCGCAGCATATCGTGGCGGGCAATGAGCTGGTTCCATGCTTTCTCCAGTACGGCGAGATCGAACTCATCGTGGCGTTTATCCCATTCAAACAGCACGTGACAGGCAACGCCGCCATAGCCAATAAGATGGGTTCTGCCCAACCAGTAGGCATGCTGAATCGGCGTCAACGGGAAGGGCGCGTAACGCTCAGCGGCATCGTGCTGCAACGCTTCCGGCGGCGATACGGCAGGCGCCGTCTCTGCCTGAGAACAGATAAGCTGTGTGAGCCCGTGCGGCGAGAGATCCTGCCACGCCCGTTCCGCGTTGATGCGTACACCCAGGTCATGTTGAATATCGCTGCTGAGTTCAAGAAAGAGCAGCGAGTCCATTCCCAGCTGTAACAGATCCTGATCTGCGTTCAGCGAAGCAGGATCGTTCAGTCTTAGCTGCACCGCAATGCGATTTTTCAGCCATGTCATCACCGCCGCTTTATCGCTGATGCTACCGTGAAAAGCATGGTTATCAGCGGGAGTCGCGGCCGGAATCGCGGCGTGTTCTGTTGCTGCGGCGTTAAACAGAGCCTGCTGCAGCGGGGGCATTTTGTCGGTGAAAACGCGCATGGCCAGTCGCCAGGCGGCGCCGCGCATCACCGCTTGTTCAAGGTGCCAGCGCCCCTCGGCATCGCTTAACGCGCCCATGCCACGATCGGCAAGGGTCGTCAGCATCTCTGTCGTAGCCGCCCGGCCGCTTTCTCCCCATGCGCCCCAGGCGATGGAGAGCACTTTCGGCGTATCAAGGGAGGAGAACTGCCGGGCGAGCCCGTCAAGATAACCGCAGGCCAGCGCATGGGCGCTCTGGCCTGGCGCGCCGAGGGCGGCGGCAGCGGACGAATAGAGAATCAGATAACGGGCGTCGTGGTTGCCCAGCGTTTGTAATAGCTGGCTTGCCGCCTGCGCTTTGACCGCGAAAACGGCGGCCAGCTGGTGGTCATCGAGTTCCTGCAAGGGCCCATCAGCCAATACGCCAGCGGTATGAATCGCTCCGGCAATGCCGCCGCTGGTCACCAGTTCATCAAGAACACGGGCCAGCTCTCCGGCATCACCCACATCACAACGGCAGACGCGAATCTCCACGTCCGCTGTGTCGCCTGGCCATGACGCATCCACGCGCGGCGCCAGTAGCGCGATGCGGCGCGCCCCTTTTTCTCTGAGCCAGTTCACGGCAAGGCGGCCCAGTCCGCCAAACGCCCCGGTCACCAGATGCCAGCGGTTATCGCCGGCAAACACCTTCGCCGGTAATTCGGCGGCGCATCCCGCATTGGGCGCCAGCGAAGGGAGCCAGAAGCCATTATCCCGGGCTGCAAGCCAGCGTTGTGACAATGAAACAGCGCTTAATCCTTGACGCAGCGTTTCCCACGAGGCGTTTTCAGCCATATCGATAGCGGCGATTAACCGTTCCGGCTGTTCGTTGGCCGCGACGCGAAGCATAGCCCACAGCGCGTGATGGGCCGCTGATAGCGCCTCGTTTTCCTCGATTCGCCACGCGCGGCGGGTGACGACAATCAAGCCGCCTGGGCTGGCGGTGAGCGCCTCTTTCACCTGTGTCGCTAACGCCAGCGTCTCCTCGCTCTCGTCGACAATCATCAGGACAGAAGGGGCCTGCGGATCGTGAAGAATGCCGTATTGCGCCAGCGCCTCTTCGTAGGCAAGGGTACCGGCGCTGAGGCGGAATACCAGCGGGCGGCTATTACTGTCGATGCTGAGGGGCCTCCAGCGCCAATGATAATGCGTCTGCGGCGCAGGAAGAGGCGCGTCGGGCGCCAGCGGCAGCCACTTGCCGTCTGGATGACGGGCTTCCACGCGCATCTCGCCGCGGGAAAAGGCTGCGTTTCGCCAGCTTAAGCGCACCTCCCCCAGCCATTGCGGGGCGGTAACGAGGGGCGGTTTCACGGGGGAATCGTCGCCGTGCCGCGCGGAGAGGCGCCGCCAGGCCTCCTGCCAGCGGGCGGTAAACCGTTCCGGCTGACCTGCGCAATCGGACCAGTCGGCGAGATAATCAGGGTTATCCGGCAACGTCTGTTCCAGCGCGGATTCTGATGACGTGGACATCTCCTGGCCGGGCAGGGTGGCGAGAATGATATGTTCGCTCATACCGGCGGTCGGGCTGTCGTCCTGCGGTAGCCACGCTATTTTGCAGAATCCGGCGCGGCGGCACTGCTGCTGCCACTGATGGGGGGTGAGGAAGAGCTCGCCTTCGCGGGCGTCGATATCCTGTAGCGGGAGGACCAGCGGGCCGAAAACGAAATCAAACAGACGCATTGGCTGGGTGATTTCGCGCATCAGCAGGCGCCCACCCGGCTTGAGCAAGGGACGCAGATTATCGAGGGTTTGACCGATATGGCGCGTGGCATGGATCACGTTAGCCGCGACGATAAGATCGTAAGACTGCGCCGCAAAGCCCTGAGACTGCGCCTCTTGTTCGAGATCCAGCTCGTCGTAATGCACAAAGTCATAGTCGGCGAATTTCTGCTGCGCGCGGCGGGTGAACAGTGCGGAGATATCGGTGAAGTGGTACTCCAGCGCCGGTACGTCTTTGAGTTCAGGCAGCAGCCATGCGGTGGTGCCGCCGGTTCCGCCTCCGACTTCAAGAATGCGCAGCGGCTGATGGGGCTGACGCGCCTGGACGATACCCCGTAGTACCCCGGCGGCAATCTGGTTGAAATAGCGGCCAAAGCTGAATTCCTGATATAGCACCTCTACGCCGTCGGAAGCGCCTTGCGGGAAGATAATCGCCACCGGCTCTTCCGCGCCGCTCATCATGTCGTATAACCGATCGCCGGCACGGGCGATGGTATCGGGGATAGCCTGATAACCTTCACAATAATCGGCGAGTTCCGTCAGCAGAATTTCCCGCTGCTGATGTTCAATGGGGCGGGCGCGGTAGTAGCGCCCCTCAGCACAGCGGTAGTCGCCGTCGACCACGCAGTTATTTAGCAGGCGCTGAAGCAGCTGCTGGTAGCGGGGCATCAGTCGTCCATGGCGCATAATGGTGATGGCGTCCACGCCGTTATCTATCGCATCGCCCGTACAGCGTTGTACCAGCCGATCGACATAGATGGCGTGCAGTCGCGTGGCGCACTGTTTAAGCGCCTCCAGACGGGGGAGTTCGAGCGCTGTCGCGGCGCTGTTGGCCACCTCTAATCCAGCGGCAAGCACAGCATCGGCAGGCTCGCAGGCGGAGGTGGCGCGTTCTTTCCAGTAACGCTCGGTCGCAAACGGATAGCATGGCGCGGAGATACGTTGCCCATCGCCTGCCAGAAGATCGGCCCACGGTAAGGTGACGCCGGCCGCGTATAGCTGGAGAAGCGCCTGATTCAGGACAGCGCTCGCCTCCTGTTTACGCCGGGCGCTGGCTATCCAGTAAGCGTCATCGCGGTATTCGCGCTGTCCGGAGGCAATCAGCTGGGCGTCGGGCCCCATTTCAACAAAAACGCGGGCACCGAGCTTGCGCGCCGCCTGAATACTCTGAATAAAACGTACCGGCTGGCGCATATGGCGGCGCCAGTAATCCGCCTGGTTGAGCGTCGCCTCGTCAATGAGTTCGGCGGTAAGCGTGGAAATCAGCGGTATTTGCCCCGGCTCGGCGAGCAGACCCGCGCAGGCCTCCTGGAAGCGATCGAGTATTGGTTCAAGTAAAGCGGAGTGCGCCGCGCCGGTTACGCTCAGGCGACGATAGTCGATCTCGTGTTGCGAAAGCGCGGCGCAAAACTCCGCGATACGGGCTTCCGGCCCGGAAAAGACCGTATGTCGGGTGCCATTGTTGGCGGCGAGATCCAGCTCGAACTGACGGGCCAACGGCATCAGCGCCTCTTCTTGCGCAAATACCGCCACCATCGCGCCGCTTGCGCACAGCTGCATCAGCGCGCCGCGCCGACATACCAGCGGCATGACCTGCTCAATGGTATAGTGTCCGCAGACAACGGCAGCGGCAAATTCGCCGACGGAGTGACCCATGGCGAAGTCGGCCTTCAGTCCTTCAGCGCGCCAGTGGGCCGCCATCGCGATTTCGAACGCGACAATCGCCGGCTGGGCCCAGGCCATATTGTCAAGCTGCGCTGAATCGGGATTAAACATCGCTTCCCGTAGCGAAGGCGTGAGCATGTCGCGACAGGCGGCAAAACAGCGCTCCAGCGTATCGGCAAACGCCGTTGAGTGCTGGTACAGAGACTGGCCCATAGTGCGCCAGTGCGAACCCTGCCCGGTAAACAGCCACACCTGTTTGCCGCTGGCGCCGTGGCCGCTATAGACCGGCGAAGTCGATTTCGCGCCAGCCCAGGCGCTGAGCGCGGCGGCGGTGTCATGATTTAATGGCGCCGCCAGGCGGAAGGGAAGATCGAGACGGCGCGCGCGTAACGCCGTGAAGGCCAGATTGTTGGCATCCGCGTTCTCCCTCAGCGCCGCGGCATAGTCCGCTGCCAGCTGCCGCAACGCGGTGTCGCTGGCGGCGCTGAGCAACAGCGCGGATCTCTTGCTGCCGTCATCCGCGGCGGGGTAGCTTATGTTGAGTTCGTCGGGCAGCGAAGCGACGATCATATGGCAGTTGGTGCCGCCAATACCGAAGGAGGAGACGCCCGCGTAGCGCACTTCGTCCTGCCACTTCTGCGCCGTCACCGGCACGGTAAAGGGGCTTTCCTCGAGCTTAAGCGCCGGGTTTGGCGTGTGAAAATTCAGCATTGGCGGAATTTTTCCGCGACTGACCGCCAGAACGGTTTTCAGCAGTCCGGCAATGCCCGCCGCGGTATCCAGGTGACCAACGTTGCTCTTCACGGAACCCAGCGCGCAGCGCTGTTGCGGCGGGCGGGGAGCGTAGACGTTGCGCAGGGCTTCTATTTCAATCGCGTCTCCCAGCGGCGTGCCGGTACCGTGGGTTTCAATGTAGCCGATCTGCCTGTCGTCGATGGCCGCCAGCATTAACGCCTCTTCGATGACCGCTTGCTGTCCTGCCACCGACGGCGCGGTATAACCCACTTTTCTGTTTCCGTCGTTGTTGACCGCGCTGGAGAGGATCACCGCGATAATCGGATCGCCTGACAGCAGCGCGTCCTTCAGGCGACGCAGCACCACGCAGCCGAGACCGTTGCCGGCCCAGGTGCCCTCTGCCGAGGCGTCAAAAGGGCGACAGTGGCCGTCGGGAGAGAAAATCATCCCGGGCTGGTAGCGGTAACCCGCCTGCTGGGGGAAGGAAAGCGCCACTCCGCCGGCTACCGCCATATCGGATTCGCCTGCGCGCAGGCTTTCGCAGGCCAGATGGACCGCAACCAGCGAACTGGAGCAGGCGGTCTGTACCGATAACGCCGGGCCGTGCAGATTGAGTTTGTAGGCCGCGCGGGTGGCTATATAGTCCTTGTCATTGCCCATCAGAGACTGCAGGCCTTTGACCTGTGCGACCTCTGTCACGTTCAGGGCTTCGCGGCCGGGATAGGTGCTCATCCGCGAAGAGGCGAAAACGCCGGTCTTATGGGGGACGGCGCCCGGGGCGTAACCTGCATGCTCCAGCGCATGCCAGACCGCCTGTAAAAACAGGCGCTGCTGGGGATCTATCGACTCCGCTTCCTGCCGCGAATAGCCAAACAGGGTGGCATCGAAGCAGTCAGCGTTGTCTAAAACCGTTCCAATATTGACGTAACAAGGATCGTCAATAATGGCGGTATCCAGCCCGGCGGCCAGAAGCGCTTCGCGCGTAAAGCGTCGGCTGCATTCGCGGCCTTCCAGCAGATTTCGCCAGAAGGTTTCGCCATCCGGCGCTTCAGGAAAATGGCAGGCGTAGCCGATGACTGCGACAGGTTCGCAGTCCGGGTAGCGTTGAGCGATCGATGCATCAATGGAATCTGCTGTTGGCGCAGAAGAGAAGCGCAAGTTATCCATAATCGGTCCCGTTTCCTAAAATTGACAAAGTCAGTGGCGCGCCATGCGTTGGCGATGGCGTCCGGGAAAAGTCAGTTTGTTTCGCGTCAAATGCGCCGCTGACGCCGGCGAACCGGCCGCACGCGTTTGGTTTTCTCCTCCAGGGCTACGCCAGCCAGATAATTGGCCAGCGCGACAGGAGAAGGGTGAGTGAACAGGTCAAGCAGCGTCAGGGCGGCGAATTCGTGACGTTGTAACAAGACGTGCAGCTGTACCAGATTCAGCGACGTGGCGCCCGCCTCAAAAAAGTTCTCTGCGGGTGCGACAGGCTCGCCAACCACCTCGCGAAAGGCGTCGCAAATCAGGCTGACGCTGCTCTCGTCCGCCGCGATCCGCGGCTGAGCGCGCTCAGGGCGCTGCCGGCGGGCGCGTCGCTCCGTGACCTTAAGCGGGGGAACCAGGTCGGCGAGCGGCAGCTGCCAGCTGCTGTCATCCTCCGCCATTCGGTTAAGCAACGCGCAATACTGTGCAAACTGGCGCTCCACCTGCCCGTCAGGAAACAGGGCGGCGACAAAATCCCAGTTAAAGCGCAGTTCCCCTTCGGATTCATAAACCTGGTGATCGAGCCAGACCTGCGGCGTCTGGGATATACCCCACACCGGTTTGAGCAGATTGCGCCGGGCAAGGAAATTATCCTGCTCAAAGCCCAGCGCGCTGGTAAAGACGACGGGCATTGGGACAGCCGGTACGTTTTGCCGCCGCGCCAGTTGCCGCATCACGCGGATTGCCGACACATCGCGGTGGTTGAGGCTCTCGCTTAGTCGCTGCTGTAATAACCGCGCGCTTTGCAGCCAGCTCTCGCCGGGATGCCAGCTCAGCAGCATCAGCGAAGTAAAGTCGCCCAGGATCTGGTTGATTTGCGGGTGCAGCGGTCGTCTGTCGAAAAGCGTAAGGTTAAGCGTGAAATCGGGCTGTGCGCTCCATGCAGCAAGAATCGTTGACCACACGGATAACAGTACGGCCGACGGGGTGAGATGAGCGTCAGCCGCCCGCTGTTTCAGGCGACGCCAGCGCGCGCTGTCCATTGCCCCATTGAGCCGTGCGAAGCGCGGCGTCTCAACGTCCTGAGGCAAGCAGCGTAGCGGTAACGCAGGTGCCGGAGGAATATCATCAAGCTGCGTTTGCCACCATGCCAGAGAGTCGGGATTGGGCGTCCGCAGCGCGGGTTGCTGCAGATAATCCCTGAAGGTAACGGGAAGCGGCGGCGGCAGCTGCTGCGGATAGCGATAGCCGTGTTCCAGCTCTGACAACAGGATCTGCATGCTCAACCCGTCAAGCAACAGGTTATCCAGACACAGCCACAGGCGGGCGGGCATCCCGTCGACGAACCCGACCTGGAGATCGAATACCGGCCAGACTTCAGGGTTGAGAACCTGATGCGCCAGTCTGTCGCGTACCTGCAGCGCCTCTTCGGGGCTGTGCAGGATGTGCGCGGGTATCACCCACGGGGGAGTCTGTTCGAGAACCCGCTGTTGTCCATCCCGCACTACGGCGCGCAGCATATCGTGGCGGGCGATTAACCGGTTCCAGACCTTCTCCAGCCGGTGAATATCCAGATCGGCAATTTCAAATTCAACAAAGAAGTGTGAGCCTACGCCGCCAAGGGCAAAGCCCGGCTGACGCCCGACCAGGTAAGCCTGCTGCACATCAGTCAGCGCGAAAGGCCGGTAGCGTTCTTCAGGGGAGTGGACAAAGGGTTGTTCAACAGGGAGGTCGGTTTTACGCAGCGTGGCGGCAAAATCAGCCAGCCGGGGGTGATTAAACAGGTCGCTTAATCGTGCTTCATAACCCGCCTGGTGGAGCTGTCCGATCAGCCTGGTGGCTAGCAGGCTATCACCGCCATGCTGGAAGAAGTCGGTTTCTCTGCTGACGGCGCCCATTGACAAGAGCGGCTGCCAGATGACGGCAACCTGCTTCTCAATATCGCCCAGGGGTAAATCCGCTTCAGTCCGGTTTTCAGCTTCCGGGGTATGACAGCGCTTTAGCGTCTGATAGTCAATTTTGCCGTTCGCCGTCAGCGGTAAGGCGTCAAGTAAGAAGATCCGTTTCGGTACCATCCACCCCGGCAGACGTTCGGCGAGAGCGGACTGCAGCTGACGAGGATCGCGGCGTACCTGGCTAACGGGGCATTGTACGAGAAAGCGCTGCAATCCCTCGACTTCATCGCCGTGCTGGCAGTTGAAAGCGGCGGCGGTAAATATCGCCCCCCAGTCAGCGCTATTGTGAAGTAAGGCTTCGGGCTGACCATCGGTTAACAGAAGCGTGCTGAGCAGGGCGGAGGGCGTTAACTGACGAAACTCCAACACATAGAGCAGCGCGCCTGGAACGGCCAGCTGCTGTAATGCCGCGAGGAGCCCGGGCTCTTCCGGCAGCAGACGATGCAGGGCGTTATTCAGCCAGATAATGTCCGCCGAATGAGCATGCGCCGCCAGCGTGTCTGCACTCCAGAGGGCCAGACGGGCGTCAGACCACGGTGCAAGCCGCTGTCGGGCGCTCAGCAGCAGCTCCTGGCTGTGCTCAAGCCCGACATACTCAATCTCGTCAGCGCTGAGCCGGGTTAGCAGGCACTCTGCGGCGCGGGCGGTGCGGACACCCACCTCTAGCAGGCGTACCGGGCGCTGTAAACGCCGGGAAAGCTGTTGACAGATTGTCGCCAGTTCCTCGATATACAGGGCGCTGGCCGGATGGTCGAAAGCCAGACTTTCCGGCGACCACCGCGCATCGTTCAGTAATGACAGTTCGTGGCGAGCGCCGCGAAGGATCTGCGTTAAGGTGAGGTCATGCCCGCTGAAAGAAGGAGGGTCATTCTCCGGCGCTTCCCCCGCACAAACCTGATAACCCTCAGCGGCGGGCTGCAGCCGCTGTTGGGTCACGAGAAAGGCTAACCAGCGTTCCACCACGGCCCGCCAGCGAGGCTGGATAGCGAGAGCATTCATCAGGGGAAGAGGATCGGCGCCAGGAGTTTGACCCGGTTTCAGTTTTAACAGGCGATGCTGAAGAAAATCAGCGACCTGGCCGGCGGAGATTTCCGGGGGGCAGACACAGCAGGGCAGCGTTCCGGCAAGCCCGCGCCACTCCTGGGGCAGCGCCGGGTCCCGATGATGGGTAACGCAGAAAGCCGAACCCTGAGGCACAACCCAGGCCGCCAGGGTCTTTTCTTTTTCGCCGATCGCCACAACGGTTGACTGTTTCACTCCCGCCAGCTGGCTGAGCGCGCTTTCGATTTCACCCAGCTCGATGCGATATCCCCCGACTTTGACCTGCTTATCGCGACGACCGAGGAACTCTAACGTACCGTCTGGCCAGTAGCACCCGAGATCGCCGGTGCGATACCAGCGCGCGTTCGATTGCGTTACAAACTGCTGCTCGCTGCGTACAGGATCGTTAAAGTAGCCTTCCGCGACCCCGATACCGCCAATCCACAATTCGCCCGGTACCCAGTCCGGGCAGTCCCGGCCCAGTTCATCCACCACCCGGTAACGTTGGTTGGCCAGCGGAAAGCCATAAGGGATGGCGCGCCAGTGGTCAGGGACCCGGTTAATTTCACAGGCGTTAGACCAGATAGACGCCTCGGTGGCGCCGCCCATGGCGATAAACTGTCCCTGGGGGCGGAAGGCGTGATAGCGGGCAGGGAGATCGAGGCCGATCCAGTCGCCGGAAAGCATGACCGCCCGCAGTTTCTCCGGCGCGGCGTCGGCGAAACCTTCACACCAGGTCAACAGCATATCGAACAGCGCCGGGACGCTGTTCCAGAGCGTAACCTGATGACGCTGGATCAATTCGCACCATGCGCGGGGATCGCGCCGTTGATTTTCCATAACGATAACCAGCGCGCCGCCGGCGCTCAGAACGCCAAAAATGTCGTAAACCGATAAATCAAAATGCAGGGCGGAGAGGGCCAGCACTCTGTCTCCGGGACCCACCTGGTAACGGGTATTGATATCGCAGCAGGTATTCAGCGCTGCACGGTGAGAAATGACCACGCCTTTCGGCGTGCCGGTCGACCCGGAGGTATAGATAATGTAGGCCGGCTGCGTCGGCGCGCACGCCGCCTGGTCGGCTAGCGGCTCCGCCTCGATGGCCTGCTGCCAGGTCAGGTGGGAAATATCGTCTGACCAGGCGCTGGCGTCGTGCTGGCAGGTGAGCACCAGCCGGACGTTGGCGTCGGCGTAGATTTTCCCGCGCCGCGCGGCGGGCTGGTCGAGCGAAACCGGAACGTACACCGCCCCGGACAGCAGAACGGCGAGGACCGCAACCAGCTGTCCCGCGCCTTTCGACATTGTAATAGCGACATTGTCGCCGGGCTGAACCCCGCAAGCGATTAACCTGCCAGCGCAGCGGCGCGCATTCTCGGTCAGCTCACGATAATTCCACTGATAATGTGCGTCCGTTACCGCCAGCGCCTGCGGTTGCCGGAGGGCGATGCGGAAAATACCTTCATGCAGCAAGCCCTGAGGAACGGGAGCGTCGGTTGCGTTAACCCGTTGACGTATCTCCCGCTGGCTTTGGGGCATCCTGTCCGCGAACGACTTCTTCCAGGCGCTTTCATCATCGCAGAGTTGGTTAATCAGCTGGCAGTAGGCGTTGAACAACGTCTCGACCAGCGCCGGAGGGAACAACGCGTCATTGCTATCCCATTGTAGCCAGACCTCGCCCCGATGCTCGAACGCCAGATGATCTATCCAGACCTGCGGCGTCTGCGAGATGCCCCATTCCGGTTCGCCCAGCGGCGACTCGGCGCGGCTGCTGTACAGGGAGCGCCCCAGATTGCTGGTAAATACCACCGGGGCGCCGTGGGGATGGCTTTGCTGGCGTTTGAGTTCACGAAGGAGCTCGACGCCGGACCAGTGGCGATGATCCCAGTCCTCAGTAAACGTGAGCTGGTTTTTACGCGCCAGGTTGCTGACGGTATCGCCATCGCAGGCGGTATCCAGCAGAAGAATATTGGTGAAGTCGGCAAGCATTTCGTCAACCGCCGGGTGCAGCGGCTGGCGGTCAAATAACGTGATATTGAGCAGCAGCCGCGTCAGGCCGCCCCAGCGCCCCAGAACGGCAGCAAAACAGGTCGCCAGCGCCATTGTCGGCGTCACGCCATTCTCACCGGCCCGTCGGCTAAAGGCGTTCCAGCGTGTTGTCGGGACAATCATGCGGCGTCGGGTATTACGGACTTCACGCAGCGTGGCGGGTTCGCAGGCTAGCGGTAAAACCGGCGCGGGTGGCAGCATCGATGCTTTCGCCAGCCAGTACGCGCGCGCTTTGTCGAGCAGCGGCTGATTGATCTTCTGCTGATGCAGCAGATAAGCGCGGAAATCATAGCGGGGGTCGCCGGGCGGCAGCGACTCTCCGGCCAGCAGGGCGTTAAGTTCATCGAAAAACAGCGTAAAGCTGGAAGCATCCATAATCAGCAGGTCGATATTGACATGGAGGCGGTGGCGATTGTCCGGCAAGAGCGTCAACTGGAAATCAAAGGTTTCGCCCATTTCCACGCGTAAAAGACGGTGGCTCAGGCGCTGGCGCAATGTTTCCAGATAGGCCTGGCGGCTTGCCTCGTCGGTCTGGCGTAAATCATGAACGGTGACGCCGTTCCAGTATGGCTGCGGTAGCCAGACCTGCTGCCCGTCGGCGCGAAAGGCGATATGCAGCATCGGGTGGCGTTGCAGTAAGATCGTGATGGCCTGCTCCAGCTTTGGCGCCGTCAGATCATGGCCGGCAAACTCCTGATACAGATGGCAACCGACGCCGCCCAGCGTCTGTCCGGGCATTCGGCCCGTCAGATAGGCATGCTGTACCGGCGTCAGCGGGAAGGGGGTACCCTCGCTCATGACTGGCCACGCCGCGTCCGCCGGGGAGCTTGCATCATCCGGTTTTTCACCCGAACGGCTGCGCATCAGCTGGCGCCATGCTGCCAACGTGGGGGCGGCATACAGCTCGCGAAGGGTGAGGCGGTAGCCCTTTTTACGAAACCAGTGTAACCATCTCATTAATCTTATGGAGTCCAGGCCCGCCTGGATCAGATTGCTCTCTTCCTGTAACTGCTGCGGCGCTACATTCAGTTCCTGTATTAACAGTTCGCGTAATTGTTGATAATCGGCCGCTTCGCCGTTGTCCGATAACAGCGGATCCTGAGAGGGGGCGCCAGAAATCATTCTTCCTCCTGATGGCACGTCATACCAAAAGCATTGCTTATATGAGAATAATTATTATTAACAATTGAGCGCTACCCGAATCGGGTTTATTTGTGCCCGTTTCGGTTTACGGTCGGCAAAAAACAAGGCCCGGATGGCGAATCCGGGCCTTGTTAACGGAGGAGTTTCTGGGGTAAGCCCTGGTTAGATCAGACGTTTGAAGGTCGACGGGGTGACGCCAAACTGCTTCTGAAATGCGGCGGAGAAATGGCTGGCGTTGGCATAGCCTAGATCCGCCGCCACCGTCATAACGGAAGTATTGCCATTGGCCAGCCGTCTTCTTGCCTCCTGCATGCGTTCAGCCTGAAAAAGACCATAGACGCTGTTGTTGAACAGAACACGAAATCCCCGCTTAATTTTAAGCACGCTTAAACCGGACTCTCTGGCGAGTTCGGTGACCCCCGGCGCCTGCGTCAAATCGGCCAGCAGCAGATCCTTTGCCCGCAGCAGTTTCTGGCGTTCCATCGGATTGAAGTGGCAGGAGGAACAGCTGGCGTCCTCGCGATGTTCATCCAACACCAGGCTGAGCATCACCAGACTTTGTCCCTGTAGCCATAACGTCGACGGTTTTTGTTCATGACTGAAGCCGCCGTGCATCCGCATCAGCGCGTGACGCAGGGCCTGAGCCGTTAGGTGAGTTTCGGCATTACAACGCTGCTGCTGGCAACAGCAGTGGGAGTCGATCTTATTTTTAATGACCGAGCTAATATCCGGCACCCACAGCGCGAGGGCTTCAGGGCTGAAAGAGAGCGTAATGCTCTCGAACCGGCCGCAGTAGGAGGCGCTGCCGCGGCAGTCTGGCGTATGGGTAATGTAATGACGATCGCGCGCGAGTTCCCAGTCGGTGTGGCGGCTGAGCCCCTGGATCGCAAAGCGCGATGTGCCTTCCAGAATGCAAGAGAAGTTAATCCTGCCCAGGTCGTCGTGCAGCTGCAACGTCTCGGGCTGAGCAAAGTGGCCCCGCCAGAGCAAAATATCCATACCTTCCTGCAAAGAGCAGCGCAGCAGCTCACACTGGGCAGGAATAGCGCCGTCGTTCGCGGGTTTTCCAACCACTAGCTGGTGAATAGAGATTGCAGATTGCGTTTGTGGTGACTCCGTCATGACCGGGTTATCTCCCTGTGGCTTAGACCAATGCGGGTATAAATAGAACCGAATGGGGTAGATGAGTAATTGATAATGGTTATTATTCACATTAATTCCCGGAACGCCACCTTGAAATAGTGTTTTTGGCGTCCATAAAAATTCATCAGGAAAATCAGTCGCTCCCATGTCATCTCACTCATCCAACACTGAATCGCTGTCCCGATTTCCTCTTTGGCAGGTGATTACCCCGGTTCGCCGGAAGGTGCTCCTGGCTATGGCGCTGGCGGGGCTGGCGGCCTTCACCAGCCTGGGGGCGCTGCTTTTTCTGGCATGGTGCCTGCGCGATCTGCGCGGGGCGCCTTACATCATCCCCGTCTGGCCGCTGAGCGGCGTAGTCGGCTGCGTGATAGCGACCTTTATCCTGCGCCTGCAGGCGTTCAATACCTCTCATTATGCGGCTTTCCATCTGGAGAATATTCTGCGCAGCAGATTAGCCCGCAAGACCCTACAGCTTGCGCCGGGCGCGTTACAGCAAATGGGCAGCGGATCGGTGGCGAAAGTAATGCTGGATGATGTGAAGTCGTTACATATTTTTGTTGCTGACAGCACGCCGCTCTATGCCCGCGCCATAATCATGCCGCTGGCGACAGTTGTTCTCGTATTCTGGCTGGACTGGCGACTGGCCATCGCGACGCTGGGGGTACTGGCGTTTGGTTCGGTGGTGCTGGTACTCGCCCGTCAGCGCTCGGAAAACATGGCTCAGCGTTATCATCAGGCGCGTGAACGGGTCAGCGCCGCGGTGATTGAGTTCGTACAGGCCATGCCGGTGGTGAGGACCTTTGATAGCGGCAGTACCAGCTTTTTGCGCTATCAACATGCCCTCGAAGAGTGGGTCGATGTGCTCAAAAGCTGGTATCGACAGGCCGGATTTTCAGCGCGCTTTTCATTCTCAATTCTGAACCCGCTGCCGACCATATTCGTTCTTATCTGGTGCGGATACGGCCTGCTGCACGCTGGCAGTCTCGATTTTATCGCCTGGGTAGCCGTTTTACTGATAGCCAGCGGAATGGCCGAAGCGGTAATGCCGATGATGATGCTTAATAACCTGGTCGCGCAAACGCGTTTAAGCGTTCAGCGTATCTATCAGGTTCTCGCGATGCCGGAACTCTCGCGCCCGCGAGCCGATCGACAGCCGGAAGAGGCGAGTATCACCTTTGAGCAGGTAAGCTTTCATTATCCGCAAGCGCGGACTGGCGCCGCGTTGCAGGAGGTGAGCTTTCACGTGCCTGTCGGGCAAATTGTGGCGCTGGTAGGGCCAAGCGGCGCCGGGAAAAGCACCGTGGCGCGGCTGCTGCTGCGTTACGCCGATCCCGACAAAGGCCATATTCGTATTGGCGGCGTGGATCTGCGCGATATGCGGATAGAGACCCTGATGAAGCAAATCTCGTTTGTGTTTCAGGACAACTTTCTTTTTGCCGACACGATCGCCAATAACATCCGTCTGGGCGCGCCGGATACGCCGCTGGAATCGGTGATAGCGGCGGCCAGAGTGGCGCAGGCGCATGAGTTTATAAGCGCGTTGCCGGAGGGTTACAGCACGCGGGTCGGGGAACGAGGGGTATTTCTCTCCGGCGGGCAGCGGCAGCGCATCACCATCGCCCGGGCGCTTTTGCAGGATCGTCCCATTCTGGTGCTTGATGAAGCGACGGCGTTTGCCGATCCGGAAGGTGAAGCGGCGCTTATCAAAGCCCTCGCGGCGGCCATGCGCGGCCGGACGGTCATCATGGTCGCGCATCGTCTCTCCATGGTGACTCAGGCCGATGTGATATTGCTGTTTTCCGACGGTCAGCTCCGGGAAAGCGGGAGCCACGGGCAGCTGTTGGCGCAGGGTGGCCTGTATCAACGGCTATGGCAACGCTATCAGCAGGCGCAGCAGTGGGCGCCGGGTGGAACGCAGGAAGAGGCGGTGCAAAATGAAAGACACTAACCCGGCGGATAATCTGGCCTGGCGCGCGATCTGGCGCCAGCTTATCTCCAGCGTGGGCAGTCAGGCGGGAACGCTGCGGCGCAGTCTGGTTGCTCTGCTGCTGGCGGCATTGATGCAGGGGATCGCCTTCGCCTGTCTCTATCCGATCGTTGATGCGCTGCTACGGAATGAAGCATCGCGGCTTCTTCACTGGGCTTTGGCCTTCAGCATTGCGGCGTTGGTGACGCTGGCGCTCCGCTGGTATGGGCTGGGCTTTGAATACCGCGGGCATCTGGCGCAGGCCACCCATGAGCTGCGCCTGCGCCTGGGCGAACAATTACGCCGCGTGCCGCTGGAGAGGCTCCAGCGCGGCAGAGCGGGCGAAACGAACGCCTTGTTGCTGGGCTCCGTGGATGAAAACCTCAATTATGTGATTGCGATAGCCAATATTTTACTGCTGACCATCGTCACGCCGCTGACGGCGTCGCTGGCGACATTGTGGATCGACTGGCGGCTGGGGCTGGTGATGCTGCTGATCTTCCCTTTGCTGGCGCCGTTTTATTACTGGCGCCGCCCGGCGATGCGGCGACAAATGCAGACCCTGGGCGAAGCGCACCAGCGGCTGAGCGGGGATATTGTTGAATTTGCGCAGGGGATGATGGTATTGCGTGCCTGCGGTAGCGATGCCGATAAAAGCCGGGCGCTGCGGGATCATTTTAATGCTCTGGAAAACTTACAGACCCGCACTCACCGCCAGAGCGCGGGCGCGACGATGCTGATCGCCGGCGTTGTGGAGCTGGGACTACAGGTGGTGGTGTTGTGCGGAATTATCTGGGTGGTCACGGGCACATTGAACCTCGCCTTTCTGATTGCCGCCGCCGCGATGATTATGCGTTTCGCTGAACCGATGGCCATGTTTATCAGCTACACCTCGGTGGTGGAACTGATTGCCAGCGCCTTAAAGCGTATTGAGCAATTTATGGCGATCGCGCCGCTTCCCGTTGCCGAACGCGGGGAGATGCCGGAACGTTATGATATCCGCTTTGACAATATTCATTACCGCTATGACGACAGCGGCGCTCCCGCGCTCAATGACCTCTCTTTAACCTTTCCGGCGGCCAGTATGAGCGCGCTGGTGGGCGCTTCCGGCGCAGGTAAAACCACGGTCAGCAAACTGTTAATGCGCTATGCCGATCCGCAGCAAGGGCGGATTTCTATCGGCGGCGTCGATATTCGTCGCCTGACGGCGGAGCAGCTCAACAGCCTGATTTCCGTCGTTTTCCAGGATGTCTGGCTGTTTGATGACACATTGCTGGCGAACATCCTGATTGCGCGCCCGCAGGCGACCCAGCAGGAAGTGGAAGAGGCCGCCCGCGCGGCGCAGTGTCTTGAATTCATTACCCGCCTTCCTCAAGGCTGGCTGACGCCAATGGGCGAGATGGGCGGACAGCTATCGGGCGGCGAGCGCCAGCGGATTTCCATTGCCAGAGCCTTATTGAAAGATGCGCCGATCGTCATTCTTGATGAGCCGACCGCCGCGCTGGATATCGATAGCGAGCTGGCGGTACAGAAAGCTATCGATAACCTGGTTCACAACCGGACGGTGATTATTATCGCCCATCGCCTGTCTACCATCGTCGGGGCCGGAAACATCCTGGTGATGGAGGAGGGCAAAGTGGTTGAACAGGGCACCCATGCGCAGCTGCTCTCTCTTCATGGGCGTTACCAGGCGCTGTGGCACGCGCAAACGGCCGCCCGCGCCTGGCGCGCCGAAGGGAGTTCCACGTCAGAGCAGGTGGCGCATGAGTGACGTTCCGTCGAATGTGAAATCGCTGACGTTAACCACCGGGCGGGTGATTTTCGCCATTGCCGGCATCTATGTGACACAGAGTCTGGTATCAGCGCTCTCGATGCAGTCCTTGCCCGCGCTGGTGCGCGCTGCTGGCGGATCGCTTGCGCTTGCCGGGGCGACAACCCTGTTCATGCTGCCCTGGGCGCTGAAGTTTATTTGGGCGCCGTGGGTCGAGCGCTGGCGGCTACCTCCTGGTAGCCCGCAGCGCCGTTCCCGCATGCTGATCCTGCGCGGGCAGGCTGCGCTCGCGGCGATCCTGGCGATTGCCGCCGCGATTGGCGGGACAGGGCGAGAAGGCGGATTGCCCGAAACGCTAGTCGTCGCGCTATTTGCGCTGTTTATGGTGGCGGGTACGATCGCCTCAACTATTGATATCGCCAGCGACGGTTTTTGCGTCGATCAGCTGACCCGCGCAGGGTACGGTTGGGGAAACAGCGTGCAGGTCGGCGGCAGCTATCTGGGAATGATGTGCGGCGGCGGGGTGTTTCTGATGCTGTCGGCGACCGTCGGCTGGCCTGCGGCCATGCTGATGATGGCGGCGCTGATCCTGGTCTTATCCGTACCCCTGTGGCGCGTTGCCGAACCAACGCGCGCAGCATCTGTTCCGCATGTTCCGGCATTGGGTTATGCGCTTAGAAGGCGACAGGCTCGTCTGGGCTTAATGCTGGTATTGATGCTGAATTCCGGCATGCGGTTTGTGCTGCCTCTTCTGGCACCGCTGCTGTTGGATCATGGTCTGAGCATGTCAGCGCTCGGCGCGCTGTTCAGCGGCGGTAATATTGCGGCGGGCATAGCCGGAACGCTGGCGGGTGGATTGCTGATGAAATACCTCTCACCCGGCAGAGCGCTGTTTGCGGCTTATGGCGTGCAGGGCATCGCGCTGCTGGCGGTAGTGATGACGCTGCTGATAGCGCCGGGTCCTCTACTGCTGCCGATTCTCCAGGGGTTGATCGTTGTTCAATCTGTTTCGCTGGCCTGCGCGTTGGTCTGTCTTTACGCCACGCTGATGGCGCTTTCTTCGCCTTTGCAGGCCGGTGTCGATTTTACGCTCTTTCAATGTACTGACGCCGCCATCGCCATTCTGGCCGGCGTAGTCGGCGGCGTTGTCGCGCAGCGCTTTGGCTATGCGGCCTGCTTCCTGTTTGCCGGCGTATTCACGTTGCTGGCGGCGTGGATTGTTTCTATCCGACTGCGTTCGGCAAAAGAACTAATGACAAGCTCAATTGATTGATCCGGGAATAACACAGAGAGGTAAGGGATGAAAATCAGTGAATTTTTACACCTGGCGTTACCAGAGGAGCAATGGCTACCGATGATTTCTGGCGTCTTACGTCAGTTCGGAGATGAAGAGTGCTATGTCTATGAGCGCCAACCTTGCTGGTACATAGGTAGAGGATGCCAGGCGCAACTGCAGATTAATGCCGACGGCACCCAGGCGACATTCATTGATGATGCCGGAGAACAAAAGTGGGCGGTAGATTCGATTACCGACTGCGCGCGTCGTTTTATGACGCATCCGCGGGTGAGAGGATGCCGGGTATATGGCCAGGTTGGGTTCAACTTTGCGGCCCATGCGCGGGGAATGGCCTATGATGCCGGCGAGTGGCCGCTGCTAACGTTAACCGCTCCCCGTGAAGAACTTATTTTTGAGAAAGGAAATGTTACCGTTTACGCGGACTCCGCCGACGGATGCCGCCGTCTGTGCGAGTGGGTAAAAGAGGTCGATACGGCGACACCATGCGGGCCAATGGTTGTGGATACCGCCCTGGACGGTGAAGCGTATAAACAGCAGGTTGCGCGCGCCGTTTCGGCGATCCGCCGCGGCGATTACGTTAAAGTCATCGTCTCACGCGCGATTCCTCTGCCAGCGCGAATTGATATGCCCGCTACGCTGCTATATGGACGACAGGCCAACACGCCCACCCGTACGTTTATGTTTCGCCAGCAAGGACGCGAGGCGCTGGGTTTTAGTCCGGAACTGGTGATGTCGGTGACGGGAAAGAAAGTGGTCACTGAACCGCTGGCGGGCACCCGCGATCGCATGGGCGATACGGCGCATAATCAGGCAAATGAGAGGGAGCTGCTGCACGACGGTAAAGAGGTGCTTGAGCATATCCTCTCGGTCAAAGAAGCCATTGCCGAACTGGAGGCGGTTTGCCAGCCCGGCAGCGTGGTGGTCGAGGATTTGATGTCGGTTCGCCAGCGCGGCAGCGTCCAGCATCTGGGGTCTGGCGTCAGCGGCCAGCTCGCGGAAGATAAGGATGCCTGGGATGCGTTTACCGTGCTGTTTCCGTCAATTACCGCGTCAGGTATCCCTAAAAAGGCGGCCCTCAACGCGATCATGCAAATTGAAAAAACGCCGCGGGAGCTCTATTCAGGCGCAATCCTGCTGCTGGAAGATACGCGCTTCGATGCGGCGTTAGTACTGCGTTCCGTGTTTCAGGATAGCCAGCGCTGCTGGATACAGGCGGGGGCGGGTATCATCGCGCAATCTACGCCGGAACGCGAACTGACGGAAACCCGTGAGAAATTAGCGAGCATTGCGCCCTATTTAAAGGTGCCCGCGTGACGGTTATCGACCCTGTTTAAGGTTAAAAGTGCCAGCAGGCTGGCACTCTCTTTTGCCGGGTTCAGGCGCTTATTGTGCGTCGGCCAGCGCCAGCATCCATGGGCTGCACGGAGGTCAGAAACTTCGTCATCAGGCACAACAACGATCGTTCCATGAATCACGATAAATAATATTACCCTCCGTATACTTCCAGGTAATCGCCTCATAACGCAATTCGAGTGTTTCCAGATGTGTGCTACTCATGCCATTAGGGGCAAGGTATGGGGAAACCGTCGTTATTTTGACGTTTTCCAGGATGATATTGAAATATTCTGACTCAATGCCCGATTCCAGTATTCGGTACATCTTGATTGTTGCTTTTTTCAGTGTTCGGCCTTCACATACGGCGCGATACAGAACAGGTGTCGTTTGGTCAAATTCTTTTACTATCGTGATCGGGCTATGAACGCGCGTTCCAGTAAGTTTGCCCCAACTGGGGTCTACTGGAATGGTTACACCATGCGAAAATGATTTTAATTCGATAGAACCTAAACGCAGGGGCATTAAACAACTGCCAACAATCGGCGATCCGTTTTCATCTTCAAGCCATAAATGAGCGGGAGTAGACATATAATTTCCTTATCAGTGATGATTTAAATAACAGTGATATTCACCCTGTCACCATTTACAATAACGCGTAAAAACAACAATCATAATCATTGCAAATACGCCTATAGGCCAAACAGGGCTCTCAGGAAAAAAATACCCCTGAAGCAGCGCAAAAATAATCGTGAGGATCACAGGTCCGTACAACGATGATAAAAACCTGAGTTGCCACAGTAGAAATTTCTTTAGTGATTGAATCATGATTATCTAATCATCCGGGTGATAATATTTGCTATGCCAGAATCAGACACCCATTGCGCTTCAAAGGCACCTGCGCGCTCGAATAGGGGCTCAATCAAAAAATACATCATTTCTAGTTGTTGCATGTAAAGTGCTGAATAATAGGCTGGGTATTGGACGTGTAAACGATGGGCGCTATCCGCCGCTTTCTGAACCAAACCATATGTAGCCAAAACCCCCGCAACCGTACCCGCAGCGCGTCCCGTAAGGGCACTGAGTTGCATACTTAGATTCAATCCAATACGAATGCTGGTAGCGACCGCTAAAGCGTACCCTGCACCTGTAAGGGTGCTGGCAGCGATATGGACATTCACGGCCATAAGCGCTTTTTTAATATGCTCTAATTGAGCATTAGTTTTGTATTTGAATATTTCCTCAAAGTAGACCCGAAGCATTTCAAAGACAACGTCACCATGCTGGATAATGCGTATAACAGCATTCCTGAAGCGCAAATCTTCTGTCTTTTGCTGCTGGCAAACATCGTTGTATTCATCGGTGAAACAGGACGTGTAATACAGCAGGCGGGTTGCCCCCTTCCCTAATGCATCAACCTGGTTTCTGACCTTTTCGCCGACAGCAGAAACAGCATGATCGAGCTTCAGCGCAAGAATCTTGTTGGCTTGTAGGTAACTGATGACTTCATTGTTGTTGTACATAATCGCTCCTTGCTGATTTTTATTAAATCCGGTTTTCCATTATTTCCCCGGGAAAGCGTCCGATAGACCGTGGGGCGGGAGACGGAGAATAATTCAGCCAGATCGCTGATAGAGCATTCACCGCTTCCGTGCATCCTGCAAAGCTCTTTCTGCTGTTTATCTAACAGCGTCGACTGCTTCCCCCGCAGTTTTCCTTGCCCCGGGCAATAGCCATCTCTTCGCGCGTGCGAAGACGTATCAAGTCTCCTTCGAATTCGACAAACGTTGCCAGCACGTTAAAGAACATCTTAACCATCGAATCCGCAGGGTCGTAGAGGCTGTTGCCCAAAGCAAGCTTTACGCCACGGGCCTTTCTTGTCCGTCATTTTATGGCCTGAGTAAAGAGCACTACAAGAGCTTTTAGCGAAAATTGAGGGGGAGGGTGTCTATTTCCTTGCCCCTGATTTTTTGCGTTTTATTAATCGTATGACAAATAGTGGTTGTTATCTCTGCACGTGAATTATATAAATATCCAGCACGTTAAGTACACCCATACAAATAATAACGTATTAAAAATGATACTTTAAAAAATAATAAGATTTCAGTACTAATTTTGATGCGTTAAAAGGTGCCACTATAAATCAGGTTATGTGATCGCTGTTAGTGAATCAGCATAGTTGCATTTTATAAAATAGCCAAACAAACACAGCGTTTTTATTACCTGAATCAGAGTCAAATTAATTTGACCCTACTCTATATTACTGAGGCCATATTATGGAAACCGTTCAAAATACCCTCGTTGCTCGCGAGAGCAGCGGCTGGAGAAAAAGTGATACCGTGTGGATGCTGGGCCTGTACGGTACCGCAATTGGTGCAGGGGTGCTTTTCCTGCCAATTAACGCCGGGGTCGGCGGTTTAATTCCGTTAATCATCATGGCCATTCTTGCCTTCCCGATGACCTTTTTTGCCCACCGCGGTTTAACCCGTTTTGTCCTGTCGGGCAAAAATCCGGGAGAAGATATTACCGAAGTGGTGGAAGAACATTTCGGCACCGGTGCAGGTAAGCTTATCACGCTGCTTTATTTCTTCGCTATTTATCCGATTCTGCTGGTTTATAGCGTTGCTATTACCAACACCGTCGACAGCTTTATTACTCACCAGCTTGGTCTGGTGTCTCCGCCGCGCGCTATTTTGTCGCTGATTTTAATTGTCGGCATGATGGGGATTGTCCGTTTTGGCGAAAAAATGATTGTTAAGGCCATGAGCGTGCTGGTGTTTCCGTTCGTGTTCGCGTTGATGATATTGGCGCTGTATTTGATCCCGCAATGGAACGGCGCGGTACTGGATACGCTGTCGCTGAGCAGCGCTTCGGCAACGGGAAATGGTCTGTGGATGACCCTGTGGCTGGCCATCCCGGTCATGGTCTTCTCCTTCAACCATTCGCCGATTATCTCCTCATTTGCGGTGGCTAAACGTGAAGAATATGGCCAGGACGCCGAGCGCAAATGCTCCCGTATTCTGGGCTTCGCCCACATCATGATGGTGCTGACGGTGATGTTCTTTGTGTTCAGCTGCGTACTGAGCCTCTCCCCGGAAAACCTGGCGGAGGCGAAAGCGCAGAACATCTCCATCCTCTCATATCTGGCGAACCACTTTAACGCGCCGGTGATTGCCTGGATGGCGCCGATCATCGCGATGATTGCGATTACTAAATCCTTCCTCGGCCACTACCTCGGCGCGCGTGAAGGCTTCAACGGCATGGTGATTAAGTCACTGCGCGGAAAAGGGAAATCGATCGAAATCAACAAACTGAACAAGATCACCGCGCTGTTCATGCTGGTGACCACCTGGATTGTTGCCACCCTGAACCCCAGCATCCTGGGGATGATTGAAACGCTGGGCGGCCCGGTCATCGCGATGATCCTGTTCCTGATGCCAATGTATGCCATTAACAAAGTACCGGCCATGCGCAAGTACAGCGGCCACATCAGCAACGCGTTTGTGGTGGTGATGGGACTGATTGCCATCTCCGCTATTTTCTTCTCTCTGTTCAGCTAAGTTTTCAGCGCCGCCTGTCACCGGCGGCGCATCCGTTTTGCTATGTAACCGCGTGGGTGCCATATGATTAGCGTTTTCGATATTTTCAAAATCAGCATCGGGCCGTCCAGCTCACATACCGTTGGGCCGATGAAAGCGGGAAAACAGTTTGTTGATACCCTGCAGGAAAAAGGCCTGCTGCATAAAGTGACTCGGCTGGTGGTGGATGTGTATGGTTCCCTCTCATTGACGGGTAAAGGTCACCATACCGATATCGCCATTATTCTTGGTCTGTCAGGGTATCTACCGGATACCGTTGATATCGACGCCATTCCGGGCATTATTCGCGATGTCAACACCATGCATCGTCTGTTTATTGAAGAAGGCCAGCGCGAGATACAGTTCCCGGTGGCGGAATGCATGCGCTTTCACAATGAGTTTCTGCCGCTGCACGAAAACGGGATGAGCATTACGGCGTTTTGCGATGGCAAAATCGTCCACTTCCAGACTTACTATTCCATCGGCGGCGGTTTTATCGTCACGGAGGAAAACTTTGGTAAGAACCTGGAGGCGGAGGTTGATATTCCGTTCCCGTTCTATTCTGCCCGCAACCTGCTGGCGCACTGCCAGAACAACTGCCTGTCGATTTCCGCCGTGATGATGAAAAACGAGACCGCCCGCCACGGCCGGGAGAACGTTGAGCAAAATATGGCGAAAATCTGGGAGACCATGAGAAACGCCATTAACCGGGGGATGAATACGGAAGGTATTTTACCGGGGCCGCTGAAAGTGCCGCGCCGGGCTTCTGCGCTGCACCGCGTGCTGGCGCCGCAGAGCCAGTCGATTACGCCACTGAGCGCGATGGATTGGGTCAATATGTTCGCCATGGCGGTGGGGGAAGAGAACGCGTCGGGCGGGCGAGTGGTAACCGCGCCGACCAACGGCGCCTGCGGCATTGTTCCGGCGGTACTGGCCTATTACGATCGTTTTATCAAAGAGGTGACGCCGGAAATCTATATGCGCTATTTCCTGACGGCGGGCGCGATAGGCATTCTGTACAAGATGAATGCCTCCATTTCCGGGGCAGAAGTCGGTTGCCAGGGCGAAGTGGGCGTGGCCTGCTCGATGGCGTCTGCCGGACTGGCCGAGCTGCTGGGTGGCAGTCCGGAGAAGGTGTGCATCGCCGCGGAGATCGGCATGGAGCATAACCTCGGCCTGACCTGCGATCCGGTGGCCGGCCAGGTGCAGGTGCCGTGCATCGAGCGTAACGCGATTGCGGCAGTGAAGGCGATAAACTCGGCCAGTATGGCGATGTACCGTACCAGCGATCCAAAAGTCTCCCTGGATAAAGTTATCGAAACGATGTTTGAGACGGGCAAAGATATGAACGCCAAGTACCGTGAAACCGCCCGGGGCGGTCTGGCGATTAAAGTCGCGGTGTGTGAATCCTGAGTCCCCTAAAAACCGCCTGCCTGAGCCGCAGGCGGTTTTCTCTTCCCTGATCTTTAAAATCATCTGAAGCCTGTTAGCTTTTTTTCTCTCCGTCGGACGGCGTAAAAGACCACACCACGCTGTTAGAAGCCGATGAGGTGTACCATTCGTTAATCGTGGCGTCAGCCTCTTTGGTCTGGGCAGCGGCGGGCAATTTCTCTTTTGGCTGATGCGTTTTTTTCCGAATACGGATACGGGAAGGGGTTCCGGCACTGAGCTGCGCCTTAAATGTACGCATGTGCGAGTCAAATAAAATCGACTCCAGCTGGTGCAGCCGATCGAGACCGCGCAAAATACCAATCAGCGTACTGAGGGTAACGGATTCGCCTAATTCAACGCGTTTAATGGTTGCCGCGCCGACCTGAGCGCGTTCGGCCAGCTCAATCTGTGACAGGCCCAGCTGTATACGCGTTTCTTTAATTCTTCGGCACAGTTCAGAAATAATTTCACTGTCGGGCATGGTACTGAAACGCATCTTAATTCCTCTACTGCGTAATAAAACCTGACTAATTATTTAGCAAGCCAATTTATAAATAAAGCGAATAATTTCTCTTTTGCGATAGCGGCGACAATGTTTTTTGCCAATGCCATCAAAGAGTTGGGTATAGGGTCGTTCCTGCAAATCCCGCGGTTTCAGGCGCCGAATAAAGAGGCTTCGGATCATTCGCCTGGGGCGATACTCCGTGGCGCAGGGATGAGCCTCCGTCTCTGCCATAATGCAATTACGGCGAATTATGGTTATATATATCCCTTTCTGCGGCCCGGTTTCGCCGCAGCCACTCTTACGGATGATAACGATACGCCATGAATCTTCGTGAAAATATTGTGAGCCAATTCAGCCTGCTGTCGCCCGAACTCCAGCGCGCGGCGGAATTTTCCCTGCAAAATGCCAACCAACTGGTGGTGCAATCAATGCGCGCTTTCGCCGCGGAAGCCGGCGTTAAGCCTGCCACGCTGCTACGCCTGGCGCAGCGTCTGGGCTATAACGGTTGGCGGGAGCTGAAAAGCGCATTTATCGACGATCTCGGCTTAGGAAATGATACATATGTATCTAAGGCTGAAAAATTGATCGCCAAAGGGACGCAGCCCGCGCTGTACGAAGAGGTGTTCCTCGCGCATCAGGCCAATCTGGCATTCACTCAGGCAGAGAATCAACACGCTATGCAGCAAGCGGTTACGTTGCTGGATGAAGCGAAGCAGGTCTATATTTGCGGCTTCCGCGCCAGCTTTCCTATCGCCTGGTCGTTGTTTTATGTCTATCGATTGTTCAATCGCCAGGTATCGCTGATTGACGGGCTGGCCAGTAATATCGAAGTCTTCACCCGTGAGATCAACGCGGAAGACTGCCTGCTATTGACCAGCTTTTCTCCCTATTCCCGCGAATCTCTCGACGTTCTCAATGCAGCCAGGCAGGCCGGGGCACGGATTATCGCCATCACCGACTCTCCGGTTTCGCCGCTGGCGCAAACGGCGGACTGCACGTTGCTTTTCTCCCTCAGCAGCCCCTCTTTTTTCCCTTCGATAGTGTCCGGTATGGGCGTCGCCGAGTGTTTGCTGGCGATGCTGGTTGCCCGCCACGGTAGGGAGGCGGTGAATAAAATTGAGAGCGCAGAACGTTATCTGCAACGCTCCGGGGCGTATGTGATGCCCGATAAGTCCTGATAAATGATTCATTTGCTTTTATCATAAGAAAATTAAATACATTTGAATCATTATTGAATTGACGAGATTCAAATGGATCCTGCAAGATGCTTTCAACTTACGCGAAAGCGATTTCTAAAGCAGGATAAAAGCATGAGTCAAATCATTCACCGCAGCCTCCGTACCACCCCAGCAGTGGCAGTCAGTGCCCAGGGCGCTTACATCACCGATGCCAGTGGTCAACGCTATCTGGACGCCTGCGGCGGGGCGGCGGTTTCTTGTCTGGGTCATGCCCACCCGGATGTGCTGGCGGCGATGCACCGGCAGATCGATCGGTTGGCCTATGCCCACACCAGTTTTTTCACCAGCGATACGGTGGAACAACTGGCAGAGCAGCTTGTCCGCACCGCGCCCGGTTCCCTGAACTATGCCTATTTCGTCTCCGGCGGATCGGAAGCGGTTGAAACGGCGCTGAAGCTGGCGCGGCAGTATTTTGTGGAGATCGGGCAGCCGGATCGCACGCTGTTTATTGCCCGTAAACAAAGCTACCACGGCAATACGCTGGGTGCGCTGGCCGTTGGCGGTAACGAGTGGCGCCGCCGCCAGTTCGCGCCGCTGCTGATGGATGTGGTGCGCGTGTCGGCCTGTAATGAGTACCGTGACCGTGAGGCGGGTGAAAGCCAGCAGCAATATACCGAGCGCTTACTTGGCGAACTCGAAGCGGCAATTCTGGACGCCGGGCCGGAAAAAATTATCGGTTTTATCGCCGAAACGGTGGTTGGCGCAACCACCGGCGCAATGCCGCCTACGCCGGGTTATCTGCAAGGCGTTCGTCGGCTGTGTGATAAATACGGCATTCTGTATATCGCCGATGAGGTGATGTGCGGCATGGGCCGTACCGGCACGTTGCACGCCTTTGAACAGGATGGCGTTGTCCCTGACATCGTGACCATCGCAAAAGGTTTAGGCGGGGGTTATCAGCCCATTGGCGCAGTGCTGGCCAGTGAGCAAATCGTCGCCGCGCTGCAAGCCGGTAGCGGAATGTTCCAGCATGGTCACACCTACATCTGCCACCCGACCGCCGCAGCGGCTGCGCTGGCCGTGCAGCAGGTTATCGAGCGAGATCGTTTGCTCGAGCAGGTGCAGCAGCAGGGCGCGTATTTGCAGCAGGCGCTGCATGATGTGCTCGGCGGATTACCGTATGTCGGTGATACGCGCGGTCGCGGTTTGTTCGCCGGCGTGGAGCTGGTATGCGATAAAGAGCGCAAAACGGCATTCGATCCGCTGCTGAAGCTGCATGCGGCTATCAAAGCGCAGTGCATGGCGCACGGGCTGCTGGTCTATCCGATGGGCGGAACCATTGATGGCCAGCGGGGCGATCATATTCTGATTGCGCCGCCGTTTATTGTCAGCCGGTCAGAACTCGATTTCGTGGTGGATACCCTGCACAAGGTCATCAGCGAAGAGACGCATAAACTGATGAGACGTCAGCCATGAACCGTTTACCTGCGCTGTCAGAACAGCAGTGGAGCGATGAACAACGCCAGCTTGCGGAGGAGATTATCAACGGGCCGCGCGGCGCGCTGCTGCCGCCGTTTGAACCGTTGTTGCGCAGCCCGGAACTGATGGCCCATGCGCAGCGAATGGGGGAGTATCTGCGCTACCGTAGCGCGCTGGGGCAGCGGTTGTCGGAACTGGCCATCCTGCTGACCGCGCGTCACTGGTCGCAGCCGGTTGAATGGGCCATTCATGCGCCAATAGCCAGGGAAAAAGGGATCCCGGCGCAGGCGGTGCAGGCAATCAATGAACGGCGTCAACCAGAGGCGCTGGCGGCTGATGAATGGGTGGTTTACCATTTTTGCCAGCAGCTGCATCAGCATAAAAAAGTCAGCGATGATATCTGGCAACAGGCAATCGATCTCTGGGGGGAAAAGGGCGTTGTCGATCTGATTGGCATCAACGGTTATTACAGCTTTCTTTCAATGATTATGAACGGCGCGCAGACGCCAGTACCCGACACCAGGGATTTTATTCTTCCCGCATAAATAATTCGCACGCCTTCATTTTTATATCGCGTGCGAATGTAGGGATACTGTTTTTATTCTCAACGCCAATATCAGTTTTAGGGTATTGCGTGAAAACTCATGTCTGCTGTCTTAATTACGCTGAGGATTATTATGTCTGCATTATTGAAAAAATTAAAGATTACCCTGGCACTGGTTGCCTGTTCGGCGAGTTTTGCCGTCATGGCACAAGATAAATTATTAGTCGGTGTGGATACTGCCTTCGTTCCCTTTGAATTTAAACAAGGCAATAAATATGTTGGTTTTGATATCGATTTATGGGAAGCCATTGCGAAGAAAATGAATGTCAGCTACGAATTACGCCCTATGGATTTTGGCGGTTTAATTCCTGGGCTGCAATCGCGTAATTTAGATGTGGCAATGGCCGGGATCACCATTACCGATGCCCGCAAACAGGTCGTTGATTTCAGCGAGGGTTACTACGATGCGGATCTCTTAATGGCGGTGAAAAGTGGTGATAATTCCATCACCAAATTCAGCGAGCTTGCCGGTAAAAAAGTGGGGCTGAAGCAGGGCACCGCCGCGGCCAGTTTTATGAAATCCAAATATAAAGCCAACTATGTCGAATTCCCCAATATTGATAACGCCTATCTCGACCTGCAGGCAGGCAATCTGGACGCGGTCGTTCACGACTCCCCGAACGTGCTCTACTACGTGAAAACCGCAGGTGGCGGTAAGGTAAAATCGACCGGGGAAACGGACAGCATTCTGCCGCAGAAATACGGTTTTGCCCTGCAGAAAAACAGCAGCCTGACGCCGAAGGTCGATGCCGCGTTAAAGGCATTACGCGCGGATGGCACCTACGACAAAATTTATTTCAAATGGTTTAACAAGCAACCTAAATAACCCCCGCCGGGCCGGGTAACCCCGGCCAGAACCGAGAGTAAAAGACCGCATTATGAATTTCGAAACGAAATATATATGGGAATCCCTGCCGTTATTATTACAGGGGCTGCAGCTGACAATATTGATCTCTATGGTCGGTTTGACGGGCGGCTTTATCATCGGTCTGCTGGCAGGAATCTGTCGTGCACTGGGAGGCGGTATCGCGAAAACATTATCATTAATTTTTGTCGAGCTGATTCGCGGTACGCCAATTATGGTACAGGTGATGTTTATCTATTTTGCCTTGCCAATGATTCTGCCTGTTCGTATTGACCCCATCACGGCCGCGATGGTCACCATTATTATTAACTCCGGCGCGTATATTGCGGAAATTACGCGCGGCGCAATTTTGTCCATCAATAGAGGATTTAAAGAAGCCAGTCTGGCGATGGGATTATCGCAGCGCGCAACGCTATGGCACGTGATTATGCCGCTGGCCCTGCGCCGCATGATCCCGGCGTTGGGCAACCAGTGGATTATCAGCATTAAAGACACCTCGCTGTTCATTGTTATCGGCGTCGCGGAATTAACGCGCCAGGGGCAGGAGATCATCGCCGGGAACTTCCGTGCCCTTGAGGTCTGGACAGCGGTAGCCCTGATTTATCTTGTCGTCACCCTGTGCCTGAGCTTCCTGCTGAAGCAACTGGAGAAAAGGATCCATATTTTATGAGCATGGTTGAATTTAGCGCGGTCGATAAACATTTCGGCACCACCCAGGTGCTGCACGATATCAATCTGAAAATTGATGCCGGTGAAGTGGTCGTGATTATCGGTCCTTCAGGTTCAGGTAAATCGACGCTGCTGCGTTGTATTAACAAGCTGGAAGAGATCTCCTCCGGCACCTTGCTGGTTGCCGGAATGCACCTGACCGATCCTCACGTCAACGAGTGCGAAATCCGCCGCGAAGCGGGGATGGTATTCCAGCAGTTTCATCTGTTTCCGCATCTGACGGCGCTGGAAAATGTGATGTTTGGGCCTATTCGCGTACGCAGAATGAGTCAAGCGGCAGCCCGCAAACAGGCGCTGGCGCTGCTGGAACGTGTCGGCCTGGGCGAACGGGCCGAGCACTATCCGTCGGAGCTTTCAGGCGGCCAGCAGCAGCGCGTGGCTATCGCCCGCGCGCTGGCGGTGAAACCGAAAATGATGCTGTTTGATGAGCCAACCTCTGCGCTCGATCCGGAGTTGCGCCATGAAGTATTAAAAGTGATGCGTTCACTGGCGGATGAAGGGATGACGATGGTTATAGTGACGCACGAGATTGGCTTTGCACGCGATGTGGCCTCTCGATTGATTTTTATCGATGGTGGAACCATTGCTGAAGATGGCCCACCTGATATCCTGCTGAATGCCAGTAGCAATCCGCGCCTGAAAGAATTTTTACAGCACGTTTCCTGAACATAAGTGAATCCATCCCATGAAGAAAATCGACATCAGTGGTTCCCCGTTTGAGATTGGCCTTCGCCTTGGCGAGCTTGGCCGTGAAGCATGGCATCAGAAACTGATGCTCACGCCATTGTGGCAAACGGTGATGACCCTGCAGGCATCCCCTGAGACCCGGTTAATGCGCACCGAGGTGCAGCGGCATTATCCGCTCATCTGGCAGGAGCTGGAGGGGTTGGCGCAGGGGCTGGAGGCCAATGTTGATCAGGTCTTTGCCTGGAACTGCCGTGGCGATCTGGTGCGCTCAACGTCGGATGGCTGTACGACGGTGGCCGGGGTAAACGCCGCAGGCGAGCGGATTATCGCGCACAATGAAGACGGTTTTCCTCAGTTACGGGATGAATGCTTGCTGGCTACCATTACCCCGAGTCGCGGTCTGAGCTTTACGAGTTTTGCCTATCCGGGGTCGATTTGCGGCCACACCTTTGCGGTGAATGAAAAAGGTATCGTTAACACGGTGAATAACATCCGTGCAGTGCATCGTCCGCAGGGATTACCGCGTCAGATCCTGGCTCGCGCCTCGCTGAATGCGAACACCCTCGACGAGGCCATCACTATACTTATCGGCCAGCCGCGATCCGGGGCGTTTCACCATACGCTCGGGCAGCTGGGCGATGCGCGGCTGTTCAGCGTTGAGGCCACCGGGCAAGGCTGTTCCGTTCTCCCCCTGACGACGGTAACCGGGCATGCCAACCATCTGGTGCATGCGGCACTGGCTGGCGTTGAGCAGATCGTTACCGACAGTTCAGCGTCGCGGCAGTTACGCCTCGTGCAGTGGCGGGAAACGCAACCTCCGTTTGACGCCGCGGCGGCAAAAGCCATTCTCTCAGATACCCATGACGCCGAACTGCCAATTTACCGGCTGGCTGCCGACGATCCGGATGAGGAGAACACCCTCGCCACGGCAGTTTTCACCCTCGATGCCAACCACGTCAGGTGGCAAATTTTCGACATTAACCGCGACGATGCTAAATTTCAGGGAGAAGTGCGTGGGTGAGATAGCCGGTCGTCAGTCATAAAGGGCAGGGTAGTACCGTTGGCCCGGCGTTCGATAGTACCGTCCGGATACTGCCAGATATCGGCGTCCAGGGAGATGTCCTGAAGCGCGGTGTCCGGAATATTCAGGTTTGCGTCTCTATACGATTCGGGCCATCGCCGTTTCTCATCTGCCTCGTGCGTGCCGAAGCATACTCTCACGGACATACTACGAAAAACAAAATGTCTTGTTCAGTTATGTATGGCTTTCAGGACACCGCCTGTTAATTAGCCCTTACACCTTAGTTGATGATTTCAAGGTTACCGCTGTTTCTGCTTTCTTATCCTTTCGTATGTCGCCTGCATCTCACTAAAAAATTTATACAACTTTGTCAGAGTTACACTTTTTTACGTATTAACTTTTTTTTGCCGCGCTTAAAAACGCTTGACAAAATCAACACCAAAGTTAAATTTGAGCGACTGCTCTAATTTTATGTCATGCATTTAGAATGGTAAAAATGGTTCTTAATGATTTACAAAACACTCTATGACAAGGGGAATAGCGTGATGCCACTTTTTTTCCAGGAAACTCAGTTGAAGAGAGCAAATATGATTACCCTTGCTCTGGCTTTTACTTTCTCTATTTTTTCCGCACCAATCTCAGCAAATGCCTCACCATCAAAAAGTTATCGTATCGCTGTTTATAGGGGAGATGCCGGGTGCGCGGGGTGTTCAGAAATGGTGGTGAAATCGCTCGTCGGTACTGGCCTGCCGCTGAACATCGCTTATGTGGGTGAAAAAGAAACGCTGAAAGTGAATGAGCAAACGCTTAAAAAATTCGATATCTACATTCAACCCGGCGGCGGTCAGGATATACCCGGTTCTTATGACGTCATTGGTGATGATGGCGCTGAGGCTATCCGTCAATTTGTGAAAAGCGGCAAAGATTTTATTGGTATTTGCATGGGGGCATATCTTGCCGATAAAGACTGGATTGGGCTCATTGATGCTCCCCTTGAGTCAGAAGTGGGAAGACCTGGTTCACGCGCCTATGATGAGGGGGATTACACCTTGCAAGTGAAATGGAATAATAAACAGGAACCTTTTTACTATCAGGATGGCCCCTATCTGAACAACACAACCTCAAATGCTGGGTTCCAGGCGATAGCTTATTACGACAATGGGGATGTCGCTATCGCCAGATATCAATATGGGGAAGGACATGTCATATTATCAGGCCCTCACCCTGAAGCCGATGAGACATGGATAGATGCCCGAGTTGCGGGTAACACCACAGCGGAAAGTAAAATGAAACGCATTTTAAGCTATCTGGACATAAACAAGCGCTAATTTCCCCTGCGGGTTTTTCATGCGCTTCAGAAGGATTTACCAAGGATTTTAAAAGAAATCTCATATATTTCATTAAGAAAAGCGGTTCTTTTTTCTTTTGAATAATCGAGGATCAGCATACTCGAGTATCCATCTATTAATGCATTTATTTGTCTGGCGGATACCGAAGCGTTTATCGAGGAAAACTCGCCCTCATTAATTCCGGAGTCGATGATTTCTTCGAGTATATTGATCCATTGGAGTGATTGATTATGGACCAAATTAGCATAATCACCGTCGCGCGCGGCCATCGGCCAGAGTTCAAGGTAGAGCAGCCAGTGCGCTGATGGCGCATCAGGTAACAGCGTTTTGATATACAGCCTGACCCTGTCAGTTGGGCTCATACTTTCCGAGGCATTAAACGTTGCATGACATTCCTCGATGTCATTATCAAACATATATTTTATGGCCGATTTTTTTAATGCTTCCCAGTTACTATAATAATGATAGATGTGGCTCCTTGAAATATTAAGCTTTTGTGTAAGATCGCGGGTGGAGACATTGTTGAATCCTTTTTCTCTAAAAAGCTGCAGAGCGGCTATCTTTATTAGTTCCGAAAAATTTGTTGCTTTCAAAATTTAACCTTCATAGTGCGTAAAATTATCGTGTCGCAGAAAACGCTCTATCATTGCTCTGCACCTAATCAACAGCCAAATTTACTACACAGTCATGGCCAGAGGCAATGACTGGGTTTTACACAGGACGGTGAACGTTACCATCATGGCGTGGCGGTTTCTTACATCTGCGATTGCTCCCTGAACGATTTCCGAGAGGCGTTCGTAGGTAGAGCAGGGAAGCCAGCCGGGTCAGCGCGGCACAAACCGGCGCACCGTTATGCCATTATACTATCTGTAGCGCTCGTAGGTCACACGCCAGCCTTCACCTTTATCGACAGGCGACAGTTCAAGTTTATTTCCTGTTAAATGAAAAGCGCGCTCCATTTTGTGACCAATTAATACACTGGCAAGTGCAGAATTCACCGTTAAGATGAAACGCCCGGCAACATCGTCAATTTTAATATCACCATAAAGTGCTTCATAACCGTTTACCGTATAGGCGGAGTCAGGTACTGTTTTGTCCGGATTGCTTGCTTGCGCAGACAAGGTTCCGGCATCGGTGATAATAAGTTGTCCGGTGTAAGGTATCTCTTTCAATTCTTCACCAGTCCCGGTTTCAAATTTGACCATTTTCCACGCGCCAATCAGGGCGGACTGGTTGCTGTCTTTCCCTGATAAGGCACCTTTCTCTGTACAAACCGGCTGGACATTATTGCCATTGGCCATGACGGGTATAACCCGGGTGGCCATAAAAAGAATGACCGCAACCTTGATGTAAAAACGCATATATATTCTCCATTGTTTTATGATTAGAAATCTGAACGGCTGATTATAGGATTTTGATTCCTGTGACCTTTTGAAGATAGCTGAATAGCTTATCCTGATAAGCGATATGACTAATTCTCCTTGTAGCTGATGCGATCATTCGGCTTCGTCCCGAATTGGGTGTGGGAATGCATATTCACTGTTGATTTTTACAATCAGAAAACTGACCAATCCCGCTACGGTCATTAATAAGACATATTTCCGATTCCACGACCGGGTAACGATAGTTAACGGAATAGCGGCAAATAATGACCCGAGGGCGTAGACGGTGACCCACTGGCCTGCGCTAGCCAGCGAAATATTCATTGCCTTACTGATTTCTGGCAATAATCCTGCTGGAATAGTTTCCGTCATGATGCAAATAAATCCGGTCATCGCAAAAGCCATTAATGGCATATAGGGAAATGTGTCTTTCATTTTCTGCATTCTGCAATACCGTTAATGATTAATTAAGCCTGCCAGGTGCGCAGGCTTAGCGCCTAATGGAGTAGGTTGTTAGGCAATTAAAGTGCCATATTCAGTATTGTTTCCGCCACTTCAGCAGTAATTTTTCCATGTTCACCTAATGCGATATGCCCATGTTCTTTTAACTTGCCGATAACGGCTGAAATATCTTCCGCGCCCAGACCATAATCAGAAAGTCGGGTTTTAACGCCCATCAGTTCAAAAAATTCCACGGTGGCATTGATAGCCTCATCGGCCATTTTTTCGCTATCAGACTCAGGAATATTCCAGACACGCGCACCGTACTGAGCCAGCTTTTCTGCTTTTTCCTTTTTGCACAAGCGCCATAGTGCAGGCATAACGATAGCGAGGGTACGGGCGTGGTCGATTCCGTATAATGCAGTAATTTCCTGGCCAATCATGTGAGAAGCCCAGTCAGTTGGGACACCTGCGCTCAACATTCCATTCAGGGCCATCGTCGCAGCCCACATGATGTTAGCTCTGGCATCGTAGTTCTGGGGATTTTTAAGGGCTACTGGTCCTTCTTCTTTCAGCGTGCTCAGCAGTCCTTCCGCCAGGCGATCCTGCACCTTAGCGTTAACCGGGTAAGTGATGTATTGCTCAAGAACGTGGACAAAGGCATCAACAACCCCGTTTGCGGTTTGTTGTTCAGGCAGCGTGTAAGTCATTTCCGGTTCGAGCACTGAAAATTTCGGCATAACGTAAGGGGAGGTGAAAAAGAGTTTATCCTGGGTGGTCACCCGATTAATCACCGCCGTGTTATTCATCTCTGAACCCGTGGCCGCCAGTGTCAGCACGCAACCAAAAGGGAGAGCTTGTTTCACCACGCCGCCATAACTCTTGACGATCTCCCATGGATCATTTTCGTAGAGGGCTGCGGCGGCAATAAATTTAGTCCCGTCGATCACTGAACCGCCGCCCACGGCCAGAAGAAAATCAATTTTTTCTGCTCTGACAATCTCAACGGCTTTCATCAGGGTTTCATAATGTGGGTTTGCTTCTACACCGCCAAACTCATAAACCAGGGTGTTTGTCAGGGACTCTTTTACGCGTTTCAATATACCGTGTTTTATAACGCTGCCCCCGCCATAGACAATCATGACCTTTTTACCCTGCGGGACTTCTTGTGCTAACGCAGAAATTTGATCGCGACCAAAAAGAATTTTTACCGGATTATGATAGATAAAATCTTGCATAATGATTACCTCATTTTCAGAATTAAAAGCCGTCACTACAACGAGGACATATTCACGTCGTGGAATATAAAGTACCATTTTAAATTTTATTTATTAATCAACATAAATTTCACTTACTTGTGAAATTTATTTGATAATTAATGACAGGCTGGTACGCTGACGTCTCCAGTAGGGACCGAGGAGGAGGAATCGTGTGGATGAATTAAAGGTTTTTTTAACAGTGGCCAGGCTGAAAAGCTTTACCAAAGCCGCAGCTGAAATAGGTGTGACACCCTCAGCCATCAGCCACACGGTGAAATCTCTTGAGGAAAGGCTTGGGATCCGCCTGCTGGCCAGAACCACCCGCAGTATCTCCACTACGGAAGCAGGTGAAAGGCTCATTAACGAAGTTGGCCCGTTAATGGAACAGGTTGATGATGCTATTAGTCGGTTGAGTGAGCTTAGGGAAAAACCCACTGGCGTCATACGCCTCACGGCGGCAGATGATGTTATCCAGTATTTGATCCGTCCTGTATTACCGGACTTTCTGAGTCGCTACCCAGATATTCAGATTGAAATCGGCATTGACTATGGATTTACAGATATTGTTGATCAGCGTTTTGATGCCGGGATTCGTCCGGGCGATGTTCTGAATAATGATATGATTGCCGCAAAAATAAGCCAGAACTGGCGCCAGCTTGTTGTTGCTGCACCAGATTATTTTAAGCGTTATGCTAAGCCCAGGAAGCCGCAGGATCTTTTGAACCACAACTGCATTAACGTCCGCTATTCTGATACGAGTGGATTGTACGCCTGGGAATTCGAGAAAGATGCTCAGAAATTCAGTCTGAAAGTCAAAGGGCAATATATTGCGAACAGCACGATTCATCAGCTCGATGCAGCATTAGACGGGCTGGGGATTGCCTATATTCCCGAGTATGTTGCAGATGGATATATCAAAAGCGGCAAGCTGATTGCTGTTCTGACCGAGTGGTGTCCATATTTTGACGGCTACCATATTTATTATCCTCACCGCCGACAGGATTCTCCTGCGTTTATGGCTTTTCTGCAAGTTTTGCGTGACAGGTACAATAATGGAATAAGATAAATTTATGAGTAAAGGATTATGTCCACGATAAGCACCTGGGTCGATTCCTGGGAGGCGGCCATGAGGGTAGGGAAGCGCCGTCCCGTCAAGTCAGCGTAATGCTCTGCCAGTGTTACAACCAATTAACCAATTCTGATTAGAAAAACTCATCGAGCATCAAATGAAACTGCAATTTATTCATATCAGGATTATCAATACCATATTTTTGAAAAAGCCGTTTCTGTAATGAAGGAGAAAACTCACCGAGGCAGTTCCATAGGATGGCAAGATCCTGGTATCGGTCTGCGATTCCGACTCGTCCAACATCAATACAACCTATTAATTTCCCCTCGTCAAAAATAAGGTTATCAAGTGAGAAATCACCATGAGTGACGACTGAATCCGGTGAGAATGGCAAAAGCTTATGCATTTCTTTCCAGACTTGTTCAACAGGCCAGCCATTACGCTCGTCATCAAAATCACTCGCATCAACCAAACCGTTATTCATTCGTGATTGCGCCTGAGCGAGACGAAATACGCGATCGCTGTTAAAAGGACAATTACAAACAGGAATCGAATGCAACCGGCGCAGGAACGCTGCCAGCGCATCAACAATATTTTCACCTGAATCAGGATATTCTTCTAATACCTGGAATGCTGTTTTCCCGGGGATCGCAGTGGTGAGTAACCATGCTTCATCAGGAGTACGGATAAAATGCTTGATGGTCGGAAGAGGCATAAATGCCGTCAGCCAGTTTAGTCTGACCATCTCATCTGTAACATCATTGGCAACGCTACCTTTGCCATGTTTCAGAAACAACTCTGGCGCATCGGGCTTCCCATACAATCGATAGATTGTCGCACCTGATTGCCCGACATTATCGCGAGCCCATCTATACCCATATAAATCAGCATCCAGGTTGGAATTTAATCGCGGCCTCGAGCAAGACGTTTCCCGTTGAATATGGCTCATAACACCCCTTGTATTACTGTTTATGTAAGCAGACAGTTTTATTGTTCATGATGATATATTTTTATCTTGTGCAATGTAACATCAGAGATTTTGAGACACAACGTGGTTCCCGCCATGTGAAAATCCGGCCAGACCAACATCATTCTGGCGCTCCGAAAGAAGGGATATTCGCCGCCGTGACTAGCCTGAAGCGGATCGCATAATCTTTGGCCGCTTCGTAGTCGAGGAACATGGCATCGAGCGTGCCAATAAATTTTGAGCTTGATAGGATTTTGATGTTATGCTATGAAAAAGAATCATTTACAGGTCTGGAGGTAATTTATATGACGCCAAAAGAAATACTTTGCCAATGGGTTGACGCATTTAATAATGCAGATGTAGAAACTATTTCAGAATTATATGATGATAATGCAATAAACCATCAGGTAGCCAATGAGCCAGTTATTGGGAAAGAGGCTATAAAGAAAATGTTTGAACAAGATTTTTCTTTTCCAGAAATGGTTTGTATCGTTGAAAACATTTTCGAAGATGGACAATGGGCAATTTTAGAGTGGCGTGCCCCATTAGGTTTGAGGGGTTGCGGTTTTTTTCAAATAGTAAATAATAAAATTATATTTCAAAGAGGCTATTGGGATAAGCTATCTTTCTTAAAACAGCACAATTTACCTATTGAATAAAATTCATATATACCTTATATGAATAGCTTGCAAATTTCTTAAAGTGTGCATTAAGGGAAGCATAATAACTTCCCTTAACCAATCTGTGGATTCTTTACACCATCGTATAATGTGATCCTGCTTTTCCAGGTAGCCCCGGGTGGCCTCAAAATAGGTGAATGTCGATTCCGGTTTTACAAATCGAAGCTGCATCAGGTGGCTCGTCGCGTCGTCGACGTAGATCAGTGCGGTACAGGCGGGTGCACGGTTCTCGAACCAGCGATGGTTGCTTGCAGCCATCAATCTGCATCAGTTCGCCGCAGCAGGCCCGGCGATAGCGTGGCTGCTGAATCTTTGGTGCTCGTTGTTTGCGGGGGATCCAGAGACCGGCTTTGACCATGAGTGAACGGACAGTCTCTTTGGACAGGTGAACATCGTGCAGTTCTGCGAGTTTCACATATGCAAGCGTCGGCCCAAAGTCGGTATAGCGATCTCGGATTATATTGAGCGCGTACTGTGCAAAACCATCAGGCAGCTGGTTATTGCTCAGGGTTCCTCAACGGCGGTTAGCCATACAAAGCGGGCCAGATTCACGGTAACGCGACAGAAGACGCCGGCACTGACGAGCGGAGATACCGTGGCGCTGCGCGGGCATCTGCGTTGTCAGGTGCCGGTCGACAACATGGGTTAACTTCATCCAAAGTAAAAAACTGCGCTGAATGGGCCAGAGCAGAATCCCGGGATGGTTAACTGAGTTCTGATCAAAGCCGCATAATCTTGCTACTTCCATATTTGTCAAGGCTCGATAGAAATGTCTATTTGCTGGCTCATTAGAAATGTCCAACTGCTGAAGGGAAGTGGATACCACGCCCGCAGACTTATGTTGCACAAGGGCGAGAAGGTCAGCTATTTACTAGGCATCTTCCCGCTGTAGCACATTTAAAGGTTTTAATTTTATTTTCTTTATATACATATTGTTATGTAAAAAATTGACGTTTTTACACGATGTGTTGAAGTGGGAGGTAATTTATTCTGAATGGTTATTACCTAGTAGACAGGTAAATCGTGCAACAATTTTTAAAGGTAAGTAGTTAATCTCTATCCTCATAAAAGGGTGTTCTACTTGCATAACGGCTTCCAATGTGTTTTTGAAAGGGTAGAATGGCGCTCTCGGTATTACCGATGATATGCACCATAGCTTGGGCCGCCACTTTAGTATTGAACTCAGTAACAGTGGCCTCATCAACCTGATTTTTGCCTGGTAAAAATCGTTTGGAATCGCAGATGATATAGGCAATGCGAGGCGAAATTGGGTAATAGAAATCAGCGTGTTCAGGTGCAGAGAATTCTGTCTCTGAGATACACGCATGTACATTGACGATCGGCTGATCGGACGTAATGAAAGGATGCTCTGTGTCATTTACCAGCAATGCATGTCTGGTGTCGTGTCGACTTGAGTAGAGGCTGAATCCGATATTCATTCCAAACATGTAGCTTAGGAACCACCATGCGTGTGTCATCGCATCGGCTACTTCAATTTCAACAATATTGCGGCGAGGCTGAGCCCTGAGCACACCATCTCGAAAAGCTTTCGTCCGGGCGATTTGATGACCCAAAAACATCATGAACTCTATCATCTGCTGCTTATCTTGCAGTATATCAAGCTGTTCATCAGCTAACTCTGATAAAATCGGTAGTACACTTTTTTCGTGGGAGGCATGGAGATTTTCCATTAGGTTACACTTCATTGCATGGAGAAGAGCCTCAGCTTCCGGAGCTTGAATATCAGACTCATTATAAATGGCCTCCAAACGCTGCATTTTAAGGAAATCATTAAGATACGACATGTGCTGTTGTTGAAGATGCTCGGGACTTTGCCGGGAAAAGCTTTTTATCACTTCAACATGCTTACTTGTCAGCATTGTAGTTTTGTAGAAATAGTTGTCAGCAGCTATGGCACGCACGCTGTCATAGGCTATCTTGCCAGTCTTCGTAGTATAGAAAACGTTTTTCGTCCCTTTACCCCAGCGGGTGAGGTACTTCGCCCAGACGTAATGATGTCGCTTCTTGGCTTCGAGATTTTTGTGTGACATAGAAATTTGTTCCGTAGATTGCAGTAGTACGCCAAGGGGGCTGATTTTTACACATTAAAATTATCAGGTATATTAATTCGTTATTAAAGACAGCCAACTATAACTTAGAGTAAAGCATAAAATTTGTCCTAGTACTTATAGTTATTCAGTTTTGGGTTTGGGTTTGATTCCATACCAAGAACTATTCCAGCCCCCTAACTCTAACGGTATGTCAATTATCTCATAGTCAACCATATTTTTTGGAAGATATTGACGCTCCTCTAGCCATTTAACAGTGGATTTTAAATTTTTCCTCTGTTTGAGTTCATCGGTGAAATGACGAATCTTTATTATCGGAACTATCGGGTTCTGTACATCAAAGTGCCCGATCCAATTTCTTGAACCCACAGCCACCTTAAAGATGTATTCTTGGTCTATTTTCAATAGATTATTGAGCAAATCTTCGTCATTTCTTTCAAATTTTCTCATGAAATTCAATGCCTGCTCGACACCTTTTTGAAGCTCCTTTGATCGCTGAATAACTTCTCGAATCTCCGCAGGTTCGATGAACCATTTCAGTTCGAACGCAATACATAGCTTTTCTTTTCTATCTATAATTGCGAGATCGAGATCGGTATCAACAAGTTTTCCATTGACAACCTCAAAGCCGAGTGGTTCAATTTCACTTTTCAATAAATCACGTAAAATATCTTCTTTCTGTTGGACCAAGTTAGAGTATAGTTTTCGATCATTTTCGACCTGATTCAATAGAACGCTTAAATTTCTCTCTGCATCTGAATTCATAAACACGAATGAGGAAAGTGCAAGATAGCCGTTTTTAAGGTCAACAATCGGCTGGATGGCAATATCTGGATTTCGAACATCAACGCCTCCGAATGTTAAATAATCGAGAATGGATTCTATAGTTTCATTTTTTAAAGATGTATATCTAGACAATCGAGAGGTTAATTCAGAGCAAGAAAGTACCCAAACCGAGTCCGGATAGCCAATTCCTCTCAATCCCTCACTTGCCAGTTTTGTTCTGGCAATAAAACGCCCATAAAGTAAGGACTGAAGCGTTGTAAATATCTTTTTATATTCACCAAGTGTAAATTTATCGAACTGCCAGTCATCAGGAAATCTGTATCGCTCATGCGATACAGAATGATAATTTTCTATTAATATAGAAGCTAATTTAGGGGTTAGATTCATTTTAAATCTATTACTTGTAGACGATACATTGGCCATAATTGCTGAAAGAACATCATTTGGATTAACAGCTTTATCATAGGCTATTCCATCTTTACCATTTAGCCGATTGTATACTTCATATGCAATTTCTTTGCTTTTATAGTCATTTGTATTTAGTACATTACCTTCTATAGTGAGTTTTATTTTTTTATTCCACCAGAGAGGGAATATAGAACAAAAAGTATTATAGGTTATAGATTTCTCAAGCCAATCCACAGCAAAGCCATAGTGTTCATCTATAATCTCATGCTTTATTTTTGTGCTGGGATTATTATTATTTCTAACAATTGATCTCAATGGATGAGTCAGCGCATTTAAATATACATCGGCATGAGCGCGCTTTTGCTCTGACGGTAGCTCATCAATGTAAGTAAACTTCAGAAACTTGTCTTCCATTACTGATAAAATGGTCCAGAGTGCTTGAGAATATGAAATCCCATTCAAAGAATTGCTATCATAAGCCTTATCAATTTCCGCCTCACACTCTTGAACTTTATTTGAACTCATTTGAAACCTCACAGTGCCAACTATGTAAACTTTGTAGTCAAAATTTATCATGACTCTGACCGCAAGCTCTTAATATAATAAGTGCATATCGCATTAGCTCCTCACTTCGCTGTGGCTCAAACCATCGGCCGTTGAATTTTCCTCCGTGAAAAAGATTGTTTCTTACGCGACATATCAACAGCAAGATAAGTTCAGCTTTGCTGCTGTGAGCCGGTAAGGTTTCATCCCAGGTTAGAACACCATCTCTAACTATCTGCTTTTTAGGCGGATATTCCATAAAGTAGTTTATTGATTCCATAAGATCTGGGGATTGAGGTAAGTCAATGATTTGCGTGACCTCGGCCGCATACTTGCTCCAGCTTGCCTTTGCAGCACGAGTGCCTTCTAGGAGACCAATTGATTTGAGGCAGTACTCGTAGCGAGCAAACTCTCGAAAAAACTCATAACCTAAATCGTCAAGCATTATAATTATCCTATTGGGTGATACGTCCACCAATTTACAATAAATTATAAGTACAGATCGGTGTCATGTCTGCGGCAGATGTGAGAAAAATTGTCTAGTGACGCGGATAAATCTTTAGACCATATGATACAGTGAAGCAAATATCTGAAAAGAGGAAGCCGTCCGTCAAATCAAGGAATGTGGCTATTTCGTTGCCGCACACAGCTTTTACACGTGGCTACGGACTATTAAACCAGATAACAGCGAGCAGCATACCAGCGATTTACTGGAAGCCAAAAGCGAGGTCCTTCAGCTACGGGCGAAGTTGAAACGCACCGAAGGGTAAAATCATGACACTTAACCCGAGAAGCGACTGTGATTTGCTTCTGGTTCTCGCCTCAAACGACAGGCAGGAAGCATTTATGCAGGGAGGGTATTCCTTTTCCTCAAGTCAGATGATTTTTGGCGGGGGTTGGTCAATACTCGAGGGAGGACTTGACTGAAAAATGTCCGTTTGAGGAGGCTCAGTTAAATGGTTTTGGTGTTGTACGGGAGCACTGGCGAAACACTTGTATGAGGGGAATATGCAGCAATTTTCTAAAACCGAGATTTTGTCTCTGTCCGCCAAAACCTGCGACCGCTGCGGCCGACGTGCTGAAGTAGGCGATTCTGAATTTCAGGAGTTTTTGTCGGTTGACCGTGTTGCGGGTTTTGGCTCTGTATTTGGTGATGGGGAGCTAATCAGACTGGATTTGTGTCAACACTGCGTCAAAATTGTTGTAGGCCAATGGATGCAAAAAGGCAAAACCGCCTGACTGATGGAGGAAAAAAATCCTTGAGACGCAAAATCGTCAGGCGCAATAAATTGAGGTTGACCCGCCGTTTGCGGGCTAATCGGGAGGCTTTTTTTGTTGTTGAACCGGTCATTGCAGGATGTCAGTGAGGGGTTATTTATTGACTCTGCTGAGCTTCTGGCACAGAGGCGGCGAAAAAAAATTTAGATTGGGGGAATGTTGAAGCGTATAATTGTTAGACGCAATATAAAGAAAATACAGATGGCTGATGCAACCTTATTTCTTCCTAAATATAACGTCAGATTCAGTCTGAAGTTTGGTCAAAGCCTCCAGCATATCGTTTTGGTTAAGTGCTCTCTGTGATTTTTTTCCTTTTCCCCCGAGACGATTGCGAGTAAAGTCAGGGCCGTCAACGGAGGGTACAGATCTTGATCTGGTGTTATCTCTTTTTTTCTGAACCTCCTGTGCCATTTGCAACGTATGCCCGAGGCGCTTATTATTTACAATCTGTCCTTGGTCTACTACTGAAAGTTTATCGTATGTAATATAGGGTAGGGGAGAGCCATTCATCCAAATCTCTTTGTGATCATTCGGGAAGTGGTAAACCTCCACGTATTTACCAATAGCTTTGCGGCTTTGTTCGTTATCCTCAATAAGATATAATACTTTATCGTATTGAATAGTAAGGCTTTTTGAGACTCTGCGAGGTTCTCTCCAAGTAAAAATCAAATCGAGATTGTCACTGGGATCAAGAGGGCGGTTAGCGTTAAAATCGTGGCGAGGCGGCTTAGCAAATCTATAATTATAATCGTCGATGAAATTATCAATATATGAATTCGCATCTTTGATGTTATTAATATTATTGAGCCTAAGCTCCTTAACAAGCCGGTCTTGTAGAGTAAGATGGGCGCGTTCTACTCTTCCTTTTGCCGAGCTGGTTTCTGCGCATATAGTTTGTATATTCAATTCATGCATAGCTCTGCCAAATTGGGTGAATCCGTCTCCGCTTGTTGCATTTTTGTTATTAATACGAAATACGCTTGCTTTATCACTGTAAAATGCCATAGGTTTTCCATGCCGTTCGATATAACCTCGGGTTGCTTCAAAGTAAGAGAATGTAGATTCTGACTGAACAAATCGCAGATGCATCAACTGGCTGGTTGCATCATCAACATAGACCAACAACGTACAAGGACGAGCTCGATGTTCGAACCAGTAATGATCACATCCGTCAATCTGGATAAGCTCACCGACACATGCACGCCTATAGCGCGGCTGCTGAATTTTTGGCGCACGCATTTTTCTAGGAACCCATAAACCAGCTTTAATCATGAGCCTTCTGAGTGTTTCTTTACCAATAATCAATCCATGAACTTCTTCCAGTTTCTCTCTAGCCAGCGTAGGACCAAAATCCGGGTATTTTTCCTTGATGATATCGAGTGCCTGATCGGTAAAAGCTTTGGGCAGTAAACGATTGCCGGGGTTGCCTCGGCTACGGTTACTGATGCCCAGCGGACCATGTTCACGATAACGGCTGAGTAAACGACTACAATGACGCGGTGTGACGCCAAGTAGTTCAGCAGCTCGGCCAGATGTCGTCCTGCGGTCAATGACATCCTGAAGGATCTTAATGCGGTTTATCTCTTTCAAAGTAAACAGTCCTGAGCTTTCTGCACTCATGGCCATTTCTCCAGGAAGTTTCCTTTTCTTTAACCCCCCGGAAAAAGAAAGATTATAAAAACCCCACATGAGCAATGTAGCGCAGACATTAGGATTGAGCCAGAAATAGACATTAGCATTGAGCCACTACAATGTTGGTGCGCATAATGTATATTATGTTAAATACGATTAAAGAAGCCGAGTCTGCGCAATACGCCCCCATATCCTTACCTTACCCCGCGCTAAGCCGGGATATTCAAATCATTTCCCGTCGCTAAAGAACTAACGCCATCGTGTCATCCACCTGCCGCCGCAACGCCTGGGAGCGCCTTCCGTCACGCGCAGCTCGCACTCATGCCGCGCAGACTCAGGAGTCTGACCCGGTGTGCCTGTTCGATGGCGTCGCTCCCTGCTGCTCTTTGGGCAATAATGAGCGAGGCGAGATGCCAAAGGCTTTGCGGAAGGCGTGGCTGAAATGAGAGAAATCAGAGAAGCCGAAATCCAGCGCCGCCTGGGACACGCTACTGACTCGTCCGCGTTCGAGGGCCTCTCGGCTCGCTCGCAGCCTCTCCTGCCAAATCACGGCCATCGGCGTTTTTTTGTGGCGGGCGAAAGCACGCGTGACGGTGCGAATGGAAACATGGTGCGCCCGAGCCAGGCTCTCAATGTTCAAATCTGGATCGACAAGCTGCCGCCGAATGTAAATCATCATCCTGGCGTACAGATCGCGCTCAGCACTCACGTTATCCAGATCCTGCAATTCCAGACTCAGCACCAGCAGATCCAGCATCGTCTGGGAGAAACGGCCAGAAATATCTGGGTTGTCCAGACACGCGGGCATCGCTGTCGCCTGACGCAGCATTTCACGCAGTGGAATCACGCCGGGCCGACTGTCGTCCAGTACCATAGCGGTGAGCGTTTCAATCCTCGGCAAACGACAACTCAGCAGATGCCGCGGGATCCTCACCAGGTGATTATCGCCCCCACCCAGGCTGAAACTGAACGTCTGCGCGGCGTCGTATAACACCAGGCTATCCGCCGCCAGCGCCGCCTTGCGCCCTCCCTGTTCAAGCTGGCCGTACCCGCCTTGCATATAGCCCAGCCACAGATCGTCGTCTGGCCCCTGCCTCAGATAACGTGCGGTGCGTTCCCAGCGGTGCAACGGCGCGGACAACGAACAGATATCCACCATCCCCACCCCGCGTACCGCAAGCCGGGCGTCAAAGTCGACCCCAGCCATGGGCACGCTGGCGGCCGGAATGCAGTGACGCAACACCACGTCGTTCCAATACTCGAAGCGGCGCGACTCGGCAACGCCAATGGTCGAATAGTGGGAGCAGACCGCAGACGGCATGATGCTATTCATAATTGCTCACCTCGCACCTTAATTCCCGCATCAATAACAGACACGGGTTCACAGACAGCAACTATCGTGCCAGCACTCAGATGTCCCTCCAGCTCTCACTCGCATCCGCGCTAAGGCAGAGGAAATATCGCTGACGCTCCGTCGATGCGCCAGGCGTCCCACGTCGCGAATGGCGTCGAAAAAGCGAGAACCGCACTCAAGGTGTGCACATCTGCGCTATGACGGAGCATCACGCTATGGGCCTTTTCAGCCTGCCCGCCCGTTGTCCCTGCCAGCCAAACGACTGTCCTTATGAAACAAGTACGCAGCAAATTTCTCCCTAATATCTGTAACCGTAAGGTCTTCCGGCCACGTTGGTACCGGGAAATAAACAAGAGATATCAGACATGAGGGTAACGTTATGACTGTTAGTGGCACCACATCTCGTATCAGCCTGGTCGCCTGCACACTCTGGCTGGCGACGATCCCGGCCCATGCGGTCGATCTCAACTCACAGGATCTCATTCCGGCTCCTGCCGGTACCGATGCCATTCTGGCGTATTTCACCTACGCCACGCGAGACAGCTTTACCCCCACAGGTGGCGACGAAATTAAGCAAGGCACCGGGCTGGACTCCTTCGTCAGCATCTTTCGTTACGTCCACTATATGGATGTGGGAGGCTTCACGGTCGCGCCGCAGGTGCTGATGCCCTACGGACGTCTTTATAACGGCTCCCTGGGCGGTACCCGCCTCGATTCCGCCAGCGGCCTGGGCGACCCCATTCTGGCCGCCCCGGTCTGGCTGGTGAACAACCCCAGCACCACCTTCGCCCTCGTGCCCTACCTGTACGTCCCTGCCGGTTCCTACGATGCCGGGCGCACGCTCAACGTCGGTGAGAACCGCTGGAAGTTCGATCTGCAGCTTGGCGGCGTGCAGCAGCTTGGTAACGGTTTCGCCACGCAGCTGTCCGCTGATGCGATGTGGTATGGCGACAACGACGATGCCACGGGCATCGGCACCGGCCGCCTCAAACAAGACAACACCTATCAATTTCAGGGCTGGGTAAGCTGGACGCCGCCCGCAGACACCACCTGGACCGTCTCCGCCGGTTACGCCAAATTGTGGGGCGGTAAACAGCAGATCGACGGCGTCGAGAACGGACAAGCGACGCGTTCGGATCAGGTAAGGCTGGAATTGTCGAAATTCATCACCCCCACGGTGCAAGTGCAGGGCTTGCTCCAACGCGACATCAACGTCGATGGCGGTTTTAAGGAAGATCTCCACACCACCCTGCGCGTGATGAAACTGTTCTGATTGAACAGAGGCCTATGCACCCCCTTCCACTCACATGTTACGGAGAAATCCACCATGAGCGAACAGCAGCAAAAGCCGTCTCTCTATGAACGTCTCGGCGGGTATGACGCCGTCTACGCCTTCGCAGGCGAAGTGTTGAAGACCTGTATGAAGCATCCCGACATCGGCCATATCTGGGCGCACGTGTCCGAGTCTTCATTTCAGAAAGAGCATATCAACTTCGTTGATTTCTTGTGCAAGCACTGGGGTGGCAACACCGTCTATCGGGGACGAGATATGGTGACCGCGCATCGCGGCATGGGGCTGACCGAGGTGCACTGGAAAGCCGTATTCGAGTCTATCGACGAGTGTTACGAAAACTTCAATGTGCCGCAGGATATTCGTGAAGAGGTCAACGCTTTCCTGACCCAATTCAAGCCCGCGGTCATCGGCAGTCCTTCGTATCGCGACGTGGTGCTCTCACATCCGGACATGGACGTGACCAAAGGCATGAAAAGTGTCGGTATCCACTGGCCTAAAGCCGATAAGCCGTCTTAACACCTTACGGACACCCACAGGCTGCGCGGGTGTCCATTTCAGCCAAACGACTGACCCGGATAACCAAGTCAGGATGGCATTCCGGGCTTATGTTCAAGACAGGCGCATGAGCAAACACAGAAAAAGGAAACAACATGGCTATTCAACGTCCCACTGCCGAACAACTCCAGGAGCTTGCCGGTCGGCTGCATATCAGCCTGACGACGGCGCAGGCCGAGGAATATCTGGCGGTGATGCAGGCTAACTTCGACGCCTACGATCTGATCGACTCCCTTCCCGACGATATCCCGGAGGTCCGCTATCCGCGCACCGCCGGCTATCGTCCGACTGGCGAGGAAAATCCGCTCAATGCCTGGTATTACAAAACGGAGGTAAAAGGTGCAGCGACTGGCGCGCTGGCCGGGCGGACCATCGCTCTGAAAGACAATGTCTCGCTCGCCGGCGTACCGATGATGAACGGCGCCTCCACGCTCGAAGGTTTCGTCCCATCCTACGACGCGACCGTGGCCACCCGCCTGCTGGATGCCGGGGCGACGATTCTCGGCAAAGCCACCTGCGAGCACTTCTGCCTCTCCGGCGGCAGCCACACTTCCGACCCGGCCCCGGTGCACAATCCCCATCGTCATGGCTATTCCTCCGGCGGTTCGTCCTCCGGCAGCGCCGCACTGGTGGCGGCTGGCGAAGTGGACATGGCGATAGGCTGCGATCAGGGCGGTTCCATCCGTATCCCTTCCGCCTTCTGTGGTACCTACGGCATGAAACCGACCCACGGTCTGGTGCCTTACACGGGCATCATGCCGATTGAGGCGACCATCGACCACGCCGGTCCCATCACCACCAACGTGCGCGACAACGCGCTGATGCTGGAAATCATCGCCGGAAGTGACGGGCTTGACCCGCGTCAGTACGCGCCCGTTGTAGAGAGCTATACCGCCGCCCTCGGAAAAGGTGTGCGCGGCCTGAAAATCGGCATTCTGACCGAGGGATTCCAGTTGCCGAATATGGACCCGCAGGTAGAAACGAAGGTGCGGGACGCCATCGCCCGCCTGCAAGCACTGGGCGCCATTGTTAGCGAAATTTCCGTGCCGGAACACAATCTGGCGGGCGCTCTTTGGTCGCCTATCGGCTGCGAAGGTCTGACTGCCCAGATGATGCACGGCAACGGCATGGGTTTTAACTGGGAAGGCCAGTACGACGTCAGCCTGCTGGACAAACACGCGCAATGGCGCGACAGCGCGGATGCCCTCTCCCCGTCGCTCAAAGTTTGCATGTTCGTCGGCCAGTATGGGCTGGAGCGCTATAACGGTCGCTACTACGCCAGAGCGCAGAATATCGCGCGTCGGGCCCGCGCCGGCTACGACCGGGCCCTGAGCGATTTCGACCTGCTGGTGATGCCTACCGTGCCTGTCCTCGCTCAGCCGATACCAGGCCCGGACTGCTCCATCACCGAATACATCTCGCGCGCTTTCGAAATGATCGGTAACACCGCTGCGCAGGACATCACCGGTCACCCGGCCATGTCTATCCCCTGTGGCATGGTCGACGGTCTCCCGGTGGGCATGATGCTGGTAGGACGTCATTACGCTGAAAACACGCTCTATCAGGCCGCCGCCGCTTTCGAAGCCTGCGGTGACTGGCGGACGTTTTAACCTTAACTCTCGGGAAGCCTAAAATGAGCCATAAACACGACCACGACCATACCCAACCCCCGTTGATATCGAGCTACGCGTCCGCGCACTGGAATCCCTGCTGCAGGAAAAAGGCCTGATCGACCCGGCTGCGCTGGATGAGCTGATTGACACCTACGAGCACAAAGTCGGCCCCCGAAATGGCGCACAGGTTGTCGCCAGAGCGTGGAGCGACCCGGAATACAAACGTCGACTGATGGAAAACGCCACTGCCGCTATTGCTGAACTGGGTTTCTCCGGAATACAGGGCGAAGACATGCTGGTCGTGGAGAACACGCCGGACGTGCACAACGTCACCGTTTGTACGCTGTGTTCCTGCTACCCCTGGCCGGTGCTGGGTCTGCCGCCGGTGTGGTACAAATCAGCGCCCTATCGTTCGCGTATCGTCATCGACCCGCGCGGCGTTCTCGCCGAGTTCGGGTTACACATACCAGAAAACAAAGAGATTCGCGTCTGGGATAGCAGCGCCGAGCTGCGCTATCTGGTCCTGCCAGAACGTCCGGCAGGCACGGAAGGCTGGAGCGAAGCGCAGTTGAGCGAACTCATTACGCGCGATTCGATGATTGGCACCGGTGTGGTTAGCGCACCATAACGAAAGGAGAAAACCATGAACGGGATACATGATCTGGGGGGGATGCACGGCCTTGGCCCGATCCCTACCGAGGAAAACGAGCCCTATTTCCATCATGAGTGGGAACGCCGGGTATTTCCTCTGTTCGCCTCGTTGTTCGTCGGCGGACACTTTAACGTCGATGAATTTCGCCACGCCATCGAACGTATGGCGCCGACCGAATATTTGCAGTCGAGCTACTACGAGCACTGGCTGCATGCATTCGAAACGCTGCTGCTGGCAAAGGGGGCGATCACCGTTGAAGAACTGTGGGGTGGCGCGAAGCCTTCCCCCTGCAAGCCTGGCACACCTGTGCTGACGCAGGAGATGGTGTCGATGGTTGTCAGCACCGGCGGGTCTGCTCGGGTCAGTCACGATGTTGCGCCCCGCTTCCGGGTGGGCGATTGGGTACGAACGAAAAATTTCAACCCGACCACCCATACCCGCCTGCCACGCTACGCACGCGATAAAGTCGGTCGTATAGAGATCGCTCACGGTGTGTTTATCACGCCAGATACTGCGGCGCACGGGCTGGGAGAACATCCCCAGCATGTTTACAGCGTCAGCTTCACCGCACAGGCGCTGTGGGGAGAGCCGCGCCCTGACAAAGTGTTCATCGATCTGTGGGACGACTATCTGGAGGAAGCATGAATACGGTAGCACAACACGATTACGCCGCCCTCGGGTTACCGCGCGATGAGGAAGGGCCGGTGTTTGATAAGCCCTGGCAGGCAAAAGCGTTCTCCCTGATAGTCCATCTCCACCGGGCCGGGCTGTTCCCGTGGGCAGAATGGGTACAGACATTCAGTAAAGAGATCAAAGCGGCGCCGGCGCAACCGGGTGAAAGCGCGAATGATGCCTACTATCGTCAGTGGACGGCGGCGATGGAAAACATGATGACGGCACTCAACCTGACGGTGCCGGATGAAATCAGCCGACGGACGCAGGAGTGGCGCCAGGCGTACCTCAACACGCCCCACGGCCAGCCGATTGTACTGGCGAACGCCAGTTGCCCGCCGGCACATAGCCATCATCACCTTTCGCCGGGCGTGCCGGTCACGGTGAGTCCGGCACTCGCTACCAACAGCAAAATCGATAATGGAGTTACACCATGAGTGATATCACCCTTAATGCCCACACCCCGGCTGCCCCCATTCCTGTCGCGAAACTGCTGCCCTGGGCGCTGTTCACCGCCCTGCTGGCGCTGCTGGCCATCTATTTCGTTGGCGCAGAGCAAGGCGCAACGTCGATGTTTTCCGGCACGCAGGTGCATGAATTCTTCCACGACGCACGTCATCTGCTGGGCTTTCCCTGCCACTGAGGAGGCGGAAATGATTGGCAAACTGTTATTTAAAGGGATGATGGCCGGCGTTCTGGCGGGACTGGTGGCGTTTGCTTTTGCGCACCATTTCGGCGAGCCGCAGGTCGATCGCGCGATTGGCCTGGAAAAAAGCATGTCAGCTCACGCTCACCATCACGGCGCGTCAGCAGACGGCGAAGAAGAAGAGGTGTTTAGCCGACAGACCCAGTCCGGGATCGGCCTGATGACCGGCATGGCGCTGTTTGGCGCCGCGCTGGGCGGCGGTCTGGCGCTGGCGTGGGCCTTTAGCTACCAGCGCTTTGGGCCATCGGACCCGCGTGTGCTGGCGTTGTGCCTGGCGCTGGCCGGCTTCCTGGCAATGAGCCTGATGCCAGGTCTGAAATACCCGCCCAATCCGCCCGCAGTCGGCAACCCGGAGACCATCGGCTATCGTACCGGGCTCTATTTCGTCATGATGCTGCTTTCTATCGGCATCGTCATCGCGGCCGCGTGGTTATCACATCAGCTCACGCCGCGCCTCGGCAGAGGGAATGCGATGATGTGGGCAACGCTGTTCGCCGTGGCGCTGATGCTCGTGGTTTGTGCCCTGATGCCGACAGTGAACGAAGTCTCCGACCCCTTCCCGGCGGACCTGCTATGGCGTTTCCGCATAAGTTCCTTCGGCACGCATCTGGTGCTCTGGGGCGTCATCGGCGTGGCTTTCGGTGCTTTAGCCGAACGCACGCCGACGACACGCGAACATCGCCCGGCCTTCCGGCGCGGTTAACAACATGAGAGCGTCGCTAACGCTGATTTGTCAGGGAGAAACGGCAGCCTCCAGAGGTTCACACTTTCCCTGTGATGACCCTCTGGAGGCGCGGGAGTGGCAACGGGCGCGCCAGCTACAAAGCAGTGTCGCCCGTTATCACCGCGTCTGGTTCTCCCCGGACGCCGCCGCCAGGCAAACCGCCGCAGCGCTCTCTTTACAGGGTACGCCAGTGACGGAACTGGCGGAGCCCGACTACGGCATCTGGGCCGGTCGGCCAGTGCATGAGGTGATGATGCAAGACGCCGAAGCGTTCCAGGCCTGGCTGGAGGGTGCCGCTCCCCCGGGCGGAGAGTCACGTGCTCAGCTGCTGGCGCGCTGTGGCAGCTGGCTGGCTAAACACGTCGATATTCGAGGTCGCCACTGTGCCATTGCGCCTGCCGCCGCAATCCGCGCCACGATCGTCGACGTTCTCGGCGCCCCGCTTCACTCATTTGCGCGTATCGACATCCACCCGCTGAGCATCACCGAGTTGCGCAGCGACGGACGGCGCTGGAATTTGTGTTTATTAAAGGGCCATATAAATAGTGAATAGACCACGTTCAGCCAGCGGACGGACGTCTGTTATACACGTTGTTCAGTGACTGGCGTAGGGATGATTAACTCCCGGACGCTTTACATTTTCCGTGACGGAAAATTCACGAAGGTAATATCTCAACCGTGGCCGCTCTGGCGCGAGCTCCCGTCATTGCGGAAACATAGCTGCTGCCGGAATATTTTATCTGGTAGGCCCGATCGATTTTACTTTCAAGAGCCGGGTCCGCGGGTTTTACGAACCGCACGTCAAATTCCTGCCCGATAGCCACTATCTTACCCGCCCGTTGAGACAGTGCTGCCTGATACCATTTAGAACGGGTACCGCTATAGGCACGGACGAAAAGTCGGTTATCCACCGTCACTTCCCAAATCCAGGTTGGCGTGCCGGTGGTATTCATATCGGGACGGTACGGCGCGATTTTCAGGTCGTCCGCCGCATCTATTTTTGCTAAAAGCTCGCGGTTCCAGAGCATAAACCTTTCCTCTTTTCTATACGTTATTTCGTATATTATAAAGTTGGTAACACTGCGTCGGAGAATATCGAACGGTGTTATGATTTATTTATTAAGGTATTTATTAAAAAATGCCGTGATGTTATCAAACGGAATCTTATCCATGCGGTCATATAAATCAACATGGGTGGCATCTTTAACAATCAGAAGCTCTTTAGGCTGATTTGCCGCTTCATATGCCGTTTTAGAGAAATAAAGCGAATGCGCTTTTTCGCCATGAACAAACAGGATTGGGCGCGGAGAGATTTCCTTAATATACGTCATCAGCGGGAAATTCATAAAGGACATCGGCGTTGTCACGGACCATGAGTTTCCGGAGTTGACGGCACGTGGATGATATCCGCGTTTGGTCATATAGTAGTCCGCGTATTCCACGAGGAACTGCGCTTCGCCGCCCTTCAGTTTATTGTAAGCTGGCTGATAGGCCGGTTGACCGTTTGCCGCATCGTCCCAGCGCTGAAGGCTCATCTTCTCAAGCGCCTGCTCGCGTTGCGCCGGCGTTACGCTGTCATTGTAGCCCTTTGACATCACGCGGCTCATATCATACATGGTGCTGGCAACAACCGCTTTTACGCGTTTATCCACGGCAACAGCGTTCAGCGCGATCCCCCCCATACCGCAGATACCGATGACGCCGATACGTTCACGGTCCACATAAGATTGCAGCCCAATAAAATCAACGGCTGCCATAAAGTCTTCGGTATTAATATCGGGTGACGCGATATTGCGCGGTTCCCCACTGCTTTCGCCGGTATAAGACGGATCAAATGCCAGCGTCACAAATCCGCGCTCGGCTAAGGTTTGCGCATAAAGACCTGAGGCCTGCTCTTTTACCGCGCCAAAGGGCCCGGAAATAACCAGTGCCGCAAGCTTCTTGTTTCCGCGATCTTTAGGAAGATACACATCTGCGGCCAGCGTAATGCCGTAACGGTTTTTAAAAGTTACTTTTTGATGATCCACTTTGTCGCTCCTTGGGAAGGTTTTATCCCACGTCTGAACCAGGCGTACTGAAGAATCTGCTGTGCCTGCTGCCGGCTGGGCGACCGCAGATTCTGTTGAAATCATTGCCAGCGCTCCGGCAAGGAGTGCGCCATTAAAAAAGCGGGTTGAAGTTTTTAGCGTCATGATAGTCATACCTTCATTCAAATTGGATGCGGATTGGGTTGTAGTCAGCGCCTCATTTCGGTATGGCTATTTTGGATGTCGCTAATGAAATCTGTTATTAAAATACTCTGTATTATTTGCCTGATCCTATTAACATGATGCCAAAGCGTATATTTCACTTTTCATAACGGGTAAGTTGACGACGTCGCACAGACTTAACAAATATGAGGCGTGACGGAATGATTTCAGACAAATCGGTTGAGAGACGACTCGGCAAGCTCTCCCGGGATATTGCTCAGCGCACGCCCGGTACCGGTGATTTTCCCACCGCGGTTGAAGGGCTGGAACTCTTCCGGCGCAACGAACCCGCCCCTCCGGTGAGCTGCCTGGTCCCTCCGAGTATCGTTCTGGTGGCTGATGGCGCGAAGATCATGTGGGTTGGCGGTGAAGCTTATGAATATAATACGGAAAAATTCCTCATCACCTCCCTCGACTTGCCAGCCAGTTCGGAAGTGTTACAGGCATCGCCATCACGGCCCTGCGTCGGCGTCGCCTATAAACTTGACCAGCGCGTACTGATGGAATTAATTGCCCAGGGATGCCTGCCGCCAGTCAAAAAACGAGATGCGGGAACGGGGGTCGGTATAGGAACCATGACTGATGTTTTACTGGAGCCTTTCTGCCGCCTGCTTTCACTGCTGGACGAACCCGAAGCCATTCTCGTTCTCGGCCCGCTGATTCAGAGGGAGATACATTACCGGCTGTTGATGAGCGATCGGTCCGATCGTCTCAGACAGATTGCGGCAGTCGACGGCCATGGTTACCGTATCGGTAAAGCTATCGACTGGTTAAAGACCAATATTGCTTCGCCGCTGCGTGTCGAAGAGCTGGCAAGTCGCGTGCAAATGAGCACGCCCTCCTTCCACCACCATTTCAGACAGCTTGCGGGAATGAGTCCGCTCCGCTATCAGAAATGGCTGCGTCTCAATGAAGCAAGGCGACTGATGCTGAATGAGCATTACGATGTCACCACAGCGGCCTATGCTGTCGGCTACGAAAGCTTATCCCATTTCAGCCGGGAATATACGCGGATGTTTGGGGAATCACCCAAGAGGGATATTACTGTGCTGAGAGAGTCTGCCGGTAGGCTTTAGTAAATTCTGCCCTGCTCTGCCTCCCCCGGTGAAATCTATTGTACGTGAAGGCTACAGGAGATGCTAAAGACCTGAACTCAAAAATATTTGCGCATCACTGACATTATTAATCCAGTAACTTCATTTCCAGAGCCCGACTCATGGCTTGCGTACGACTATTGACTTTGAGCTTGGCGTAGATGTTCTTGATGTGCCATTTCACCGTCTCAGTAGAGATAGTCAGGGAGCGAGCGATTTCTTTGTTCATCTGACCGTCAGCAATGAGCTGTAATATCTGCAGCTCTCGCTCACTGAGCTCCTGGTTAACATCAAGGTTTTCATGCTCAATCCGCTTGCCTTCAGACAGGCTCCCTTTCCCGGGCCAAGGGTCATCCCCTTCGCTGGCTGCCGAGGTTTCGCGTACATGGACAAGCAGAGGCTGCAATGCATCGCCAGCATCAAGAAAAATACGTTTGAGATGCTGTTGTGCCGCTAATTGCAGGACGGGCTGCAATGCAGCCACGGCCGCCGCGTTTTCGCCACTATTCCACAATGATAATGACCATAGCGTACGAAGACGCGCTGCGGAGAGCCGGTCGCCCCGACGCTCCTGCTCAGTCACGAGTTCGCCCAGCAAAAGGCTGGCTTGTGGCGCCTGACCTGACGCCAGAAGCAGGCGGCTGCGGCTGACATTGGCATGCTGAGCTATTGCGCGTTGACAGGGGTTTTCGGCATCAATTGTGGCACGGGCCGCCAGTTGTTCGAGTTGCCGATGCAGCTGCTCCGCGCCTGGATAATTCGCGCGCTGCAGGCGCACTCTCGCCTGCTCTGCTAACAATAAAGCCTGCGGCCGTTGCCATCCTCGAGACACCGCTAGTCGCTGCGCGTGTTCCAGCAGCCGTTCTGCCTCATGCGGCATATCGTCATTCAAGGCCTGGCGCGCAAGGTAGGTATAGCAGCGACTCAGGGCGTCGGGTGGACCAAACCGATCGATGAATTCGAGTCTATCTGCTAACAGCGTATTTAATGAGTCCAGGTTCATACGTTCGTAAGCCATTTCCGCCAGCAGCGGCGCAAGCGTCGCGCCGCTGGTCGACTGAGGGCCGGTATAACGCTCAGCCTGGCGCAATGCATTCTCTGCATGCCCCCAGGCGTTCTCCAGGTCACCCTGACCAAGATGGCACTGAGTGATGATAAAAGCGCGATAAACCGAGACAAATAGATTGTCTAATGGGCTTTCCGGGCAAGGCATATGCCGTTGAACCTCAAGAGCGTCGCTATAGCGCTGGTTAACCACGTGGCAGTAGCTCAGAATATTGCAAATGAGACCATCGACCCAGGTGTCTCCGCAGGGCACTTTAGCCAGCAACGGCTCAACAATCGCCAGGCTTTCCGGGATTTTCTCGGCAAAAGCTTCGCAAATTGCGCGCACGACACGTAATTTGAGCCAGGCGTTGGGGGTTATATCATCACGATGATTAACGACCATTTGGTCAAGATTATCAAGTAACTGCCTCGATTCATCGAAGCGAAAATAGTGCGCCAGCGCCCAGGCCAGATTGATTTGCAGGTCAATGCGCGAAGGGTCAGTACTCGCAGGTAAGTGATGCATCCAGGAAACCAGGGTATCTATATCCCCTTCTTCCGCCAGCGACTGCGCGCCCGCGCCATCCTGCCCGGGATTATGGATCGGCTTGCCCGCTGCCAGTGCGTGGCGTACCGCCTCGGACCACAATCTCTGCTCAACGAACCAATGACTGGCTAATTCATGTAAGTGCTTGAGGTTGATATCGTTGTTCTGCTGCAATATCGTTCGCAGGGTTTCCTGCAGAAGAGGATGGTAGCGAAACCAGCAGCCTTGTTCGTCCAGGGCTGACAAAAAAAGATTGTGCCGCTCAATCCATGCCAGTATCGCTTCACTATCATCACGCTCTGTAACCCCGTTACATAACCCGGCATTTAAACGATTAAGAAACGATGTTTTGACCAGAAAATCAAAAACTTCCTGTGGCAATGGATCAAGTACCACCTCTTTCAGATAACGGGCGATAGCGCGGGTTCCACCACGAATATTGCGCAGCAGATGTTCTGGATCATTGAGCAATTCTGGGGATAACGAAGCGATTTTCATGCCGGCGATCCACCCCTCTGTCGCGGAAAGTAGCCGCTGTACATGCTGATTACTGAGTGGTATGTCAATCGTCTGGCTGAAATAGTTTCTGGTTTCTTCAAGCGTAAATTGCAGGTCTCGATCGTAGATTTCCACCAGTTGGTCCTGTGCCTGAAGCAGGCTCAGAGAGAGACTGGGGTGGAAACGGCTGCCAATGATCAGGTGCAAGGCGGCAGGAGCATGCTTGAGCAAATATCCCAGGGCTTCATATACACCGGCATCATTGATCATATGGAAGTCATCAACGATCAGATACAGGTCGTGCGGACAGTAATGTAGTTGGTTAATCAACCCGGCCAGCAGCTGTTGAGAACTGGAGGGCGTCTGTTCTTCTATGTTGCGCCAAAAGTCGGCGTCCCAATCGCCATAGAGCGGCCGCAATGCTTGCAGCAGATAAGGAATGAACTGCCATACGCCATCATCATCCTCATCGAGGCTAAGCCAGGCAACGCGTTCACCCTGGGCAATCATTTGCTGATACCACTGCGCCAACAGCGTGGTTTTGCCAAATCCAGCACCCGCGCAAACGACGCCCAGACGGCGTCGCTGCATGCGATCGAGGAGGAGCAGAAGCCGTGAGCGCTGTAGCAGCCGTATCGAAGAGCGTGGTGGAACGAATTTGGTCAGGATTAGCGGCAAATCTCTCGTCAGCCGCAATGGCCCGGAGACCAGTGAAGTTGCCTGGCGACTTTTCAAATCCGATGGCTTCATCCGTAGTTATCTACTCGTATTATTTTTTTATCAATTGTACGCCAGAGCCCGGGATGGCATGGAGCCACCCCTCTCGATAGATACATAAAATTTACAAAGTTTGACCTCAAGCATGAAAACCCCCTCCTACCCCCCCATGAAGGTGGCTTCGCACCTCCTCGTCGCACTCGTAGATTCATTGCATCGGCGTGGTTAAGGGGCTTCCAGCCTGTCAAACCCCCGCCTGACGACCTTTACTGAGGAGAATTAAGTGATGCTTAACAAACAGGCTTTACTCCAGGCTTACCGTAAGATGCGCGAAATCCGGACGTTTGAGGAGCGTTTGCATCAGGAAAACACCAGCGGGGATATTCCGGGCTTCATTCACCTTTATACCGGTGAGGAAGCCATTGCGGTGGGGGTCTGCGAAAATCTCACTAACGCTGATTTCATTGGGTCCACGCACCGTGGGCATGGCCACTGTATTGCCAAAGGCTGCGATATTCACGGCATGATGGCTGAAATATTCGGTAAGGACAGCGGATTATGCCGGGGCAAGGGAGGCTCTATGCATATTGCCGATCTGTCGAAAGGTATGCTGGGTGCGAACGCTATCGTGGGTGGCGCCCCTCCGTTAGCCATCGGCGCTGCTCTGACGGCCAAAACCCTCAAGACCGGTAACGTTGGGGTCTCTTTTACCGGTGACGGCGGTTCTAATCAGGGCCTGGTATTTGAAGCCATCAACATGGCAGTGGTGCTGCAACTCCCTGCCATCTTTATTTTCGAGAACAACGGTTATGGCGAAGGAACTGGCCATGACTACGCCGTCGGTGGTCGTGATATCGCCGGGCGCGCCGCGGGCTTCGGTTTACCGGCAGTGACGGTTGATGGCACAGATTTCTTTGCCGTTTACGATGCCACCTCAGAGGCCGTCAAGCGCGCCCGAGAAGGTGGAGGCCCAAGCGTCATTGAGGCCAAAGCTTTCCGCTGGCACGGTCACTTTGAGGGCGATCCGGCGCTTTACCGCGCTGAGGGCGAAGTTCAACGTCTGCGCGAACAACATGATCCGCTGAAGATTTTCACCGCCAGGGTCAAACAACACATCTCCCTTGAGGAACTGGCGGCGATCGACGCGGCGGTTGAAGCACTTGTCGATGATGCTGTATTCAAAGCGCGAGCCGCTGCCTATCCGGCTCCGGAAGACCTGCTTACAGACGTTTACGTCTCATACTGAGGGTGATAACAATGCCTATAAAAACCTATCGAGAAGCGGTCAAGGAAGCCCTGGCCCAGGAAATGGAGCACGACGAACGCGTCGTTCTGATTGGTGAAGACTTGCGCGGCGGTCACGGCGGAAATGCGCCCGAAGAAGCAAGGATAGAGGCCTTTGGAGGTGTGCTCGGAGTCACTAAAGGGCTGTGGACGCAGTTCGGCTCCGACCGGGTGATCGACACCCCCATTACGGAGTCGGCGATCGTCGGCATGGCTGCCGGCGCCGCTGCAACGGGTCTGCGGCCGGTGGCGGAGCTGATGTTTATGGATTTTTTCGGTGTTAGCCATGATGCGCTGTACAACCAGGCGGCAAAGTTTCGCTATATGTTTGGTGGCAAGGCCAAGGCGCCGCTGGTGATGCGGGGCATGATCGGTGCTGGTTTTTCTGCAGCAGCCCAGCATTCGCAGTCACCCTATAATATTTTTGCTACCACACCGGGGCTCAAGGTGGTCGTGCCATCGACGCCTTATGATGTCAAAGGGCTGCTGATCCAGTCGATTCGCGACGACGATCCGGTGGTGTTCTGCGAGCATAAAATGCTCTATGACCTCAAGGGCGAGGTACCGGACGAGATTTATACCCTCCCCCTGGGCGTCGCCAACTATACCCGTGAAGGTGAGGATGTCACCATCATCGCGTTGTCTGCAATGGTACATAAAGCAAACCAGGTCGCCGACAAACTGGCCAGGGAGGGGATCTCGGTGGAGGTGGTCGATCCACGTACAATCTCGCCTCTGGACGAAGAAGGTATTCTGGAATCAGTGGCTTCTACCGGCCGCGTGGTCATTGTCGACGAGTCAGCCGCGCGTTTTGGCTTTGCTCATGATGTCGCAGCGCTGATTGCTTCCCAGGCATTCCATTTCCTCAAAGCGCCTGTTGTTCTGGTGACACCACCACACACCCCGGTACCGTTCTCCCCTGCTCTCGAAAAACTCTGGATCCCTGGCGTTGAACGTATCGAAGCTGCCGTCCGTCAAGTGCTGGAGGATTAAGCTATGAGCGATATCAGGACACTTGAAATGCCGAAGTGGGGCCTTTCAATGGAGGAAGGCGTGCTCGCGCGGTGGGCCATCCAGGAGGGTGACCGCTTCGCCAAAGGGCAGGAAATCTGTGAAATTGAGACCAGCAAAATCGTCAATGTTCTGGAGGCCCCCTTCGCCGGTACGCTACGGCGGATAATCGCCCGGGTGGGAGATACCCTCCCGGTCGGCGCTGTTTTGGCGCTGGTAGCTGACTCTTCGGTAAGCGATGCTGAACTGGATGCCTTTGCCGCCAGCCTGGCCGCGGCGCAGCCAGCAGCGCCTGTCACGCAGACTACCGAGCCTGCTGTAGCGACCGTCGCGCCCTCCATTATACCGGCCCCCGCCAATAAGCCTGCGGCATCCATTGGGCAGACCGAGGTACCCACCAGCCTGCAAGGCATAACCGATCCGACTCAGGTGAATGCCACTCCCCATGCGTTACGTCAGTCTGCGCGGTTGGGCGTTGACTTGAAAAAGGTCCAGGGTAGCGGGCGTGGCGAGCGTATCTCTGTCGCTGACCTGGAGAGCGCGATCGTTGCCGCAGGCGGCCGCATCGCCTCTCCGCCGCCGCCCGTTCGTTCCGGCAAAGCGCCGCGATCGCATACCGATGATAGCCAGGTATCGGCAACCCCGTTGGCGCGCCGTCTGGCCAACAAACTGGGGATCAACCTGCACGACTGCCGCAAAAGCGGTTCACTCGGACGGGTGAGCCGTGATGATGTGCTGGCGGCCGCTTTGCTGCTTGATGGGCTACCCCAGGCCGGGGCTCCACAAGCCACGTCAGCGACAGCCTTTGAGACGTTGCCGATGTCCAGTATGCGGCGAGCGATCGCTGGCCGTTTGCAAATGTCCAAGCAACATGCACCCCATTTCCGTTTGACCGTCGATCTCGATCTGGAGCGACTCTTAGCATTGCGTAAGGAAATCAACAGCGAAGTACCCGGCGTCAAGATTTCGGTTAACGATATGCTGGTTAAGGCCTGCGCCATGGCGCTGATAGCCGTGCCGGACGTCAACATACAGTTTGATGAGGCTACCCAGAGCATCCGCCGTTTTGCCGATGCCGACATTTCCGTGGCCGTTGCGCTGCCAGACGGGTTAATTACCCCTATCGTACGTTCGGCCAACAGCAGGTCGATAAGCGACATATCAAACGAAGTTCATTCTCTGATAACCAAAGCCCGGGCGGGCATGCTCAAGCCCGAAGAATTCCAGGGCGGCACCTTTAGCGTGTCAAATCTGGGCATGCTCGGAGTACGGCAGTTTGATGCCATCATAAACCCACCCCAGGGCGCGATCCTTGCGATTGGCGCAGGCGAGCCCCGAGCGGTAGTTCGCGATGGACAAATCGTCGTCCGCCATCAACTGACCGTATTGCTGTCCTGCGATCACCGGGTCATCGATGGGGCGTCAGGCGCGGCTTTTCTCCAGGCGCTCAAGCGGCTGGTTGAAACACCGACGCTGTTGTTTATCGAGGAGACGAGCTATGCACGACAAATATGATGTACTGATAATAGGTGGCGGGCCTGGGGGGTATGTCGCCGCCATTCGTGCCGGCCAGCTAGGGCTTCGTACAGCATTGGTGGAAAAGCAGCATTTAGGGGGGATCTGCCTGAACTGGGGATGCATTCCAACCAAGGCGCTGCTGCATGGTGCAGAGGTGGCGCACAGTATTGCGCATGCCGATCGGCTGGGTTTTAGTCTCAGAGAGGTGAGTTTCGATGTGCAGAAACTGGTGCAGTTTAGCCGCGCCGTGTCGCAACAGCTGACCGGAGGTGTCGAGTACCTGCTGAAGAAAAATGGCGTTACTGTCATTACCGGCACCGCCCGGCTACGTGGAAAGGGGCAAGTAACGGTCGCCGATCCCCGAGGGGAAGAGCGAGACTATCGCGCTGGTCATGTGATCCTTGCGACTGGCGCCCGGCCGCGAGCGTTACCAGGAGTAGAGCCAGATGGTGAGCGAATCTGGACCTATTTTGAGGCCCTGCAGCCTGAGCGCTTACCGGAGTCTCTATTAATCATCGGATCAGGGGCCATCGGAGTCGAGTTCGCCAGCCTTTATAACGATCTTGGCAGTAACGTGACGCTGGTCGAACAAGCCGCGCAGATTCTGCCCGTTGAAGACGCCGAAGTATCCGCTACCGTGCGTAAATCGTTCGAAAAACGCGGTATACACGTCCATAGCCAAACGCTGCTGACGCAGGTACAGCGCACCGATACGGGCGTGCGCTGCACCTTGAAAACCACCGGCGCCGAACAGACCCTTGAAGTCGAACGTGTGCTGTTGGCAGCGGGCGTACAGCCTAATGTGGAAGGCCTGGGGCTGGAAGCGCTGGGAGTCGAGTTGGACCGCGGGTTTATCAAGACGGATGCAGCTTGCCGAACCAACGTATTTGGGCTCTATGCTATCGGCGATGTGGCCGGCCCGCCGTGTCTGGCGCACAAAGCCAGCCACGAAGGCGCGATCTGCGTCGAGACGCTGGCTGGCGTCAAAGGCGTACGCCCTCTTAACCGCGACTATGTGCCCGGTTGTACCTATGCCCGGCCACAGGTTGCCAGCCTGGGCTTGACAGAGGCGAAGGCTCGCGAGACGGGACGGCCAATCAAGATCGGTAAGTTCGCATATCAGGGGAATGGTAAGGCGCTGGCCAGCGGGGAGACGGAGGGTTTTGTAAAGACTGTTTTCGACGCCGAAACCGGCGAGCTGCTGGGCGCGCATATGGTTGGTGAGCAGGTCACTGAACAGATCCAGGGTTTTGGTATCGCGCATCATCTGGAGGCCACAGATGAGAGTCTCTTATCGATGATCTTTGCTCATCCAACGCTTTCTGAAGCCATGCATGAATCCATCCTTGCCGCCAGTGGTCAGCCGCTGCATCAATAATGACAATATAAACCCGGCATTCAACGCCGGGTTTGTCTGAGGCTTTAAGGCCGTCTGAAAAGGGCAATGCTGCGCCCGGCCAGAACAAAATCAATTGTCTCGGTAATGATGACGCCGTCCGTTTTTTCTTCAGCGGTCGACAGCTCAAGAACCCAGCCGCCTTCGCCAAACTGCGGGATCTGGAACGGAACATCGCCCTCAAAGGGATTGAACAGCATCAGCACGTCATGCCAGATGCCCTCCTCCTGTTCAAGATCGGGTCGGCTGATGGCGAGACCTAACGTCGAACCTTCATCCCATTGTTCAGATTGCTGCAGACCGCCGCCGGCGTTAAACCAGCGTATCTCGAGCCCGTCACGCCAGCTTTCACGGCGTAAAAGCGGTTGCTCCGCACGCAGCGCTATCAGACGCTGGGTGAAATGGCGCAACGCATGGTCCTGCTCGGACTGTGCTTCCCAGTTGACCCATGAAATCTCGCTGTCCTGGCAGTAGCCGTTATTATTGCCCTGCTGAGAACGGCCAAACTCATCGCCGGCCAGCAGCATCGGCGTACCGTGGGAGAACAATAACGTGGTCAGGAAATTCCGCTTCTGGCGTTCGCGGACGGCGACGATATCCTGGTTTTCTGTCGGGCCTTCTTCGCCATAATTGCAGGAGCGGTTGTCATTATGCCCGTCGTTATTGTCTTCACCGTTGGCTTCATTATGCTTCTCGTTATACGAAACCAGATCGTTCAACGTGAAGCCGTCATGGGCGGTAATAAAATTGACGCTGGACCACGGACGACGGCCGCGTAAATCGTACAGATCGCCGGAGCCCAGTAAACGGGCGGCAAAGTCGTTGGAAACATTATCCCCCTTCCAGTATTCCCGCACCGTATCACGATATTTGTCGTTCCACTCGCCCCAGCCAGGCGGAAAACCGCCGACCTGATAACCCCCGGGACCGATATCCCAGGGCTCACCAATCAGTTTAAGCTTCGATAAAACCGGATCCTGGGTTATCGCATCGAAAAACCCGCCTCGCGGATCGAAGCCTTCGGGTTCGCGCCCGAGAATGGTCCCCAGATCAAAACGAAAGCCGTCGACGTGCATAGCTTGCGCCCAGTAACGTAGCGAATCCATGACCATCTGCAGCACCCGGGGATGCGAGGTATTCACCGTGTTCCCCGTCCCGGTATCATTTATGTAATAGCGATGCTGGTCCGGCATCGTCCGGTAGTAGGAAAAATTATCAATGCCTTTAAATGAGAGCGTCGGTCCCAGCTCATTGCCTTCCGCGGTGTGGTTGTAAACCACGTCAAGGATCACTTCGATACCGGCATCATGAAATGCGCGCACCATGTCGCGGAAGCCCGCGATACCCGCAGGTCCATAGTAACGGGACGCGGGAGCGAAGAAGCCCAGCGTATTGTAACCCCAGAAGTTTTTTAGCCCTCTGTCGAGCAGATGCCGATCGTCCGGAAACCAGTGTACGGGAAGCAGCTCAACGGAAGTGATGCCCAGGCTCTTGATATAATCGACGGAAGCCTGATGCCCAAGCCCCTCAAATGTGCCGCGAAGCTCCGGGGGAAGCGCCGGATTGCGCTGGGTAAAACCCTTCACATGCGTTTCGTAGATAACCGCATGCGGCCAGGGGACGTCGGGACGATTTTCCCCCTGCCAGTCGAAGGCATCCGGGTCGACAACCTTGCATTTTGGCGTAAATGGCGCGCTATCGCGGGTATCAAAGCTCAGATCTTTCTCCTCATGGCCCAGCTCGTAGCCGAAATGCGCATCGTTCCATTCAATATCGCCTTCCAGCTCCCGCGCGTAAGGATCGATAAGCAATTTGTGTGGATTAAAGCGATGGCCGTTCTCCGGATCGTACGGCCCATAAACCCGATAACCGTATAAGGCTCCGGGCTGCAGACCGGGTACGTAGCCGTGCCAGATTTCGTGTGTATATTCAGGTAGTTCAAGCCGGGCTATTTCCGTTTTTCCGCAAGGATCGAATAAGCACAGCTCAACCCGCTCAGCGTGCGCTGAAAACAGCGCAAAGTTCACGCCCTTTCCGTCAAAATTAGCCCCCAGCTGCTGGCCGTCACCGGGCTCTATTGCAAACGTTTCTTTCATTGTCCCTGTTCCTCTCCACTTTTCTTTTCACTAATAAGCGTCACTAACCACCCCGTTGCTGACGCCAGATCGAGCGCCTCTTCGACAAGACGGTTTTCGCCGGTTAACGCATCGCGATAATGTCGTCCTGCCAGATCTTCGGGTATGGCTACCGCAGAGTTGCCCCACAGCCTGACCGGGGAATCAGCCAATCCGTGCGCCGCGACGTCAAACGCCAGGCGAGGAACCACCACGATAAGGGCCTCCTCGTCGTTGATGCGCGCGTAGGCGATAAGATTCTCTTCCCTGTCACCGGTGACCTTTAATGGTACCCAGTCACCATAATGGAAGAGCGCGGAATGCCGCTGCCTTAACCTGAGAAACGACGCGGTGACGTACTGCTTCAGCTGCCCGTCTCGCCATGCGTTTTCGCTATTAAACAACTCAGGGCCTTCGCTATCGAGGTTATGCGCCAGGACGGCGAAGTCAGGTTCACGTCGGTTATCCGGATCGACAAGGCTGAAGTTCAGCGCCTCGCTCCCCTGATAAATATCCGGTACGCCGGGCGCGGTCAGTTTGATGACCGTCTGGCTGAGGCTGTTCACCAGGCCGGCACGGATAAAAGGCTGCAGGGCGGTGTGAAAATCGTTGAGAAAGAGCGAATTATCCGCAGCGAACAGCTGTTGCGCATAGTTCAGCACAACGCTTTCATAGCTTTCATTGCTGTCGATCCAGTCGGTTCTTTGCTTGGCCTCGCGCAGCGCTTTTTCCATAAAAGCAAGAAAACGCGTCTCGAGTTCTTTCAGCCCTGCGGTATCGTCGGGCAGCAGCGTTGCAGGCCACACGCCGGCGAGCGCCTGATAGATCATCCACGTATCCGCCGCGTTCGGCGCCGTACCGTCGTTCAAAAAACGCACCTGGGTTTGATTCATCTGACGCCAGCGCGCAAGGTTTTCCGCCCACAGCTGCGGGGCTTCCGTTAGGGTGTAAAGGCGGGCGCGCGCATCTTCCCCGCGTTTAGTATCGTGCGTCGACGTTCCCAGCAGCGCGTCGGGCTGGCGGGCAAGACGAATGCGCATCTCCTGGTGAAAACGAGAGAGAGAAAAAGCGCGAGGAGTAGGATCGGCCCCGACTTCGTTCAATGCCAGGTCGAGGTTATGGCGAAAGAACAGCGTATCCTCGACCGATTTAGCCATCAACGGCCCCGTCAGCTGCTGAAAGCGGGTTCTGAAGAGTGACGCGGTGTCGAGGCTACTTCCGTGCAGATTGCCGGTCAGGATGGCGATAATGACCTCAAGCGCCCTGGCATCGGGTTTGTCTTCCCTGGCGTTCACCTGGTCAACCACCCGGTTTAACAGCGTAATATCGCCTGCGGTCAGTCCTTCGGCGGTGCCGTAGGTACGATAGACCGGGAAGGCCAGCAGCAGTTCACGCAAGGCATGGCGCAGCGCGTCGCTCTCAACCGCCATGCTATTACGCTCCGCCAGTTCGGTGGCCAGCCGCAATAAGGTGGTAAATTCACCCTCAAAATTGCGATCCACCATCAGTCCTTTCGCCTCGCGCAGCGCGGTATGGCGATCTATCGCTCCGCCGAGCGCTTCATCATGAACCTGCTGCAGCAGATCGAGGTTATTGTCATCCACCAGCACTTCCGCCAGCGAAGCGATAAACTCATATCCTGTGGTGCCGGAGACGGGCCAGTCGGCGGGCAGCTGCTCGCCTTTGGCGAGGATTTTTTCCACCGTAATGTAGCACTCTGGCCCGGCTGCCTGGCGCAGGCGCTGCAAATACCCCAGCGGGTCGGCAAGGCCATCGATATGGTCAATGCGCAGACCATCGACGATGCCAGAATGCACCAGTTCAAGAATAAGGCGGTGGGTGTCGTCAAACACCGCCGGGTCTTCAACCCGGACGCCAATCAGGCCGGTAATTTCAAAAAAGCGCCGCCAGGAGAGCTGCCTGGGCGCTTCCCGCCAGGACATCAGCCGCCAGCTTTGCGCCTCGTGCAGGGCCAGAATGGCGTCGCGATCCGGAGATGTTAGTAGTTGCTCACCTGTCGCCAGGGTTTGAGGATTCAGGGGCCAGGCCTGGTCATAGTAGACGAACGCCGGCTTCCCGGTTTCCGGATCGCGTTTTAGCGCGAGCGCCCCGCTCTCCAGCTCTGCCTCAAAGGTATCCCCCAGAAACGGCAGCGTAACGGGACGCGTCCAGTCAATATCGAAATAATGGGCCCAGGCGCTGTTTTTGCCCTGCTCGATGACGTCCCGCCACCAGCGATTCTCCAGCGAGGTCGCCATATGGTTGGGAACAATATCCAGAATCAGGCCAATTTGCGCGTTTCGCAGCGCCTTCACCATCCGGTCAAACCCTTCGCGGCCCCCGATGGCCGGATCGATCTCGTTAGGATCGGTAATATCATAGCCATGGGTTGACCCGCTGGTTGCCGTAAAAATCGGCGAGGCGTAAAGATGGCTGATACCCAGGTCTTTGAGATATGGCGCCAGCGCCGCCGCGCGATCGAAGGTCATGCCGTTACGGAACTGAATACGATAGGTTGCGGAAGGGATCATGATGAGGCTTCTCCATGTGCAAAACGGACAACAATACTGTTTGGCGATAACGCCTCCTGCCGCTCCGGCCAGCTAAAAATGACCTCGCCCGCTATTTCCGGCATCGCTGCCCGCTCCTCGCCGATATTCAGCGCCACGGAGAGCGTGCCGCCGGAGAATTGCCAGCTCACCGCCAGCGCCTGCGCCGCCGCGTGCAGGATCATGCCCTCCACGGCCCCTCCCGCCGCGAGCAGCGGGACAATGTAGCGATGGCGCAGCTGGATAAGGTGGCGCGTAAAGCGCAGCCAGGCTTTCCCCTCCTCGCTTGCCGCCTTCTGCCAGTCGAGCTTAGAACGGATAAAGGTCCGGGGATCGTTCGGGTCAGGGACTGGTGCATCGTGTCCCGCGTGCCCGGCAAACTCTTTAGCCCGCCCTTCCCGCACCGCCTTCGCGAGGTCGCCATGAAAATCGGTAAAGAACAGAAAGGGGTTCGTCTCCGCAAACTCTTCGCCCATAAACAGCAAAGGAATGTGGGGCGACAGAAGCAATGCGGCGAGCAGAACGCGCGTTTTCCCGGCGCCGGCAAGAGAAATCAGCCTCTCCCCCTGCGCACGGTTCCCGGTCTGATCGTGATTCTGAATAAAGTCGACAAAAAACTGCGGCGGCTGAGCGGCGCAGGCCACGCCGCGTGGCTTTCCGGTTTGCGCAGAAAGCTCACCCTGGTAGACAAACCCTTCGGCCAGCGCCCTTGCGACATTCTTTGCCGGCTGATGCGCAAAATCCTGATAATAGGCGTGCGTTTCGCCGGTCGCGAAAACGTGGGCGGCGTTATGAAAGTCATCGTTCCACTCGGCGGTAAAGAGCGGCGTCTGTCCGTTCTCATCGCGCGGATGGAGGAAAATCACGTTCCGGCTGTCTTCGGTGGTGAGGTGGATGTGGCGGTCGGGAATCGCGGCGCGGATATTTTCGGCTATTTCTATCAGTACGTGCCTGGCGGAGCGATCTTCAATCTGATCGATAGCATCAAAGCGCAGCCCATCGAGCTGGTATTCGGTCAGCCAGAACAGCGGCGCCTCGGTAATATACTGCCGCACGGCCTCGGTTTCATAGGCGATAGCGTTACCCCACGGGGTCATCCGGTCCTGATGAAAAAAGCCCGGCGACAGCAGAGAGAGATAGTTGCCTTCCGGGCCAAAATGGTTCAGTACGATATCGAGAACCACCGATAGCCCTAACCCGTGGGCGGCATCAATAAAGGCGTGAAAATCCTCCGGTGCGCCATACGCTGCGTGCGGCGCATAGAGTAATACGCCGTCGTAACCCCAGCCGCGGGAACCGCCAAACTGGGCTACGGGCATGACCTCTATCTGGGTGATCCCCAGCTCCGCCAGATAAGGCAGCTTTTCGATGGCGGCCAGAAAGGTGCCATCCGGCGTAAAGGTGCCCGGATGAAGTTCATATATCACGGTTTCTTCCCACGGACGTCCTTTCCAGCCAGCGTTAACCGGCTGAAAACGCCTGGGGTCGATGACCACCGAAGGGCCGTTAACATCATCGCGTTGCGCGCGCGACGCCGGGTCCGGAATGCGCGTGCCGTCGGCTAAACGGAGCATATATTCATCACCATGCTTTACGCCGGGGACGTCAATCTGGAACCAGCCCTCTCCCGCGGCGTCCATCGGAATATCCCGGCCCGTCAGGCTCAGCGTCATCGTTTTTTGACCTTCGGCCCAGACGCGAAAGCGGACCGTGTCCGCGGCAATGAACTCCGCCCCCCAATGTTTTTTAAATACTCTGGATTCCATTAAATATCCTCAAATGACCTGTGGAAAATGCGGCATGAATATAAGATTAGACCAGGTTTAAACGCGTGCGCTGTTGTTGGCGAGGCTGATATTTTTAAAGGCGTTGTCTATGATTAATAAATCGCTTAAAAAACAAGGAATGCTATGCAGATTCGTAAAGGATTAAATTCCGACCTGGCTCGTCTGGAATATTGTGATTTTTCCTTCACCGTCAGCCAGATTGCCACCGGCCCCTTTGTCAATAATGATCTGAAAATTGAAACACTTCCCAGCACTTATAATAAAACCTATGAACTGGATATCCAGACGCTGGAAAACCACTGCGTTAATCCGGATGCTATATTTTTAATCGCGGAAACCGACGCGGGGCAAGTGGCCGGATTTATTACTGCTTCCTTGATCTGGAACAAGTTTATTTCCGTGGATTATATCGCCATCGAGCGCTCACAGCGCAGAACGGGCGCGGCCAACAAGCTCATGGCGGCAGCCCATATATGGGCCCGGAGCATGAGCGCGGCGGGATTAAAGCTGGAAACCCAGAACGTCAACGTTCCCGCCTGCCTTTTCTATCGAAATTATGGCTTTACCCTGGGCGGATACGATCGTTATCTCTACAGCGCGTTACCGGAAAAAGATGAAATTGCGTTGTTCTGGTATTACATGTTGACTTAAAAGCCAGGTAAATAATTCCTGGTTTTACGATGTTAATTATTCCTGGTTTGCGCTTTTTTTATCGCCCAAACGCAGTCATTGACTAATCTTAAATTTCATTTATTAAGGAGGCCGGTATGACAACAGGAAATAACCCAACGCTACACTATCCACTTCCGCCGTTTGTCGAGCAGCCGCAGCAACCCCCGGGGCTGGCATCCGAAATGAAGCCCCTTCCCGATCACGGAGAGACCAGCTATACCGGTTCCGGAAAGCTGGCGGGGAAAAAAGCGCTGATTACCGGCGGTGATTCGGGAATTGGTCGGGCTGTCGCGATTGCCTACGCGCGGGAAGGCGCGGATGTCGCTATCGGCTACCTGCCGGAGGAGGAGTCCGACGCGGCTGCCGTTATCGCGCTGATCCAGGCCGAGGGAAGAAAAGCCGTCGCCATTCCCGGCGATATTCGGATTGAGTCATTTTGCGATACCCTGGTTGAAAAAGCGGTCGCTGAGCTGGGCGGGCTGGATATTCTGGTTAACAACGCCGGCAGGCAGCAGTATTGTGAATCCATTGAGACGTTAACGACCGCCGCGTTTGACGCCACGTTTAAAACCAACGTTTATGCGCCCTTCTGGATAACCAAAGCCGCGCTTCGTCATCTCTCTCAGGGGGCGGCGATCATTAACACCTCTTCCGTGCAGGCGTTTAAACCCAGTGAGATCCTGCTGGATTATGCCCAGACCAAAGCCTGCAACGTGGCGTTTACCAAATCGCTGGCTAAGCAGCTTGGTCCGCGCGGTATCCGCGTTAACGCCGTGGCGCCCGGCCCGTACTGGACTCCGCTGCAGTCAAGCGGCGGCCAGCCGCAAGAGAAAGTTCAGCATTTTGGTGAGGATACGCCGCTCGGCAGACCGGGACAGCCGGTCGAGATTGCGCCCCTTTACGTTCTCCTCGCCTCAGATGCCTGCTCGTACGCTTCCGGTCAGGTCTGGTGCTCAGACGGCGGTACCGGCGTCGCATAAAAGAAGCGCTCGTCGCTGTCGCGCGCTGTTCCAGCTCGCCGCAGCGGCGAACGCTAGCCGCAGAGAAGAAACTGGATGAGGGTAATCAGCAAATAAAAACCGCAGACGATTTGCAAAACTCTCCAGCCCCACCTGAAATAACGCCACTGATAACGCTCCCTGGCATTCGCCTGCGCAATAGCGGGTTCCAGGACCTGCTTTTTCTGCTTCCTTCTAACCATGCTCCAGCCCCACCCGACAATGGTCAGGATGACGATAACTTTATAAAGGATAATGTTGTCCATGCCGCCGCCATTTCATGATGGGATAAATCTCCCCGCCAGTGTAGCGCACTTCCCGCCTCGTTACCTGCATTCCTTATTTACGTTTAAATGCGTTTACGATGGAACACTCTTGCTTTGTCAGCGTTGCTGACGCAAGCCTCACCCTGGAATAATCTTATATATGTCAGAAAGGTGAATTGGGGCTTTTCTATTTATTAAATATGTAGTAACGAGGCGCGGGTAATATTAGCAGTCTTATTATTCAAAAAGTTAAAATTTGCAAAAACAGGCTCAACCGCTAAAATAATTATGAGCTAACTCACTAAACAGGGAGATATTATGGGTTTTTGGCGAATTGTGTTGACGATTATTCTACCCCCGCTTGGCGTACTGCTGGGTAAAGGCTTTGGTTGGGCGTTTATCCTCAATATTATTTTAACGATCCTCGGCTATATTCCAGGCCTTATCCACGCTTTTTGGGTTCAGACCAAAAACAGCTAATCAGAGCCATTATCACCGGCCATCAAACGGAATCAGAGAGTTCGCAGGAGCAATTTTATGCTTAAACACTTAACCGCTATCGCTTTTCTGGCTGCATCCACCCACGCCATGGCGCAAACCGATATGACGCTGGACGGTCTGGCCAAAAAGGAACCGGCAGCCTTTAGCCAGATGGTTAAAGGGCATACCCTGCCCGCCTGGATAAAGTCCGGCGGCACGGGCTCGCCTGCCCGGACGGTGAAGCTTGGCGCCGAGGTCTATCAGGTATTCAGCGTCTGCAAGCCCCACGACTGCGCAGCGGAGCGCTTCGCCGTGCTGTGGTCGGAAAAATCCGGAGAGATGTCCGGGCTTTATTCCGCCGTTGACGAAAAAACCGCCCTGGAGACACTGACCTGGCTGAATGTTAGCGATGAGCGCTCTATCGATGGCAAGACGGTGCTCTTTGCCGCCCTGAGCGGCAGCCTGGAGAACCATCCGGATGCGTTTAACTACCCGTAGTAAAACGCTGAGGCAATAATTTCGCGCCTTCTGCCGTACAACCCCAGGGTCTGGACGGCAGAATCACTCCCCCGACGTTCAGCGCAGCCTACAGCGAGATGCCGGCGAACGACATAAACCCCAGCGACATTAAGCCGGCGGTAATAAATACGCTACCTAAACCGCGTAAGCCTTTAGGCATATTGGCATATTTCAGCTTTTCACGAATGCCGGCCAGCGCCACAATCGCCAGCGCCCAGCCAATACCGCACCCGGTGCCATAAGTCAGTGATTCAAGAAAGCTGTATTCACGCTGCACCATAAAAATCGTCGCGCCGAAAATGGCGCAGTGGATAGTTAACAGCGGCAGGAACGGCCCCAGAGCATGGTTTAACGCGTGGAAATATTTGTCGATCACCATTTCGAGGATCTGCACCAGCGCCGCAAGAACGCCGATAAACGTGATGAAATCGAGGAAGCTCAGGTCAACCCCTTCGATCAGGGCGTTCTCTTTCAGCAGATAATGGTAAATCAGGTTGTTAATCGGCGTCGCAATGGCCAGCAGCGCCGTCACGGTTACCCCGAGGCGAAATGCGACATCGATTTTTTTGGAGATAGCGAGAAAAGTACACATCCCGAGGAAAAAATTGAGCGCCATATTTTCAACGAAAACCGCGCGGATAAAAATATTGAGATGAGATTCAAACAAGACAACCTCCATGTTGTTGAGTTGTTTCTCAATAATGCCAAATTTTCAGCTTGAACGGGTTATTATTACTCGGTTTTGCCGAGTCGATCACCTTTTAATTTCCTGTGTTTTGCGTGGGCAAGAGCGTCGCCTTTAGCGTCTTCCTGACTCGCTAAACGAGCGAGGAAGCATCTGAATAAACGCATCGACCGGCACCGGTTTAGAAAAGTAATAGCCCTGATAGAGGGTAATCCCCATATTTTTGAGCATCGCGAGCTGCTCCTTATCCTCGATGCCCTCAGCAATAATCTGGCAATGAAACTTCCTGGCCAGATTAACCATATTCTTCACCACCAGCGCGGAAGCCGTGTTGGTCACAATGTTGAGGGTAAAGACCTTATCGATTTTGATAATCTCAGGATTAAATTGCTGGATGTAGCTGTAGTTCGCGTAGCCGGTACCAAAATCATCCAGCGAAAACTGAACGCCGATACGCCTGAGTTTGTCCGTCACCGCTGATGTTTGCCGGGTATTTTCGATCGACTCCCGCTCGGTTATCTCCAGAACAAGGCGGACTTGCGCCTCTTTCATCTGCTGGATAAACGTCTGGCACAGGGTCACTATTTCGTCGTCCTGAAAGTTTACCGAACTGGTGTTAAAGCAAATAAACAGCCCTCCAGGGATAACGGATTGATGGCGCCGAAGCTGACGGATCACCTCGGCAAAGCAAATCGCCGTCACGTCTTTAATCAAGCCGGTCTGCTCTGCCACGGAAATAAATTTATCCGGCGCAATAAATCCCTGCTTCGGATGTTCCCAGCGCACCAGCACCTCACCGCCGATAACCGCTCCGCTGTCATTGTTGATAATTGGCTGAATATAGGGCTTGAGCTGCTTCAGTTCGATAGCCTTTCTGAGCTGATACTCAATCGTATTCCGGTAGCGGAGGTAGTTTCTGAATAAAAAGGTGAGCAGCAAGGAGGCCAGAATAATGGCGATAAGCGTGTGTTGCTCATAGCGGATAAACGCACCGACGCCAGAGGCGTAGCCGCGGTCGGCAATCACCGAATAGGTAAACAGCTCAGAGGCCAGGCGCACGGGAACCTTGATATCCGGCGTCGCCGTCACTTCCCCTTTGCGGGTCATTATCCGATCGCCAACCTGAAGATAGAGATGCGCATCGCCATCAAGAACGGTCAAAATGTTGTATAAATAATAGCCGTCAACGCCAACCAGAATCGTATTTCCCCGCTCATCCTGTTCGCTGTAAACCATCAAGGGATGAAATGGCGTGATTTCGCTGCCGCTCAGCAGGCGCAGAGCGCCATGCGTATACTGGCGGCGATCGAACTGAAATTTACGCCCGCCAAAAACCGAGGTGCAGTATATTTCGTTATCTTTACCTAAATTCACCGTGCGCACATCGGGAATGGTGGCCACCAGCGTGCGCAGCTCCGTCAGGACATTCTCGCTACAGCTTTTACCATAAAAAGGCTCAGCCAGATCGGCTGCCTGCTCCGCATGAGAGACGGTCACATCGAGGCTGGCTATCGCCTGCTGCAGGCGCGAATGGATATCTTGATCCACCTTTTTTTGCATTTGCCAGTAGCAAAGCCCGGTGCCCAGGCTCAGTAGCGCAAGCAGAAACAGGAGTATCCACAGACGATGGCGTGATGATGAGTAGTTCATTGTGCTAATCCAGTTTGACTCGCCGGAAAAGGCCAAAGGTCAATTGTTTGGCCAAATTTTAATAAATCCTGTTTATACTCGCCCTGAACCGATCAAGTTTTAATGCATATCAATGATATATCATGGCAAACCATTGCGCGGCGCAGGAGGCGTTTTCTGCGTCTGAGGTTTGCGTGCTTATGCCGCCGCATCTGTAGCTAAATGATTGACTTAAAGCCGAATAATATGAAAATGACTCTTTTGTGCGATGACCAGAAAAGCTGGCAAATATGATGACGATCCGCTCTCGTAAGTTTATTCTGAACAAGGTGAAAATATCCGCGGTAGCTATAGCTGCCGCGCTGCTGTTAGCCCACTGCGGTAGCAAACCGCCCGTTTCTCTTGTCACGCCCATGCCGCCCGCGGCCCGCCAGCCGACGTTGCCCAAAAGCCAGGAGCCGGTGCGCGGCGTCTGGCTGACGACCGTGTCGCGCCTCGACTGGCCGCCGCTGGAATCCGTCAATGGCGGCATTAGCGCCGAACGGCGCATCGCCCTGCAGCAGCAGGCGCTGGTTGCCAAGCTGGATAATTTAAAAAGCCTCGGCATTAACACCGTCTTCTTCCAGGTGAAACCGGATGGCACCGCGCTCTGGCCATCGAAGATTCTGCCGTGGTCCGATATGCTGACCGGCAAAATCGGTGAGGATCCGGGCTACGATCCGCTCAAGTTTATGCTGGATGAAGCCCATAAGCGCGGCATGCGCGTTCATGCCTGGTTTAACCCCTATCGCGTCTCGGTCAATACGCGGCCGAAAACCGTCACCGAACTGAACAGCACGCTGTCGCAGGTTCCCGCCAGCGTATACGTCCTGCACCCTGAGTGGATTCGCACCTCCGGCGATCGCTTCGTGCTCGATCCGGGCATTCCGGAAGTTCGCGACTGGATCACCAGCATCGTGGCCGAGGTTGTGGAGCATTACCCGGTTGACGGCGTCCAGTTCGACGATTACTTCTACACCGAATCACCGGGATCGGCCCTTAACGACAACCGGACGTTCCAGCAGTACGGCCAGGGCTTTGCCGCGAAAGCGGACTGGCGGCGGCACAACACGCAGCTGCTGATTGAGCAGGTTTCCCGCACCATCAAGCAGCTGAATCCCGATGTTGAATTTGGCGTCAGTCCGGCAGGCGTCTGGCGCAACCGCTCCCACGATCCGGCGGGTTCAGATACCCGCGGCGCAGCGGCCTACGATGAGTCGTATGCGGATACCCGCCTCTGGGTCCAGCAGGGATGGCTGGACTACATCGCGCCGCAGATTTACTGGCCTTTCGCCCGCGACGCGGCCCGCTACGATGTGCTGGCAAAGTGGTGGGCTGACGTGGTGAAACCCACCCATACCCGCCTCTATATCGGCGTGGCGCTGTACAAAGTTGGCGAGCCATCGAAGAACGAACCTGACTGGATGATTAGCGGCGGCGTGCCGGAGCTGAAAAAGCAGCTTGATTTGAATGAATCCATGCCGCAAATTCAGGGCACGATTTTATTCAGAGAGAATTACCTCAATCAGCCGCAAACCCAGCAGGCCGTTAACTACCTGAAAAGCCGCTGGGGAAGCTGATGCACTCACCTGACAGGCCAGGCGCCTGGTATCAACCCCACCGGAGGATGTATGTTGAAAAAATCGATCGTCGCCTTTTCCTTGTTCTGCGCTCTGACACCCGCCGTTTTTGCGGGCAACAGTGAAAATGAACAGCTGAATAAAAAGAATGTTATTGATTTTTATAATAAAGCGTTAAATGACAAAGACTTTGCCGCCGCCAGACCCTATCTGGGAGACCGCTACGTACAGCATAACCCGATGGCGAAAGACGGCGTTGCAGGCTTTGAGCAATTTATCGCCTTCCTGAAGAACAAATATCCCGACTCGCACAGCGAAATTAAGCAGGCGTTTGTCGACGGCGATCATGTGATCCTGCACGTTGAGGTCACCGGCCGCGAGCCGGGCGTGACGCGGGCGATTATCGATATCTTCCGCGTCGACGAGCAGCATAAAATCGTTGAACACTGGGACGTGACCCAGAACGTTCCGCAAAAAACCGCCAGCGGCAACGGCATGTTTTAAATCCTGAGCAGGCGTATCCTGCTCATCCCCCCTCGCTTTCCCCGTTTACTCTTCGTACAGATGAACGCTTGTTTAAACAGTTTATTTACTTTACTGTAAAGTAAATAAACTGGCGGAGTGAATCTGATGATTAACAAAGAAAAATGGGGAAAGCTTTTTTATTTCATTGCATTAGCCATTTTCCCCTGCGCGATGAACGCCGCTTTACCCAGCCTGCCCGCGCAGGGCGCCCCGCTCTATGACGCCTGCTCGCACCTACAAGAACCGTCCGAGGCCTGGCGCTGTCGCGCCCTGCTCATTAGCCAGCGCGTGGAACAGCGGCAACGCTATCTGCACTTTTTACTGCAGCAGAATATTTTCAGCATTCAAACCTACGACTATCTGTGGAGTGAGTACCAGCGTACGACGTCATGTTCTGAGATCGGCGCCTTCTTGATGAGCAAAGTCCACGATGAGGCATTCCATGGGCTGCCCTTTACCCCGCTTCCGCCCGACGATGCGATAAACGCGCCGCCCGCCGTGTTTGCTCTGCAAGCATCCCTTAACTGACCGAAGGTGCACCACGATGCTGGCTCGCTTTTTTGTGTTTCGCCCGGTTTTCGCCGTCGTCATCGCCATCTGTATTATGGCGGCCGGTGCCCTTGCCCTGCTGACCCTGCCGGTTGAACAGTATCCGGATATCGCCCCGCCCGGCGTCAACGTCACGGCAAACTACCCCGGCGCCTCGGCTGAAACCGTGGAAGACAGCGTGACGCAGGTGCTGGAGCAGCAGATTAAAGGCATCGACGGCCTGCTTTATTTTTCCTCCAGCAGCAGTTCAGCGGGCCAGGCGCGCATTAGCCTCAGTTTTGATCAGCGCATTAACCCTGACATGGCGCAGGTACAGGTGCAAAACGCCGTCAATCAGGCTATCACGCGCTTACCGCAGGAGGTGCAGCAGCAAGGGATCGCGGTGACCAAATCACAGGGAGACAGCCTGATGGTGGTGGCCCTGTATGACCAAAGCCGGTCGTTAACCAGCCTCGATATTAGCGACTTTCTCGTCAGTTCCCTGCAGGAGCCGCTGAGCCGGGTTGAAGGCGTCGGAGAAACCACCGTTTTCGGCGCCCAGTATGCAATGCGCATCTGGCTCAATCCGCTGCAGCTGACCAGCTATGGTCTGATGCCCTCCGACGTGCAGGCCGCCATCGAGGCGCAGAATTCGCAGGTCACCAGCGGTGAAATCGGCTCGCTGCCCACGCTGGAGGGGCAGTATCTGAATGCAACGGTCACCACCCAGTCCCGCCTTGAGCGTCCGGAACAGTTCGAAAACATTATCCTGCGCACCCACAACGACGGCTCGGTGGTCTATCTGCGCGATGTCGCCCGGGTGGAGATCGGCGCGGAAAACTATCAAAACCAAACCACGCTCAACGGTTTCCCCTCCGCCGGGATCTCAATTCAGCTGGCCTCGGGGGCTAACGCGCTGGCGACGGCGGAGAAGATCCGGGCGGAGGTCGAACGCCTGACGCCGCGCTTTCCGCAAGGCGTTGTCGCCGCTTACCCGCGCGACAGCACGCCGTTCGTGACGGTCTCTATTGAAAGCGTGGTGCGTACGCTGATAGAGGCGATTCTTTTTGTGGTGGCCGTCATGTACCTCTTTCTTCAGAGCTGGCGGGCTACGCTGATCCCGACGCTCACGGTGCCGGTGGTTCTGCTCGGCACCTTCGGCATCCTCAGCCTGCTGGGCTACAGCATTAATACCCTCACCCTGTTTGCGATGGTTCTGGCAATCGGTTTACTGGTTGATGACGCCATCGTGGTGGTGGAGAACGTTGAACGCCTGATGGCGGAGGAGGATCTTACCCCGCCTGAAGCCACCCTGCGCTCGATGAATGAGATCGCCGGCGCGCTGATTGGCATCGCGCTGGTTCTCTCTGCGGTATTTATCCCGATGGCGTTTTTCGGCGGCTCGGTGGGGATTATCTACCGCCAGTTCAGCGTCACCATCGTCTCGGCAATGGCGCTCTCTGCGCTGGTGGCGTTAACCCTGACGCCGACGCTGTGCGCCCATCTGCTTAAATCCGGGCACCTTAAAAAAGGGCGATTCTTCACCTGTTTCAACCGCGGCGTCGCCGCCAGCCAGAACCGTTACCTCGCCATACTCCGGCGGATAACCGTTCGCCCGCTCCGCTTTGTGCTGCTGGCCCTGACGCTGACGCTTTTGATGCTCTGGCAGTATCAGAAGCTGGCCAGCGGCTTTCTGCCCGAAGAGGATCAGGGCGCGGTGATGGTTCAGTTTACGCTCCCATCCGGTTCGCCGATGGCGATGACCGAGGCGGTCGGCGCGGACATTACCCGCTATTTCATGGCCGAGGAGGAGGATAACCTCAACGTCATCTTTATGGTCACCGGCAGAAACAACGCCGGCAGCGGGCAGAACGTCGGGATGGCCTTCGCCGAACTAAAGCACTGGGACGCGCGTCCCGGGGAACAGAACAGCGCGCAGGCGATTATCGCGCGGGCGAACCGGTACTTTTTAAAAAACGCCCGGCTGGCCACCATCAGCGTCATGTCGCCGCCTACCGTACGCGGACTCGGGCAGTCGAGCGGCTTTGAACTCTGGCTGCAGGACAGCGCGGAAAACGGCCGCCAGGCGCTCATCGAGGCGCAAACCACCCTCCTCACTGCCGCCAGGCAAACCCCGACGCTGGACGCCGTGCGAATTAATAGTCTGGAGGAGAAAGCGCAGCTGCAGGTGGATATCGACAGACAAAAAGCCCAGGCCCAGGGGCTGGATCAGGGCGCCATCAATAGCACCCTTTCTGCGGCCTGGGGCGGCGTGTACATCAACGATTTTATCGACCGCGGGCGCGTTAAGCGCGTGTATATGCAGGGGGATGCGGCCTGGCGTTCGACGCCGGATAATTTATCCGCCTGGTTTGTCCGCGGCGACAGCAACAACATGGCCTCCTTCGACAGCTTCTCATCATTCCGCTGGACCACCGGGCCGCAAATGCTCCAGCGGTTTAACGGACTGTCGGCCGTGCAGTTTCAGGGAAACGCGGCGCCGGGCGTCAGTTCCGGTGCGGCGATGGCGACGATGTCCGAACTGGTGGGCGAGCTGAGCGGGTTTGAAAGGCAATGGAGCGGTTTATCCTGGCAGGAGCAGACCTCCTCAGTGCAGACGTTATGGGTATACCTGGCGTCGCTGGCCTTTATGTTTTTGTGTCTCGCCGCCTTATATGAAAGCTGGTCGATTCCTGTCGCCGTACTGCTGATCGTCCCGTTAGGCATTCTTGGGGCCGTGAGCGCTTCGTTGCTCGCCGGATACGAAAACGATATCTACTTTCAGGTCGGTATGCTGACGACCATGGGGCTTTCCGCCAAAAACGCGATTCTGATCGTTGAGTTCGCCCTGGCGCGGTTTCAGCAAGGTAAAACGCTGGCCGACGCGGCGCTGGAGGGCGCTCGCCTGCGCTTGCGCCCCATCGTGATGACCTCACTTGCATTTGTTGTCGGCGTTATCCCTCTGGTACTCTCTACCGGCGCCGGCGCTTCCAGCCAGCGTGAGATTGGCGCCGCGGTGATCGGCGGTATGCTCACCGGGACGCTGCTGACCTTGCTCTTCGTTCCACTCTTTTTCCTGCTGGTACAGCAAGGAATGATGCGCCTTAAAGGGCGCAAACGGTAAGGACTCAATTGATGGGAAATCAACGCGGGCGGCCAATGAAAGCCCGCCCACGCATTTTACAAACCGCCCGTGAGCTGTTTCTCAGCCACGGGCTTGATGTGTCGCTGGATACCATTGCCGCCGAAGCGGGTACCACGCGCCCGACGCTGTACAGCCATTTTCCCGGCGGTAAAGACGCGCTGCTGCTGGAGACGTTCGCGTTTCTCAATGACACCATGCAGCCGCCCCTGCGCCAGCTTTTGCAGGATCGTCAGCAGGATCTTCCCGCGCTGCTGCGCGGGTTTGCGAAAGTGGTGCAACAACACTTTTATGCGCCGGAGAATATTCACTTTCAGCGCCTGCTGATCCAGGTGCTGGTGCAAAGGCCCGAGCTTTACGTCACGCTCGAACAGCGCCCTTCAGGCCGCGTACTGCAGGCGCTGAGCGATATCCTGGCGCAGAAACAAGACGAAGGTCTGCTGACCCTCAGCGAGCCGGAGCTAGAGGCGACGGCGTTTCTCGGCGCGATTATGGGCTATCCGCTGCCGGGGGCCTTAATTGCGCAAAAAGCGGTGGCGCCAGAGAGGCTGGAGCAGCTCGCCGAATGCGCGATTAGCGCCTTCCTCACGGCCTGGGGCTACAGGCAATAATTCAATCAGCGGTTTAAACGCACCTCTCCGGCCCCTGCAGCAGGAGCCGGAGAATGCCTAACTGGCCAGCAGTTCATCGTACAGCGCGCGCAGGCGGGTACGAAGGTAGAGTACCGCTTTATGCTTACGTGAGAGCAGCGCCTGTTCGCTGACGCCGGACTCCTCTGCCAGCTCCCGGTAGCTGTAGCCATGCAGTTCGGTTTTCTCAAAGGCTTCACGCTGGGCAGGCGGCAGCTCCGAGAGCGCCTGACTTAACTCCTCCCAGAGCAGCGCTTTCAGATACTCATCCTCCGGCGTTTGCGCAACGCCAAACAGCGTTTCGGCCAGCTCATCCTCGGGAAAATCGCCCTCCTCCTCGTCGCTGAAACCGCCCGCCAGCGGCAGCTCGCGCTTTTTTCTCGCCCTGTCGGTCATCTCGTTACGCGCCGCCCGGAACAACCAGGCGGCGATATTCTCCACCGGCTGCTCGACGCGAATGAGCTGATACGTCACTTCCTGCAGGATATCGTCCGCCTCATCGCGTAGCGGGGTCCGTCCGCGAATAAAAGCCTTCAGCCGCGAGCGGCAGGCATCGAGGGCGGAAACAAGCCGTGATGGCGCCACGATCCTGTTTTTCATTGTGCTCACTCGGGATCCGCGCTTTTAGCCGAACTCTCCTGCTGCGGAGCATGCTCGCTGCGGCGGTCGCGCCAGCCGCAGTGGCCGCGATGCCCGCGGTGGCCAAAGCGCTGCACAAACTCATCGCGCTGCTCCGGGCTCATGTTCATCCAGCGTTCATGCATCCGACGCCGGGCGTGCCCCATGCCAAACATGCCCGGGCGAAAACCGAGGCCGCCGAACAGGATCCGCGACAGCGCCAGCACACCTAACGCCTGCCAGAAGCCAATGCTCTTCACCCCAAGGATGGCCGGCAGCAGCGCATTCCACAGCGACATCACCAGCAGCCCAAGAATGGCGATTAGCGCCACGCCGATAAGAAGTGGCTTCGCCATTCTGTGGCGGCCAAAGCGGTGATGGTGGTGCTGACCGTGCATATCGATATCTCTCATCGTCTGTTTACCTCATTACGCTATTGAATAATTACCCTGTGCGGAGGTAGACGAATGAGCGGGCAAAATATTGCTGAGAAGAGTAAAAAAATTGACACACTTTATTTGTATGACAAATATTTTTTATGTGATCTCTATCACCTACATGCAGGCGCGACGGCGGTAACGTTACCCTGTGATTCATTGAAAAAGAGGAACTTATGAACGCGGTAAAATCACTAAAAGCCGACTGGGCGATTATTACGCTGATGATTGTTGTCGCCGTCGTTATGTATGGCTATCTGATCCCCAAATACTGGTAATCGACGCCATACCTGTACTGAACCGCCCCTTGCTCAGGGCGGCTCATCATCCCTTCGCCGCTACCGCTTATCGTTGAGCGTCTTAATCAAAAACGGCACCGAGTCGCGTAAAGACGGGTTAACCGTACCGCTATGATCCAGCCCCTCATAAATATGCACGTCCGCACGGGTTCCCGCGCTTTTCACCGCGTCCGCAAAGCGTTTTTGCATTGCCGTCGGCACGTTAATATCCGCGCTGCCAATACCGATAAACACCGGGTGATCGATTTTCAGCGTCGGGTAGAGCATGGCGCCCACGCTGGCGTTTAACAGCGAATCCACCCCCGGCTTCAGGGCATTAGCCGCATTCAGACCGGCCTTCATCACTTCATCGTTGAGCGGCGTAATGCATAAATTGCTCGCCTCTTTCAGCAGCGGCAGCGCTTTATCCTGGAAATAATCAGCCGGATTGAGCTGCGGGTTGCTATCGGCAGCCGAGAGGTAAATATAGAAAATATAGGGTATTTTCGGGTCGCCGCCGATCGGCGCTTTGCCGCCTGCCGGCGGAAGAATGTCGGCTGCGGTGGTCCCCTTCTCAAAATACGGCGTCCCGGTCAGCACCGTTGCGCGAACATTCAGCTCCGGCGCGTAGTGGGGTTGATATCCGGCGCTGGCGAACGCGGCGTGCGCGCCCTGCGACTGTCCGACCAGAATGAGTTCATTTTTCAGCGGGAACTGTTTCAGGGCGGCGCGAACGCTATCAAGCACGCTCCACGCTTCGCCGCGGGCATTAAGATAATGGTGCAGGCCAGACGAACCCAGACCGGCATAATCCGGCGCGACCACCGCGTAGCCCAGCGACAGCCAGGTGTTCAGGTACTGCTTATCGCGATCGCTGCGCGGGTTTAACGACGGCGCGCAGTGATTAGCCACGCCCACGGTACCGTGGGCCCAGACCACAACCGGCCATCCCCCTTCCGGGGTGGCGCCAAACGGAATAAAGACCGCGGCGGTATCTTCGCGGGCGGTTTTGCCGTCCACGCCGCTGCGGGAGGGATAGCGCAGGAGATACTGCTTTGCCGCTTCGCTTAAGCCATTTCCGGCGCTGAGCGGAGAGACCGCGTCGCTATTATCGGCGGCGGCGCTGGCCGGGACCGCGCTCATGGAGAGCAGTAGCAGCGCAGAGGTGGCGGCGAGGAATTTTTTTGAGAGGGAATACGTCATAACATCCTGTTCCTGAGTGGGGATGCACTTAGTGTAGACCCTGGCGGTTGAATATCAGGTCAATGAAGCCAGTGCGGCGAAATGATTTTCCTGAAGTCTGACCCGCCTCGCTGTTTGCCTGTCACAATAATGATAGCTTTTTATCATTACCCTCAAAGGAAGAGAATCATGTCAGCAAAAAAAGTCACCATGGCGGATATCGCCAAAGAGGCCAGAGTCGGTATCGCGACGGTGGACAGGGTGCTCAATAAACGCACGCCCGTGAAAGAGAGCACCGAACGTAAAGTGCTGGAATCCGCGCGGCGCTTAGGCTTCGCGCTGGAGCAATCCCGCTATCGGCTGGCGGCGGATCGGCCGGCGGTAGCCCTCAGAATGGGCTTCATTCTGCTACAGCAGTCACACTCGTTTTACCATCAGCTGGCGCAGGCGCTGGAGCAGGCGGCGTTACCGTGGCATAGCCCGGCGCAGGCCCCCGCTTTCCTGCATTATGATATTAACGCCATCGACGATATGGCCGCCGCGATCGCCCGTCTGAGCGATACGGTCGACGTTATCGGTATTGTCGCGCTGGATAATCCGCTTATCCGCCATGCGGTCGTGCAGGCCATCGAAAAAGGCGTCCGCGTCTTCACCCTGCTCTCCGATATGAGCATCCCGCAGCGTACCGGCTATATCGGGCTGGATAACCAGAAAGCGGGCCGCACCGCCGGTTGGGCGGTGGACAGGCTGTGCCACGACGACGGCGAAATTGGCATTATCGTCGGCGATAATCGGTTTATTTGTCAGGAAAGCTGCGAGATAAGTTTCCGCTCCTACCTGCGTGAACAGGGCAAAGGCGATCGGGTGCTTGAACCGGTGCGCAGCCACGAACGCGCCGATGTCGCGCGCCAGGTTACGGAAGAGATGCTGCAACAGTACCCCGATCTCAAGGCCATTTACGCGCCCTGCGGCGGCGTGGAAGGGATTGTCGCCGCCCTGCGCGCGCGCCAGCGCCAGCATCAGGTCACCCTGATTTGTCATGGCCCGGTGGATAGCGGCGAGCTGGCGCTAATTGACGGCACTATCGATCTCATGCTTACCCATCGGCTTGACGAATTTGCCGCCGCCACCATCAACGCGTTTGTCCACGCCGCCAGCCAGCCGCAGGTGGCGTTTATCAACGCTCTGCAGCCGTTTGACCTCCTCACTAAAGAAAACCTCTGATTGCCGCAGGCGCGGGTAAAGTCGCCGCGCCCCGCTTCAGCGCTGCATTTGATAAAAAACTATCATTTATGTTATCAAAATAAACCTTGAATACCATCAAAGAATTTAAATTTCATCATTGTTGGATATGAAATTTTCATTCAATACTGGTCATGTTTTCTCCTCATCTGAAAAGGAAGCCATCATGACCATACATATTGCCAACGCGCCGTGCAGCTGGGGCGTCGATGATCCCAAAAACCCTTATCTGCCGCCGTGGTCCAAGGTACTGGAAGAAGCGGCGACCGCCGGTTATAAAAGCATTGAACTGGGCCCGTGGAGCTATCTGCCGACCCGGGCCGATGAACTCAGCGCAGCGCTGAATAAACAGGGGCTGTCGCTGGTTGCCGGAACGATCTTCGACGATCTGGTCAGCGAAGAGAACTTCGCGAATATTGTCGAACTGACGCATAACCTCTGCCGCAACCTTTCGCAGGTGCCGTCGGCGGAAAAGACGCCGGGCAACCCCTTCCAGCCGCCTTATCTGGTCATTATTGATTTCGGCAATCCGCAGCGGGCGAAATATGCAGGGCGCGGCGAGCGGGCTCCCCGCCTGTCACCCGCCGACTGGCAGCGGATGGTCGACCACATTGTGACCATCAGCCGACTGGCGTGGCAGGAGTACGGCGTTCGCCCGGTTATCCATCCTCACGCCGGCGGCTGCATTGAGTTTGCCGATGAAATCGATCTGCTGGCGGCGCAAATCCCCCATGACGTAGCCGGTTTATGTCTCGACACCGGCCATCTCTTCTATTCGGGCATGGACCCCATCAGCTGGCTGGATCGCCATTTTGATCGCCTTGACTACCTGCACTTTAAAGATGTCGACCCGCAGGTGTTCAGGAGCGTGATTTCCCGCGGAATCGACTTCTTCTCCGCCTGCGCGGAGGGGGTGATGTGCCCGCTCGGCAGCGGCGCCATTGATTATCCGGCGGTGCGCGCCTTTCTCGACAAGCGGGGCTATCAGGGCTGGATCACCATTGAGCAAGAGCGCGATCCGCGCAACGTCGAGGGCAGCCTGCAGGCGGTCACGGAAAGCCTGCGCTACCTGCGCTCGGTTGGTTTTTAATCGGGAGAAAACACATGATTAACGGTATTAAACCTGTTGGCCGCTCCTTGCGCTGGGGCATGGTGGGCGGCGGCGGAAGCAGCCAGATTGGCTATATTCACCGCTCCGCGGCGCTGCGTGACGGATCGTTTACCCTGCTGGCCGGAGCCTTTGATATTGACCCACGGCGCGGGCGCGAGTTTGGCCAGCAGCTGGGCGTGGAGGCCGGGCGCTGTTACCCCGACTACGAAACGTTGTTTCGCGAAGAGGCGGCGCGGGAAGACGGCATTGAAGCGGTCTCCATCGCCACGCCAAACAACACCCACTACGCCATTTGCCGCGCGGCGCTGGAGGCCGGACTGCATGTGGTCTGCGAAAAACCGCTCTGTTTTACCGGCGAAGAGGCCGATGCGCTGGTGGCCCTGAGCGAAAAACAGCGCAAAATCATCGGTGTCACCTACGGCTATGCCGGGCATCAGCTGATTCTGCAGGCGCGGCAGATGATTGAACAGGGGCTGCTGGGCGAGATCCGCATCATCAATATGCAGTTCGCCCACGGTTTCCATAACCAGCCGGTAGAGCAGGATAACCCCAGCACCCGCTGGCGGGTGGACCCGAAATTCGTCGGCCCCAGCTACGTGCTGGGCGATCTGGCCACCCACCCGCTGTTCCTGGCGGAGACCATGGCGCCGAAGCTTAATATCACTCGCCTGATGTGCTCCCGCCAGAGCTTTGTCAAAAGCCGCGCGCCGCTGGAGGATAACGCGCATGTGCTGATGGAGTACGACAACGGCGCCGTAGGGTCGATGTGGTGCTCGGCGGTCAACAGCGGCTCAATGCACGGACAGAAAGTCCGCATCGTCGGGGAGAAAGCCAGCCTGGAGTGGTGGGATGAACAGCCGAACCAGCTGCGCTACGAAATTCAGGGCGAGCCGGTGCGCATCCTCGAACGCGGAATGTCCTATCTCGATCCGCTGGCCCTCCAGGACGACCGGATCGGCGGCGGCCATCCCGAAGGGCTGTTTGAGGCCTGGTCGAATCTGTATCGCCGCTTTGCCATCGCCATGGATGCCACCGACCGTCGCGACGCGGCTTTGCTGGAAAACTTCTGGTATCCGGATGCCAGAGCCGGGGCGCTCGGCGTGCACTGGGTCGAGAAGTGCGTACGTTCAGCAGACAGCGGCGCCAGCTGGGTAGAATTTCACTGATCCTTTGATAATACGCGCCCGGCAAGGCATCAGCCGCCGCCGGGCTGCCGCGATGTACAAAGCCCTTTCTCGCGACACTCACACGTGACAACGTCACCTTTCCTCATAAAATTCACAGCATTGTAATCAAAAAGGGAATGTCGTATAACAGGGGCCAAACCGAGGGGTGTCCCGTGAGGGCTGAGATGGCGTAAGCCGAACCCTTTGAACCTGATCTGGGTCATGCCAGCGAAGGGACGGGTCGGCATTTCCGCCAGTTTTGCGCCATTGCCTGTTCACACTTCTTTCAGCACGCCCGGATCTCCCTTTTTTCAGGAGGTCCTGTGATTCTTCCCGCGTTTACCCAGGGTATTTATGGTCGTCTGCGTCAGCAGGCCGGCGCCGACTGGCAGCACTACGTCGCCCACCCCTTCCTGCGCCAGCTCGCCAACGGTACCCTCCCCGAGCCCGCTTTTCGCCGCTATCTGACGCAGGACTATCTGTTTCTGATCCACTTCGCCCGCAGCTACGCCCTGCTGGTCAGCAAGCTGCGCACCCTGGCGGAAATGCGCGCTGCCGCCGCGTCGATGAACGCCATTCTCGACGAACTGCCGCTCCACGTTGGCTACTGCCGGGAATGGGGGCTGGATGAAGCGACGATGGCCGCCGCAACGGAAGCCGCGGAAACCGTCAACTACACCCGCTACGTACTGGACATTGGCCACTCCGGCGACGCCCTGGATCTGCTGGCGGCGCTGATGCCCTGCGTTGCCGGCTACGCGGAAATCGGCCTCGGCCTGCTGCACGATCCGGCGACCCGGCTGACCGCCAATCCTTATGACTCGTGGATCCGCAACTACGGCGATGAGGGTTACCTGAACGGCGTCAATAACGCCATCGGCCTGCTGGAAACCCTCTGGCGGCAGCGCGGCGGCGAGGCGCGTTTCGCTGAACTCAGCGCTATTTTCACCACCGCCACGCGTCTGGAGGCTAACTTCTGGCAGATGGGCCTTAACGCCGTCGCGGAGCGCCCGGCGTGACGGCTCCCGGAATTGAGGTGCACGGCCTGGGCCTGCGCTTTGGCTCGCGGCAGATCTTCGACAATCTGACGTTCACTATCCCCGGCGGCCAGTGGGTATCGCTGCTGGGGGCCAGCGGCGCCGGAAAGACCAGCCTGCTGCGTATTATCGCCGGGCTGGCAAAAGCCACCGCCGGTGAGGTTCGCGCCAGCGACGGGCAGCCAATAAACAAGCGGCTGGCGTGGATGGGGCAAAAAGATCTGCTGTATCCGTGGTTAAGCGTGCGCGACAACGTCTCGCTTGGCGCGCGTCTGCGCGGGGAGCGCGTGGACCATCGGCGGGTTGCCGAGCTGTTACAGCAGGTTGGCCTTGAACACTGCGCCGGCGACCGCCCGGCCGCCCTCTCAGGCGGCATGCGCCAGCGTGCGGCGCTGGCGCGTACGCTCTACGAAGACCGGCCCATCGTGCTGATGGACGAGCCCTTTTCCGCGCTCGACACGATTACCCGCACGCGCATTCAGACCCTTGCCGCCGGGCTGCTGGTAAACCGCACCGTCGTGCTGATCACCCACGACCCGATGGAAGCCTGCCGCCTGAGCCACCGTCTGCTGGTCCTTTCCCCCGCTCCCGGCGGGATTGACGACGGGCATCACCTCTCCGGCATGCCGCCGCGCGCGCCGGACGACCCGGCGCTGTTGGCCAGCCAGGCGGAGCTGCTGCAACAGCTCATAAGGGCTAACGGATGAGCGCAAAACTGTTTCGCGCCGCCGTGGTGTTCTGCGGCCTGCTGCTGCTCTGGTGGCTGGCGACCCGCAGCGGCATTCCCGCTTTCCTGCTGCCTTCACCCTCGGCGGTGGCAAGCGCTCTGTGGGTCAACCGCGCGTACCTCGGCGAACACACGCTGATCACATTAAGCGAGATCCTCAGCGGCCTCGCGCTCGGCGTTCTGCTCGGCGTGATCCTGGCGCTGTGCATGATTGTCTCGCCTCGCCTTCAGCGCTGGCTGATGCCGCTGGTGCTGACCAGTCAGGCGATCCCGGTTTTCGCCCTTGCCCCGCTGCTGGTGCTGTGGTTCGGTTTCGGCATGAGCGCCAAGGTCATGATGGCGGTGCTGGTGATTTTCTTTCCCGTCACCTCGGCGTTTTTTGACGGTCTGCGCCGGGTTAACCACGACTATCTCGATCTGGCGCGCACGATGGGGGCCTCTTTTGGCGCGCAGCTGCGCCACGTTCGCCTGATGGCCGCCCTTCCGGCCCTCGGTTCCGGCCTGCGGATGGCGGCCGCCGTCGCCCCCATCGGGGCGATCATCGGCGAATGGGTCGGTTCAGCCGAAGGATTGGGCTACGTGATGCTTAACGCCAACGCCCGTCTGCAAACCGATATCTGCTTTGCGGCCCTGTTTATTCTGGTGCTACTGACCGTCCTGCTCTGGCTGGCGGTGGATGCTTTCTTACACCGGCTGATTAACTGGACGCCGGAATAACGCTCTTAAATAAAAGGACTAACCATGCGTAAACGTGTTTATGCCGGTATGACGCTTGCCGCGCTGTTCAGCGGTCAGGCGCTGGCCAACGAGAAACTCACCCTGGTGCTGGACTGGTATATCAATCCCGACCACGCGCCGATCCTGGTGGCCGAACAGATTGGCGCCTTTAAAGACGCGGGGCTGGACGTCAACATTGTGCCGCCGTCCGACCCGGCGCTGCCGCCGCGGCTGGTCGCCGCCCGCCAGGCGGACCTGGCGATTACCTACCAGCCGCAGGTGCATTTTTTTGCTGATGAAGGGCTGCCGCTGGTCCGCGTCGGCACGCTGATTAATTCGCCGCTGAATACGGTGATCGCGCTGGATAAAAGCATTAAATCTCCCGCCGATCTGCAGGGCAAAAAAGTGGGGTATTCGGTGAGCGGCATCGAACAGGCGACGCTGGCCACCATGGCGCAGCATGCGAAAATCGATCCCAAAAGCATCAAGCTCATCAATGTTAACTTCCAGCTGACCAGCGCCCTGCTGGCCGGACAGGTCGACGCGGTCATTGGCGGCTATCGTAATATCGAAGCGCTGGAGCTGAAGCTGCAGGGGAAAGATCCGCAGGTGATGAACGTTGAGGATTACGGCGTACCGGCCTACGACGAGCTGGTGATTGTCGCCAACCGGGATGAAGTCCACGCGGCGAAAATCAGGGCCTTCCTCAAGGCGCTGCAAAAAGGCGTCGCTTACCTGCGCGCTCACCCGCAGGAAACCTGGCAGACGTTTGCCGCCGCGCATCCCGAGCTCAACACCGAACTGAACAAGCAGGCATGGCTGAAAACCCTTCCTCTGTTTGCCAGCGATCCGGCGGCGCTGGATAAACCACGGTATGAAGCTTATGAACAGTTTTTATATAACAATAAGTTGGTGAAAAAAGTCACACCTTTAACAAATTATGCGGTTGAGCTGCATTGAGTCATGCCATTGCTGGCGGAAACTTTTCGCCAGCAATGCCCGCGCGGCAGTATTAAAAAACGAGAAACTCCCTCACTAATAATTACAATTTTAAAGGTCTTTTATCCTTTAAAACACCTGATTTAAATCAAATGGTTACGTTGGTTTTTGCCAGTGTAAAAATAACGTAAATATACCTTAATCAATAAAACGTTGAATGCGTATCTAAAAAGCCATATATTGTGCCCGCTTTAATGCATGGCGATTCAATTTCTTACACCAATTTATTCAACCAGCGCTCAACCGTAACGCTGGTTGTGGGAGTGATATGATGACGGATAAAGTCCGTATTGATACTTTAGGCGCAGATTTATTAGATGCAAACAACGATACCTTTTTGGCCCGTCAGGCTGAATTCGAATCGAATGTCAGGAGCTACCCGCGCAAGCTGCCCCTTGCGATTACCAAAGCGGAAGGCGTCTGGCTGACCGATGCGGATAATAAACAGTATCTGGACTGCCTTGCCGGCGCAGGTACTCTGGCACTCGGCCACAACCACCCTGATGTGCTGCAGAGCATCCAAAGTGTCATTACCAGCGGCTTGCCGTTACATACTCTCGATCTGACCACTCCGTTAAAAGATCGCTTCTCTGAATACCTGCTTTCCCTGCTGCCGGGCGAAGGCAAAGAATACTGCCTGCAGTTCACCGGTCCGTCCGGCGCTGACGCCGTGGAAGCGGCGCTGAAGCTGGCGAAAAAATACACCGGCCGTTCTTCCGTGATCAGCTTCTCCGGCGGCTACCATGGAATGACCCACGGCGCGCTGTCCGTCACCGGCAACCTGTCGCCAAAAGCGGCGGTTAACGGCATGATGCCGGAAGTGCAGTTTATGCCTTACCCGCACCAGTACCGCTGCCCGCTGGGTATCGGCGGTGAAGCCGGCGTGAAAGCGCTGACTTACTACTTCGAAAACCTGATCAATGACGTCGAAAGCGGCGTGCGTAAACCGGCGGCGGTGATCCTGGAAGCCGTTCAGGGTGAAGGCGGCGTGAACCCGGCTCCGGTCGAGTGGCTGCAGCGCATCCGTAAAGTGACTCAGGAACACGGCATTCTGCTGATCATCGATGAAGTTCAGGCTGGCTTTGCGCGTACCGGTAAATTCTTCGCCTTCGAACACGCGGGCATCGAGCCGGACATTATCGTGATGTCGAAAGCCGTTGGCGGCGGTCTGCCGCTGGCCGTTCTCGGTATCAAAAAGCAGTTCGACGCCTGGGAACCGGGTCACCATACCGGCACCTTCCGCGGCAACCAGCTGGCGATGGCCACCGGCCTGACCACCCTGCGCCACCTGAAAGACAATAACATTGCGGATAAAACCGCCGCTCAGGGCGAATGGCTGAAAGGCAAGCTGGCCGAGATGCAGAAACGCTATCCGGTTATCGGCCACGTTCGCGGTCTGGGCCTGATGATCGGCATCGAGATCGTTAAACCGAACGAAGCGCCGGACCACATGGGCTGCTACCCGGCGGATGGCGAACTCTCCGCGCTGCTGCAGAAGAAATGCTTCGAAGCGGGTCTGATCCTCGAGCGCGGCGGTCGCCACGGCTGCGTGCTGCGTCTGCTGCCGTCCCTGCTGATCAGCAACGCTGAGCTGGAAATTTTCTTCGACAAATTTGAACAGGCCCTGCTGGCCGCCGGCGTAAAACCGGTCTGAGTGGAGTAAGTGACCGCAATGTCCAAGTTGAATCCGATTCTTGCTGGTTCCGCGCAAAGTATTGATGCCTACCAGCAAGCGATCGCCCAGACCAGCCAGGCGGTAGCGCAGTGGCTGCAGCAGCCTGAAATGTATCAGGGGAAAAGCGTTGACGAACTGCGTGAGCGCATCACCCTTGATTTCAACGAACAGGGTCTGGGCAACCAGGCGGCGATTGAACGTGCGATCGAGTACTTCCTTAAAGACAGCCTGTCGGTACATCACCCGCAGTGCGTGGCGCATCTGCACTGCCCGAGCCTGGTGATTAGCCAGGCGGCGGAAGTGCTGATTAACGCCACCAACCAGAGCATGGACTCCTGGGACCAAAGCCCGTCAGCCACCATCATCGAGATCAAGCTGATTGAATGGCTGCGCGCTCAGGTCGGCTACGGCGCCGGCGATGCGGGCGTTTTCACCAGCGGCGGCACCCAGAGCAACATGATGGGCCTGATGCTGGCGCGCGATGCCTTCTTTGCCCGCCGGGGTCATTCCATCCAGCAGGATGGTCTGCCGGGCGATATTCGTCAGTACAAAGTGCTGTGTTCAGAAAACGCCCACTTCTCGGTGCAGAAGAACATGGCGCTGATGGGCCTCGGCTACCGTTCCGTGACGCTGGTGAAAACCGACGAATTCGCGCGGATGGACGTGGCGGATCTGAAAGCGAAAATCGCCGAGGCGCAGGCTAACGGCGAACAGATTATGGCCATCGTTGCCACCGCCGGCACCACCGACGCGGGGGCAATCGACCCGCTGCGCGAGATTGCGGCCGTCGCGGCTGAGCACCAGATCTGGCTGCACGTTGACGCGGCCTGGGGCGGCGCCCTGCTGATGTCCGACAAGTATCGCGATCGTCTGGACGGCATTGACTTAGTGGACTCCATCACCCTGGATTTCCACAAGCAGTTCTTCCAGACCATCAGCTGCGGCGCGTTTCTGTTAAAAGAAGCCCGCCACTATGAGCTGATGCGCTATCAGGCGGCCTATCTGAACTCTGAGTTTGATGAAGAGCACGGCGTACCGAACCTGGTATCCAAATCGCTGCAGACCACCCGCCGCTTCGACGCGCTGAAGCTGTGGATGGGCCTGGAGGCGCTGGGCCAGAAGCAGTACGCGGAAATCATCGATCACGGCGTGACGATGGCGCTTAACGTGGCGGATTACGTCAAAACGCAGCCGACGCTGGAGCTGGTCATGCAGCCGCAGCTGGCGAGCGTGCTGTTCCGTTCCCGTCCGCAGCAGATGGCGGGCAGCGACGATGCCGCGATCGCCCTGCTCAACCAGCGGGTTGGCGATGCGCTGCTGGCTTCCGGTCGCGCTAACGTCGGCGTGACCGAGCACAACGGCGTCACCTGTCTGAAGCTGACGCTGCTGAACCCGATCGTGACGTTAGAGGACGTGAAGGTGCTGCTGAGTCTGGTAGAACGTACCGCCCAGGAGCTGCTGGCGCAGTAAATTTGTTTTCGCATTAACCTTGAAAGCCGATAACTCACCTTATCGGCTTTTTTATTGGTTTTTCGCCCTGAATTTGTGACGTTGTCACGATGTTGAGGCTACCGGCCTGAAGATGGCTGTGAACCTGTAGCCCGGACAGGTGCGCAGCACCGCCTCCGGGTATTCTGCCACTCAGCGCTCTTCTCCCGGGGGCGGCGCAAAGCGCCTGCCCGGGCTACCGGCCCGATGATAGCTGTGCGCAGCACCGCCTTCCAGAGGCGTTGTATCTGCGCCGGGCGTGACATGGCGGGATGTTGTCGCACCGTGTATCGACTCTCCTTTCCGATACACGGTGCGACAAACTCACGATCGCGACAGGTAACGGGCCGCGGGTTCAGATTGCGCAAAGCCGGGGAGCATGGCCTGACGCGTCGCGTTCAGCGTCTGCCACTGCGTTTCATCATGCAGCGGCGGTATGGTCACCGATTCGCGGCGGTCGAACCCCACCAGGGCGGCATCCACCAGTTTATCCACCTCCATGACGCCGGGAATGGTATCCACGTCTTTGCCGCTGTGCTGCCAAATCTCGGTGCGCGTTGCCGCCGGCAGTACCGCCTGAACGTATACGCCTTTCGCGCTCAGCTCAACGTCGAGTCCCTGCGAGAGAAACAGCACAAAGGCTTTCGTGGCGCCGTAGACGGTCAACCCCATTTCCGGACCCAGCCCAACGACCGACGCAATGTTGACAATCGCCCCCTCTCCGGCCTCGGCCAGACGCGGCGCAATCGCGTTCGCCAGGCGAGCCACTGAGGTCACGTTGAGGGTAATCAGGCGAGTGATATCGTCACTGCTCTGATGGAGGAAATCACCGGGAATCGAGGTGCCGGCATTGTTGACCAGAATCCTGATACGCGCGTCTTCCCGCAGCCGCTGCTCCACGGCGGCGATGTCGCTATCCTGGGTTAAGTCGGCCTGCAGGATGTCGACCTGAACGCCGGTTTCGTCGCGCAGCCGCTCGGCCAGCGCCGTCAGCCGCTCGTGATTACGCGCGACCAGCACCAGGTCATGGCCGCGGCGGGCAAAACGTTCGGCATAGACTGCGCCAATTCCGGTCGATGCGCCGGTTACCAGCACCGCTGATTCACTGCTCATAGGTGTACTCCTCAATTTATACATGATGGTCGTCATGTATAATGGCACGGGCTGGGTATGCTGTAAATAATGTTATATGATGGTCATCATAAATAATTTCGCAGCAGGACGACGCCATGAGAGTGAGCAGAAAACAGGTTGAAGAGAATAAGCAGACAATCCTGACCGCCGCCGGGCGGTTGTTTCGCGAGCGGGGTTTTGACGCGGTCACGGTCACCGATATTATGAAATCAGCCGGTCTGACCCACGGCGGATTCTACGGCTACTTCAAATCGAAGGATGACCTGATCGCCCAAACCCTCGCGGAACTGAAGATAGAGAACGACGCGGCGAAAAACGACGTCGTCGCGCAAATCGAGCGTTATCTTTCCCCCGAACATCGGGATAATTTTGCCAGCGGCTGCCCGCTGGCGGCGCTGGCGGCGGAAACCATCCGCCAGTCCGAACCCGCGCGTGACGAAATGAGTGCGCGGCTGCAGCAGCAGATAGCGCAGCTCAGTGAAGCGATGGATGATCGGGACGCTCAAGCCAGCCGCCGCGCGGCGATTGGCAGCTGGTCGGCCATGGTCGGCGCGTTAATTCTGGCGCGGATGACCGCGGATTCAACGTTTTCCGACGAAATCCTCGGTGAAACGGCGGCCTGGCTCGCGGAAAAACAGCGCTGAGGTTAAGCCGGGTTCAGGTCTGGCTGCAGGTAGCCTGCGACAAAGCGGGTCAGAATCGCCGAGGCCACCGGGCTCTCCACAACGTCACGACTCAGCCTGTCCGGGTCAACCCCCTCGTTGCGCAGCGCCGCCTGGCGGAACGCGATCAGCGAGCGGGCAATCGCCGGGGTGATCTCCGGATGAAACTGCGTAGAAACGGCATGCGCGCCGTAGCGTACAATCTGGTGAGGGTCGTGCTGCGACGAAGCCAGCACCTTCGCCCCTGGCGGTAATCGGGTGACCGTTTGCATATGCGTGAGGTGCGCGCTGAACGGCGCCGGGTGGTCAGCCAGCAGACGATCCGCCAGGCCGTGTGCGGACAGCGAAATGGTTTTACTTCCGGCTTCGCGTCCGGCTGGATGGTAGTCCACCTCACCCCCCAGAGCGTGCGCCATCAGCTGATGCCCGTAGCAAACGCCAAACAGCGGCATCTCTATCGCCATCGCCTCGCGGATCCAGGCCGCGGTCATTTCACTCCACGGCAGGCGTTCGGTCACCATATCCCAGGAGCCGGTAATCACCGCGATGGTCGCGTTATCCGGCGCGGGAAGCGGCTCTCCGGCATAGACGCGCGCCACGCTGATTTTTTTGCGCCACGGCGCCAGTAAATTGCCAAACCAGAGGGGAAGATCGCCGTGGTCGGAGACGATTTCATCCGGCGGAGTCCCGGTTTGTACAAGAAGAAGCGTATTTCGGCTTAACGACATCAGAGCGCCTTTTTTCACAGCAATACAGAACGCTACTATGAGCAAAAGCGCCGGCGGCGGCAAATAACCAATCCGCTAACGCTTATGCTCAGAGTGAATAACGTTTACTGCGCGTCGGCGCTCTCCACCTGCGGCACCGTCGACGTCGCGCCCTGTTCCGCCGGCGCGTTGGCCGGGTCGAAGATATGGTCGAGGATGGCGCGCGCCGTCGGTCCCGCAACCACGCCATCGCCGCCGCCGTTCTCCAGAATCAGCGCCATCGCCACCTTCGGATGCTGATAGGGGGCGAACAGGGTATAGAAGATATGGTCGCGCAGGCGCACCGGGATCATCTTCGCGTTGTAGGTCTGGTTCTCCTTCAGGCTGAAGACCTGGGACGTCCCGGATTTTGCGGCGATCTGGTACGGCGCGGTATGGAACAGCTTATAGCCGGTGCCGTTTGGCAGGTTCGCCATGCCGTACATGCCGTTGCGCACCACGCCCCAGTACGGCGAATGCGGATCGCCAACCTGCGGCAGATCCTGCGGCGGCTGATAGCGCTCGATCTTATTACCCTGCTTCATGGAGTAAAGCAGATGCGGATTTTGCACTTTGCCGTTATTAATCAGGGTCGTCAGCGCCTTGACCATCTGGATCGGCGTGGCAATCCAGTAGCCCTGACCGATACCGACGGAAATGGTATCCCCCTGATACCACGGTTTTTTATGTACCCGCTGTTTCCACTCCCGGCTCGGCAGCACCCCGGCATACTCTTCGTTAAGATCGATGCCGGTAGACTGACCGTAGCCAAACTTGCTTAGCCACTCGTGAATGCGGTCGATGCCCATCTCAAACGCCACCTGATAGAAGAAGGTATCCGCCGATTCTTCTATCGCTTTGGTGACGTTAAGCATGCCGTGGCCGCTCTTCAGCCAGTCGCGGTAGCGGCGCTGGGTCCCCGGCAGCGTCCAGGTCGGCGCGCCGAAGAAGGAGGTGGTTGGCGTGATCACGCCCGCCGACAGCGCCGACAGCGCCATGTAGGGCTTCACCGTCGACGCGGGCGGATAGAGGCCCTGGGTGACCCGGTTAATCAGCGGCCGGTCCGGGTTATCGAGCAGCGAACGGTAGGCCTGATAGCCGATGCCCCTGACAAAGGGATTGGGATCGTAGCTGGGGCTCGACACCATGGCCAGCACGCCGCCATCGCGCGGATCGACGGCCACTACCGCCGCGCGCTGCCCCTTCAGCACCGATTCGATATACTGCTGCAGGTGCAGATCCAGCGTCAGGTAGATGTTCTTCCCGGCCACCGGCGGGACCTCTTTTAGCAGACGCACGACCCGCCCGTGGTTATCCACTTCCACTTCCTGATAGCCGGTGGTGCCGTGCAGCGCTTTCTCGTAGTAGCCTTCAATGCCCTGCTTGCCGATATTGTGGTCGGCGGCGTAGTTCTCTTCTTCCCCGGCTTTGGCCAGCTTTTGCAGATCGCTGTCGTTGATCTTCGAGACATAGCCAACCACGTGCGCCAGTTCGGCGCCGTAGGGGTAAGCGCGCTGCTGATAGCTCTCCACCGTGACGCCGGGGAAGTGAAACTCATTGACCGCAAAACGCGCTACTTCAACATCGCTCAGGTCCGATTTTAACGTCACCTCTTTGTAGCGGCTGTTGTGGTGCATATCGTCGCGGAAGTCGGCGATATCCTGCGGGGTTAAATCAACGATCGGCGTCAGCTGCTGCAGCAGCGCCGTCATATCGGCGATTTTGCTCGGGATCACCTGCAAACGGTAGAGGGTAATATTTTGTACCAGCGGGATGCCGTTGCGGTCGAAAATCAGCCCCCGGCTCGGCGCGATGGGCAGCATTTTAATGTCGTTCTGGTTTGAACGCGTCTGATAAAAGTCGTGCTGATCCACCTGCAGGCGGTAAAGATTAAGGATCAGGATGGCGAAGCAAATCACCACCAGTAGAAACGCAATGACGGCACGGCGGATAAATAGCATCTTTTCCGCTGAATGGTCGCGAATTTCATCTCTCATTAGGGACATTAGCGGTCATTTACCTGGGTTACAAAGTGCCTGAAAAGGGAAAAGCGGGGAAGAATAGCGTTATCGCAGCGGGAGCCCTACCGAAAGGTTGCTAATGATCTGGCAGAAATGTTTCAGCATGTTAGAAATTTAAGGTGACACTGTCACTAACCCCCTCCATCGCTTCTTGATGTAGGGGGTTGTAGTTTAGCGTGCCAGCCAGGCGCGCCAGCCGCCGTAGGCGGTAATCTCCGTGGCTTCGCCTAATCCGTTGGCTTCGCAGATAAAGCCCGCTAACCGGCGTCCGTCGGCAAGCTCAACTTTTCCCAGGCCCAGCGGCGCGGGGATGGCCGCCAGCAGCGAACCGACCTCCGCGCTGGGTAGCTCCCACACTTCAACCGCGATCGACGCCCCGCCGCTATCGGCGCGAACCATCGCCGGGCGTTTGCCGTCCGCGAGAGCGTATAAACGATAGTGCGGCGCGCTGCGGGTCGCCTGCAGCAGCCTACCGCCCCGCGCCAGCAGCTGGCCGTTAAGCGGCAGGCCAGAGAGATGAGCGCCGCAAACAACCAGCGCCATTCGGTCATGCCCGGCGACGCGTTCAGGCGGCGGGGTCTCCAGCCGCGCTCCGCCCGCCAGCGGCAGCCGCTCAGCGCGCTGAAACGCATCGGCCAGGCCCAGTAAATACTGGTCGGTAAAGGCCCGGCCAAACAGCGTGACGCCCGAAGGCAATCCGTCCGGCATAAATCCGCATGGCACGCTCACCGCGGCATAGTCCAGCAGGTTCATAAAGTTGGTGTAGTACCCGAGATCGGCGTTGCGCGCGATCGGCTCCGCCTCCAGCTCGTCAAGCGTCACCGGGCGCGGATAGGTTGGCGTCAGCACGCAGTCCAGGGTCTCGAGTATCGCGTCGCACCGGGCTTTGTACTGCTGTAGCTGATAGATCGCCGTAAAAGTCGCCGTGGCATCGGTGCCCGGCGCTTTTGCCAGCACGTCGCGAATAACCGGCAGCACCGCCTCCGGCTGCCGCGCCATCAGCGGACCGACCACCGCGTAGCGTTCGGCGACCCACGGCCCGTCATACAGCAGCCGGGCTGCCGCCAGAAACGGCGTGAAATCAATCTCAACTGCCACCCCGCCCAGCGCCGTCAGCCGTTGCCGGGCCTGGGAAAACAGGCGTTCGCTTGCGCGGCAGCCGAGGAAATTGAGCTCGCGCGGAACGCCAAAACGAAACCCCGCGGACGGCCTGCCGAACGCCTGACGGCTGTTCCACTGAGGATTACGGCGGCTCCAGGCGTCCTGCGGATCGCACTGTGCGACGAGCGCCAGCAGCTGGCTGGCCTCGTCGGCGGTGGGGCTGAAAAAGGTCACGCAGTCTAACGTACGACAGGCGGGGACCACCCCTGCGGTGGATATCAGCCCTTTACTGGCCTTCAGACCCACCAGGTTATTCAGCCCTGCCGGGACGCGGCCGCTACCGGCGGTATCCGTGCCCAACGAGAAGCTGGCAACGCCCAGCGCCACCGCCAGCGCGGAACCGGCGCTGGAACCGCCGGAGGGATACTCCGCATGATAGCTATTGCGGCAGCGACCGTACGGCGATCGGGTACCGTTCAGGCCGGTAGCGAACTGATCGAGATTGGTTTTACCGACCGGCACGGCGCCCAGCGCAATCAGCTGAGCGACAATCGTCGCGCTCTGCTCCGCCCGATACGCAAACGCCGGACAGGCCGCGGTGGTGACAATCTCCGCCAGATCGATATTGTCTTTGATGGCGAACGGCACGCCGTACAGCGGCAGCGCGGCCGGCGAAAGGCCATCCAGCGCCGCCAGAAATGGCTCCTGCTCCTCTTCGCTCAGAATATGGATAAACAACCGGAACTCGGGGTTCAGCGCCTGCGCCCGCTGGCGGATGTCCGCCAGCACGCTGCGCGGTGTGGTTTTACCGGTGCGATAACGCTCCGCCAGGGTTGCCAGGCGTAAATCAAACGTCTGCTGCATCATGCCTTCTCCTCAATAATCACCGCCACCCGCTGCCCGGCGCGTACCGCGCTGCCCGGCTGCACGTGAACCTGTTGAATAACGCCATCGCAGGGGGCCAGCAGCGGGATCTCCATCTTCATCGACTCCAGCACGACCAGCACATCCCCCGCGCGGACCCGGCTGCCTGCCGCCGTTTGTACTTGCCACAGGTTTCCGGAAATCGGGCTTTCCACCCCCTGTTCGCCCTGCCGCAGCGGCGCGTCTCCGCCCTCATCCACGGCGCTCTCCTGACTGTCAAAATGGGCCTGACCGCTGGCTATCCAGCGATCGCGTTCGGCGTTAAACGCCTGCTGCTGATGCTCGCGAAACGCGCCGATGCTGTGCGCTTCACGGCGGAGAAACTGCTGGTATTCCGCCAGCCGCAGCGTGCTGTGCTCAATGCGCAGCGGGTAGCGTCCGAGCGGGAAATCGCGGCGAATCTGCAGCAGCTCTTCGGCCGAAACCGGATAGAAACGCAGTTGGTCGAAGAAACGCAGCAGCCAGGGTTTGCCGGCAAAATCCGCTACTTCGCGATAGCGATTCCACATCTGCAGGGTCCGGCCAACGAACTGATAGCCGCCGGGCCCCTCCATGCCGTAGACGCACAGATAGGCCCCGCCGATGCCGACCGAGTTTTCCGCCGTCCAGGTGCGCGCCGGGTTGTACTTGGTGGTAACCAGGCGATGGCGCGGGTCAAGCGGCGTCGCCACCGGCGCGCCGAGATAAACATCGCCCAGCCCCATCACCAGATAGCTGGCGTCAAATACCGTATTCCATACCGCCTGTTCATCGGGCAGATCGTTGATGCGACGTATAAATTCCAGATTACTCGGGCACCAGGGCGCGTCCTGGCGCACGGTGGTCATATATTTATCGATTGCCCTGCGGCAGGCCGGATCGTCCCAGGAGAGCGGCAGATGCACCACGCGCGTCGGCACCTGCAGATCGTCACTCAGGCAGACCGTGGACCACTCGCTGCGCACCCACGCCAGCAGCGTCTCAAGGGGCAACGTTTCCGGCTGAAAATGGATTTGCAGCGAGCGAATCCCCGGGGTGATATCGATCGCGCCGTCTCTTGATTGCGCTTCCAGGGCCTGCATCAGGGCGTGAATGCGGAAACGCAGAACCAGATCCAGCTCCGGCTCCCCGGCTTCCAGCAGCAGATGCGTATCGCCGGAGAGTCGCGCCACCAGGCGTTTGTCCGCCTCGCCGCAGGTCATCACGACAGGCGACGTCAGCGGCACGGGCTGCCAGGCTATCGCCTGGTGACTTAGGGTCGCCAGCTCGGCGCGCCGCCCTTCCGCCAGCCGCCGGGCGGTGGGTAAATCCACCGCCACGAAACGTACCTTATCCCCGGCCTTGAGCTGGCCTAACTGCCAGAGGTCGGCTTCAATCACCGTGACCGGGCAGACAAAACCGCCGAGGCTCGGCCCATCCGGTCCAAGGATCACCGGCATATCGCCGGTAAAATCGACCGCGCCCACCGCGTAAGGGTTATCGTGAATATTCGACGGATGCAGCCCCGCTTCGCCGCCGCTGTCGCGGGCCCACAGCGGCTTGGGGCCAATCAGGCGCACGCCGGTGCGGCTGGAGTTAAAGTGGACCGCCCACTCCGTGGCGAAGAACGTCGCAATATATTCCGGCGCAAAGAATTCCGGCGCGCCGTGGGGGCCGTAAATCACCCGCAGCGTCCGCACTTCAGCCAGCGCTGTGCGTAGCGCGGCGGGTAGTTGATCCCCGCATCTGGCGGCGGCGTGCGGCGCCAGATGCAGCACGTCGCCTCCGCGCAGCGCCCGTCCACCGTGGCCGCCAAACTGGCCGAGGGTAAAGGTGCTTTTACTCCCCAGATAGTCCGGTACCTGAATGCCGCCGCTCAGGCAGAGATAGCTTCTGACCCCCGCGCCGCTTATCGCGCCCAGCTTCAGAGTCGCCCCCGCCGGAATAGTCAATACGCAGTCCAGCGGCTGGTCTACGCCATCGAGCGTCACCGCCAATGGCGCGCCGCACACCACCGCCTGAACGTCGGTATTAAATTTCAGGGTCGGCCCGTTGAGGGTGATTTCCAGCGCGGCCGCTCCCTCGGCATTGCCCAGCAGGCGGTTGCCGAGACGCAGGGCGCGATCGTCCATCGGCCCCGACGGCGGTACGCCCACCGCCCAGTACCCCAAACGTCCCGGATAGTCCTGCACGCTGGTCTGGGTTCCGGCGCTCAGCACCTCCACGGTCGCCGCGCGGTAGCGCAGCTGCTCAAGGCAGCGGGTCCAGGGCTCGCCTTCGGTAAAGGGCGCAAAGCCAAGAATTTGTTGCAGGTACACGCGGTTAGTTTCTACGCCGTACAGGCGGGTCTCCGCCAGCGCCTGCGCCAGGCCGGCGATAGCCTCATCGCGGCTGGGGCGCCAGGCGATCGCTTTCGCCAGCATCGGGTCGAAGAACGGCGGGACTTCGCACCCGGCTTCCACCCAGCGGTCAATACGCAGGGCTGCGCCGTCCGCCGGCGGAAAGAAGACGTCCGTTAACAGGCCGGGAGAAGGCTGGAATTGCCGCCCCGGATCTTCGGCGTAAATTCGCGCCTGGATAGCGTGGCCCTGGGGCCGTAACCCGGCGGCCAGCTCAGGTAGCGGAGGCAGTTCCCCCGCCGCCAGTTCAATCATCCAGCGCACCAGGTCAACGCCCCACACCTGCTCCGTGACGCCGTGTTCGACCTGAAGCCGGGTATTTACCTCGAGGAAATAAAACTGCCGCGCCGCGCTGTCATAGACAAACTCCACCGTCCCGGCGCTGCGGTAGCTCACCGCTTTACCCAACGCGATAGCCGCCGCGCATAGCGCCTGCGCCATCCCGTCAGGCAGATTCGGCGCGGGCGTCTCTTCAATCACTTTCTGGTTACGCCGCTGGACTGAACAGTCGCGCACGCCGAGCGCGATGACCTCTCCCCGCCCGTCGCCGAAGATTTGTACCTCCAGATGGCGGGCGCGTTCGATATATTTTTCGAGAAATACCCCGCCGTCGCTGAAGTTGTTTTGTCCCAGCCGCTGCACCGCGGCAAACGCCTCAATCAGCTCACGGGCGTCGCGACAGACGCGCATGCCAATCCCGCCGCCGCCGGCGGTGCTTTTGAGCATGACCGGATAGCCCACCGCCTCAGCCGCCCGGCAGGCTTCGCGGCTATCGGCCAGCAGCTCGCTGCCTTCCAGCAGCGGCACGCCCTCGGCTTTGGCTAAGGCGCGAGCGGTATGCTTCAGGCCGAAGGTGCGCAGCTGTTGCGGAGTGGGGCCGACAAACGCCACCCCCGCCGCCTCGCAGGCCTCAGCGAAGGCCGCGTTTTCAGACAGAAAGCCGTAGCCGGGATGGATCGCTTTGGCGCCGCTCTGCTGCGCGGCGGCCAGGATCTTCTCCGTCACCAGATAGGTTTGCGCCGCCGGGCCGTCGCCGAGGCTTAACGCTTCATCCGCGTCGCGGATATGCAGACTACTCAGGTCGGCTTCGGAATAGACGGCGACGCCCTTCACCTGCATCGCGCGCAGGGTGCGCAGAATGCGGCAGGCGATGGCGCCGCGGTTGGCAATCAGTAAGGTATCAAACATAAGCGGAACTCACAGGGTCGCGGGTCGTCCCGCAATAATTCGATGTTCCCCTGAGGTCGTCCCCGGGGTGAACCGGCGCTTAAGGTTTGCGCGTCGGCGTACTGTTCAGGCGGTCTGCGCGGACGGCGAAGAGCCGAAAGGCCAGCAGACGCCAGCGCTGCCAGCGGGTCAGTTCCATACCAGCACCTCGGCGGGCGTGGGGTTCCAGCCGTTGCAGGGATTATTTAACTGCGGACAGTTGGAAATCAGCACCACGGCGTTGCACTCGGCGCGCAGCTCAACGTATTTCCCCGCCGCCGATATCCCGTCCTCAAAGGTCAGACCGCCTTCCGGCGTTACCGGGACGTTCATGAAAAAGTTAATGTTGGCGCCGATATCGCGTTTATGCAGGCGGCCATCGTGCAGGCAGGCGCAGAGGAAATTATCCCGACAGCTGTGCATATAGCGTTTATCCTGGGCGTAGCGCACGGTGTTGCTCTCCTGGGCACAGGCGCCGCCGAGGGTATCGTGGCGACCGCAGGTGTCGGCAACGATGGTCAGCAGTGGATTGCCCAGATTGGAATAGAGTACGCTGCCGGTGGTCAGATAGGCATTGCCCTGGCGGCGCAGCGTGCGCTGCGGATCGTAGCGTTCTCGGGGGTTATCGGCGTTGTAAAACAGGGTATCAATGGCCTGGTTGCCTTCGAGGTCAAGCAGGCGCAGGGTTTGCCCTTTTTGTACCTCAAACAGCCAGGGTTCCCCTGCCGGGATCACATGGCGATAGACGGCATCTTCGGGACGACGGTTACTGGCGATCAGGGTCATCGCAGCCTCCTTACAGGGCAAAAAGTTGGGTGTTGAGGAACGCGCGCTGGTTTTCATCGCGGGTAAAGAGCGCTTCCGCGGCCGCCTGCGCATCGTCAGCCTGGTACCAGCTCAGCTGGATCGGCCGCGGGGCGTACTCCGCGGCAGGGTCCTGAGGATGCGGCAGCGCGGTCAGCACCATGAGGACATCCATCGGCGCAAACAGCTCAACGTAATCTCCGGCGCGGCTGTTGGCGGAAATAAACTGAAAACGGCCATCCTCATCGACGGTGACTTTACTGAAGAAGTTAACCACCATCAGCAGGTCCTCCAGGCCCAGATCCCATTTACCCATTTCAACCAGCAGGTTATCGACGCCGTTGCGGTAGAAGCCGTTGCGCAGCTCCTGGTAGCGTCCTGCGCCATATTTTTCACGCGTCTCGTCGGCGTTGAGTATCCCGCCGAACGGGTCGTGCCAGCCGCAGCTGTCGGCAACAATCCCGGCCAGAACGCGCCCCATGTCGGAGTAGAAACAGTGCCCGGCGGTCAGGCGCGCGGTGTGCTGGCCCTTGAGGGTATCCGGCAGATTCAGGCGCTCACTCTTCTCATGGGGATTCAGCATCATCATGCTGACGTTGGCTCCGCCGTCGATATCGGTCAGGCGCAGGATCTGCCCTTTGCGCAAAATCAACGAGGTGTGCGCCCCGCCGGGTAGCCGCTCTTCGCGCAGGCTGGGGGATGAGTGAAAAAGTGCGGTCATCAAACTATCTCCTTAATGCGTAAACGTTATTGTCGCTGCCGGTGGTTATCTGCGACATTCGCGCTTCATTGAGCGGAATATCGTAGGTAACGCGCGCACCCCAGGCGTTGGGCGCCTGCGGATCGATGCGCACTTTGTCGAACACCAGCAGCCGGGTGCCAAGGTTGAAGCCCTCCGCGAGGTCGTGGGTGACCATAAATACCGTCATCCGCGTTTCGCTCCACAGCTGGAGCAGCAGCCCGTGCATATCCTTGCGAATACCGGGATCCAGCGCGCCGAAGGGTTCATCAAGCAGCAGTACGCGCGGCTGCATGACGAAAGCCTGGGCGATCGCCAGCCGCTGCTGCATCCCGCCGGAGAGCTGCGCCGGATATTTATTCAGCGCGTGCCCCAGCCCGACTTTCTCCAGCATCCGCTGCGCCCGTTCGCGCGCGTCGCGTTTCCTGCCGGCAAACAGCCGGCCAAACAGCGGTGACGCCGGGAGTTCGAGGCCAATGGCGACGTTATCCAGCACGTTGAGGTGCGGGAAAACCGAATAACGCTGAAACACCACGCCGCGGCTGCGGTCCGGCTCCGCCGCCAGCGGCTGGCCGTCGAGGGTGATTTCCCCGCGAGTCGGCTTTTCCTGGCCGAGCAGCAGGCGTAAAAACGTCGACTTCCCGCAACCGGACGCGCCGACCATCGAACAGAACTCGCCCTCTTTCACCTGCAAATTGATGCGCTCCAGCACCACGTGGTCGCCGTACTCCTGCCAGATATTTTTGATGTCGATAAAGCTCATGCCCGGCCTCCTTCCGCCCACGGGAAACAGGCTTTGTGCAGCTGGCGCAGAGCCAGATCCATCAGCCACGCCAGCAGGGTTATCCAGATGACGTAAGGAATAATCACGTCCATCGCCATATAGCGGCGGACGAGGAATATGCGATAGCCGAGACCGGCGGTGGCGGAAATGGCCTCGGCGGAGATCAAAAACAGCCATGCGGAGCCCAGCAGCAGGCGCAGGGAGGTTATCAGCCGCGACAGCAGCTGCGGCAGCACTACCCGCAGCACCACCGTCCAGCTATTGGCGCCGAGGGTTTGCGCTTTGATAAACAGCTCCGCCGGGATCTCCCGCGCCCGCTGTTCAAGGTCGCGCGCCAGCATCGGCGTAATGCCAATGACGATAAGCATCACTTTTGATAGCTCATCCAGGCCGAAGACGATAAACAGCACCGGCAGGATCGCCAGCGGCGGGATCATCGACACCACGGTCATCAGCGGCGACAGCGCCGCGCGGTACATCGGGAACACGCCGGCGGCGATGCCGATGCCCAGGCCAATCAGCGACGAGAGCGCCAGACCAATCAGCAGGCGGCTCATACTAATCAGCGTGTCGGCCCACAGCAGATACTCGCCGCTGCGTTTATCCGGGGTGAAGGCCATCCGATCGATGGCCGCGATCATCTGCGACAGGCCGGGCAGCAGCTTATCCTGCGGGTTGGCTTCCAGCCGCACCGCCGAACCGATAAACCAGGCGGCGATCATCAGGACGAAGGGCAATAGCATCAGCGTCAGGCGCATACCCTGCCGGGGATAGCGGTTAATGTGGCGCATGGCGTGGACTCCCAAGGTCAATCATTACAGCTGCCCCGCCGCGGCCAGCTTCAGATAGCTGTCGTCAAAGCGCAATTTGCTGTTGGCGGTATCGCCGACGGTGACGCCGCCGGGGAAGGTCATGCCGATAAAGTCAGCGCTCTGCGCCCCCTCTCCCAGCAGCCCTTTATCAAAAGAGAACTGCGCCACCCGCTGCATGGTTTTTGCCAGCGCCGGCGAGGAGATAAACGTCAGGGTATCGGCAGGCGTCCAGAAGAGATGGGTTGTTTTTAGCTGCGCCCGGTAGCCGGCGAGGTCGGTGCCGGAATCGGCGGCCATTGCGCTTAGCGCCTGCGTATCTCCGGCCTGCATTTTGGCCATCATCTCGAACCAGGCGCCGGTCAGGGCTTTACCCAGCGCCGGGTTATCTTTCAGGGTCTGAGTATTCACCACCATCATGTCGATCAGCTCGCCGGGAACCTGCGAAGAGCTAAAGACCTCCGTGGTTTGCGGCGTCTTTTTGATAACCGAAAGCTGCGGATTCCAGGCCACCGCCGCGCGTACGCCGCTGGTGCCAAAAGCCGAGACGATATCCGCATCCGAGGTATTGACCACTTTGACGTCTTTTTCCTGCAGCCCGGCTTTTTCCAGACCGCGAACCAGCAGGTAGTGCGATACCGAAAGCTCCGGGAGATACACCGCCATGCCTTTCAGATCGCTGAGCTTTTTATCCGCCCCCTTCAGCACCACGCCGTCGTTGCCGTCGGAGTAGCTGCCGGTAATGAGCGCCGTGGTATCCACGCCCCCCGCCGCCGGAATGGTCAGGGCATCCATGTTGGTCATGGTGCAGCCGTCAAACTGGCCCGCGGTGTACTGGTTAATGGATTCGATGTAGTCGTTCAGCTGAACGATATTGATTTTGATGCCGTATTTGCTGGCCCATTTATCGATGATCTTTTCGTTGCTGATGGTGCCCCAGGGCATCCATCCGGCATAGATAGTCCAGCAGATGTTGAACTCTTTTTTGACGGCGGCAAACGAGGGGACGCTGGCCAGCAGCGCCAGCGACAGGATAAGAGAGCGGAGGATCGGCGGTGTCTTCATGGTGGACCTCTGGTTAGCACGAGAAACGGGGGCAGCGCGACACCCAACGGTGCTGCTGTCTCCCGGGCTTTTGTCCCGCCGTGTAACCTCGCAGAGGTCGCCAGCTCTCGGACCAGACGTTCACCTGAGTGAACCGGAACCCTAGCCAGCTATTGTGTTATCTCAATTGTCTGTTGCGCTGCCTTCTGAACAGGAGTGTGCAAGGTCTATGCCAGGCGCGCAGCGCGCGTAAAATCAGCCCTACGGCGGCAGGCGCCGCCGCGGCTCCCAAAAATGGGGAGTGATGATGGGGCATTGCATGGATTTGGTGCGTATGGCGTGAAGGCGGCGAGCGGTCGGGACGATAGCCGCTCGCCGGGAAACGCTTGCTAGCGCGCTTTTTCGCTCACCGTCATGGTGAATCGCGCGATCTTATCCCCGGCGTTAGCGTAGCTATGCGGGGCGTCGGTACGCGCGACGGCGGAATCCCCCTCTCGAATCAGATAGACCCCGTCGTTAACCGTCAGGGTTAAGGCGCCCTCGGTCACGAAAAGCAGCTCAGTCGTCCCCTCCCCGTGCCCCGGCGATGTGAACATTTCTCCCGGATTGAGGCTCCACTGCCAGAGCTCAACCATATCCGGACCGCTGGTACCGGCAAGGAGCCGCGCCTTGCCGCCCTGCTCGCCCTGCCACAGCGTGGGAATCTCGCCTTCTGCAATCACCTTTACCGGCGGCGCGGTGGCGACATTGACAAAATCGGCCACGGAAACGCCCAGCGCCGAGGCCAGACGGCACAACAGCGCAATGCTGGGATTGGCCCTGCAGGCTTCAATGTCTACCAGCATACCTTTGCTGACGCCCGCGCGTCGCGACAGCTCATCCAGGGAGATCTTCTTTTCCGCCCGGTAGCGCTTAATGCGCGCCGCAACGGCTTCATTAATCATGGCGGCATCGGCGCCCGCGTCGGTCGTTATATTGACTTTATTGGTCATCGGTCGATATTATGCTTTAAAATGGTCGTTACAGGATTATCCAATGAATAGCGTATTACCGTCAATCAGCCCGCAGGTCTCCGCGCTGGCCCCCGGCTTTCGCGCCCTGAGCATTGATGTCGTTTCCGCCGCCGTACGCGCCCCCCTGGTCGGGTCCGATGCGCTACGCTCCGCCTGCCAGGCGGTTATCGCCGGCGAGCCGCAGTGGGCGGAGGCGCACCTGCAGGCCTGGAACGAGGTATTCCGCGCCTTTGGCGCAAAACCCAAGCGGACGCCCTGCTCGGCGGAAGCCTTGCGCAGGCGGGTGCTGCGCGATGGCGAGATGGCTGCGATCGATCCCATCGTCGATCTCTATAATGCGGTGAGCCTGCGCTACGCCGTGCCGGTCGGCGGCGAAAACCTGGCGGCTTACGTTGGCGCCCCGCACCTCAAGCTCGCGGACGGCAGCGAACCGTTCGATACCGTCAAAGAGGGGCAGATCGTTCACGAATATCCCGACGCGGGAGAAGTGGTCTGGGGCGACGATCGCGGCGTGACCTGCCGACGCTGGAACTGGCGACAGGGAGTACGTACTCGTCTGAGCGTGGAGAGTCCGCGGATGTGGTTTATTCTTGAAAGCCTGCCGGAAATGCCGCTTAGCGCGCTGCAGGAGGCGGGAGAGATGCTGAGCAACGGCCTGCTGGAGATGATGCCGGAGGCGACGATCCGCTCACAGCTGATAGGGCCAGGAGCCTAAAGCCATTCCTTGCGCCCGGCAGCGTAGCACCGTCGGGCGCAGCGATTACTTCCGCGCCTCGAAGGCAATTTTCACCGCCATCCCCGCCAGCACCGTCGCCATCAGCCAGCGCTGAAACTGCTGCCATAACGGGCGCCCCGCGAGAAACAGCGACACCTGCCCGGCCATCACCACAATCAGCGCATTAACCGCTACGCTAATGAGCGCCTGCGTCCCTCCCAGCACCAGCGACTGCGCAAGGATGCTGCCGTGTCCGGGAGAGATAAACTGCGGCAGCAGTGAGAGATACATGATGGCGATTTTAGGGTTCGCCAGGTTAGTAATAAAGCCCATCATAAACAGCTTACGGCCGCTATCGGCAGGCAGGTCGCGCACCGCAAAGACCGAGCGCCCGCCGGGCTTCACCGCCTGCCAGGCCAGATAAAGCAGATAGACCACGCCGCTGATGCGCAACGCGTCGTAAGCGTAGGGAACGGCGAAGATCAGTGCGGTAATACCGAACGCGGCGCACAGCATATAAAACACAAACCCCAGCGCCACCCCGCCGAGGGAGACCAGTCCGGCCCTTCTTCCCTGGCAAATCGAGCGCGAAATCAGATAGATCATATTCGGCCCCGGGGTCAATACCAGGCCAAGGGCAACAAGCGCGAAGGTCAGCAGCGACGGTATCTCAGGCATAGCGTATCTCCGGTAAAGTGATGTGATGCCCAGGCGCGCGGCGGCGATCCCCATGCTCCCCGACAGTACCTGTCTAAAGCGCCAGTCACAGGGTGACGAACAGTATGACCGCGGTTGGCGATGCGCGACAACTCACCTGAACAGGTGGGCTAACTCTCCTTATCTTCAGCTTTTGCCGCCGCGCTGGAGCGGTAAATAAAGAACAGCGCCAGCCCCAGACAGACGATGGCCCCCAGCCGCCCCGCTGAAAAGGCAATGGCGTCGTTACCCAGCCAGCCAAAATTATCGATCAGCAGACTCATGGCCAGTTGGCCAAAAATCACCGCCACCGTGGCCGTCGCGGTACCGATACGCTGCACCGCCACCACCATAATTACGATATAGGGAACCCCGCAAAATGCGCCCAGCAGCTGCCATTTCGGCACATCCAGCAGCGTTGTCGACTGATGGGGGGCAAAATAAAAAATCAGCAGCGCCGTGATCAAGGCGCCCACCGCAAACGTGAGAAACGCGCTGCGAAATACGCCCACCTGGCTGCCCAAACGGCCGTTAATCGCCGCCTGCATACTCAGCATCGCGCCGCCGACCAGCGCCAGCAAAATCATTATGCTACTCATGTTAACTCCTCAGCTTGTGGCGATCAGAATCAGGGCGACGATGATAAACAGCAGCGCGATAACCCGCCGTCCATCGATTTTACGTTTTGCCGAACCAAACAGACCGTAATGGTCAATCAGCAGGCTTTTGCATACCTGACCGGCCAGAATGCCGATCATCGTCATGGCGATACCGATAACCGGTACGGCAATGGTTAAGATGACGACGTAAATGGGCCCCAGTACGCCCCCGGTAAGCTGCCAGCCCGGTAAGGAGAAGAACGAGGGACCCTGCCTGGGGCCAAACAGCAGCATCAGCAGAAAGGTTAGCGCGCTCCCGACGCTAAAAATGCTGAAGGTGGCCCACAGGTCCCCTACCTGACCGGCAAGCGGCCCGAGTAGTCCGGCTTCCACGGATAACCCCATGCCGCCGGCAATCACAAGAAAAATAAGTAATAACTGCATCGTTGATATCCGATTATTGATTGGGTGGCTGAGCATAAAGCAGCGAAGTAATGTGAAAAACGATACAATCAGGGAAACACTTTTGCGGATATTGCATTAATGAGCGATGCGGGTAATGTGAATTTTCGGGCGCTACAGCTGTTTATCGCCGTCTATGACAGCCAGAGTTTCTCCGTGGTGGCGAGGCGGGAAGGCGTTTCGCCCTCGATGGTGTCGCGCGTCATTCACCAGCTTGAGGATGCGCTCGGCCAGCAGCTCTTTTATCGTAATACCCGGGCGGTGGTTCCCACCGAAGCGGGACGCCTGTTTGCCGAACATGCCAGAGGGCTCGGCGAACGGTTCAGCGTTGCCAGGCGCGACCTGCAGGACCGTCGTCTTGAGCCGGGTGGACTGGTGCGGATCAACGCCCCGGTCTATTTTGGCCAGCGCCATATCGCGCCGTGGCTGCCGGGGCTGACGCAGCGCTATCCACAGATGCAAATTGCGCTGGCGCTGACCGATGATTTTATCGATCCGCACCGCGAAGCGACCGACCTGATTTTCCGCATCGGCAGCCTGCCGGACTCCAGCGTTCATGCCAGAGTACTGGGTATGCAGCATCACTATCTGGTTGCGGCTCCAGACTATCTGCAGCGCTGCGGCACGCCGGAGAAACCGGAAGATCTTCGCCATCACAGCACGCTGGTCTACAGCGGTTCAAATGGACCTAACCGCTGGCTATTCCGCCTCGCGGAGGGAGAATGGGTTCACTATCCGCAAACGCCGCGGCTGGCATCAAATAACGCCGATGCGCTGCTGACCGCTGCGCTGGGAGGCATGGGGGTGGTGCTCTTTCCCGATTGGATGGTCAATGAAGCCATGGGGGCTGGAAGGCTGGTTCAGCTGATGCCTCACTACAGCGCGGCGATCGGCAGCAGCCCCTCGCCGGTGTCGGCGATCTACCCTCACGCCCGTCATCCTTCGTTAAACGTACGTGCGGTAATAGACTATTTTATCGACGTTTTTGGTACGCCTTTATACTGGCAGCGCTAAGCCGTTTTACGCACTAAAATTGTCGTAACTCAAACAATCGGTCTTCGCTGGCGGGGATGATGTCTTAACGATTCCTTTACGCGTATGTTACGACTATTGTGGTTGAGTCAATACTGAACAATCAATCATTGAACAATGATATATGTTCGGTTTTTACAAAGGCATTGAACGGAAATAACTATTAAATCCGTAGACTCATTCAAATATCGCTTATTGGTAGCAGTGTATATCGTAATGGCATTCACAAAAGCAAACGGAGCCTGATATGAGCACGTCAAACGATCCTTCGAATACCCCGTCGGCAGGGAAATGCCCTTTCCACGCCGAGACGGCGACGCCCACCCAGAGCGCGGGCGGTGGCACCGGCAACCGCGACTGGTGGCCAAATCAACTACGGGTGGATCTGCTGAATCAGCACTCCAATCGTTCAAACCCGCTGGGCGAACACTTTAACTACCGCGAAGAGTTTAAGAAGCTCGACTACTCGGCCCTGAAGGCCGATCTGCGCGCCCTGCTCACCGATTCTCAGGAGTGGTGGCCAGCGGACTGGGGTAGCTATATCGGGCTGTTTATTCGTATGGCGTGGCACGGCGCCGGTACCTATCGTACCGTTGACGGGCGCGGCGGCGCGGGCCGCGGCCAGCAGCGTTTCGCACCGCTCAACTCCTGGCCGGATAACGTCAGCCTCGACAAAGCCCGTCGCCTGCTGTGGCCGGTAAAACAAAAATACGGGCAAAAAATCTCCTGGGCCGACCTCTATATGCTGGCAGGCAACGTGGCGCTGGAAAATGCCGGTTTCCGTACGTTTGGCTTCGGTGCCGGTCGTGAAGACGTTTGGGAACCGGATCTGGACGTCGACTGGGGTAACGAAACCGAATGGCTGGCCCATCGTCATCCGGAAAGCCTGAATCAGCAGGCCATTGGCGCGACCGAAATGGGGCTGATTTACGTCAACCCTGAAGGCCCCAACGCCAGCGGCGACCCGCTCTCCGCCGCCTCCGCGATTCGCGCGACCTTCGGCAATATGGCAATGAATGATGAAGAGATCGTCGCGCTGATCGCCGGCGGTCATACGCTGGGCAAAACCCACGGTTCCGCGGTGACCAGCCACGTTGGCGCAGAGCCGGAAGCGGCGCCGATTGAAGCGCAGGGACTCGGCTGGGCGAACAGCTACGGCAGCGGCGCGGGCGCCGACGCGATCACCTCCGGTCTGGAAGTGGTCTGGACGCAAACGCCGACTCAGTGGAGCAACTACTTCTTCGAAAACCTGTACAAATATGAGTGGGTGCAAACCCGCAGCCCGGCAGGCGCGATTCAGTTCGAAGCGAAAGATGCGCCGGAGATCATTCCTGACCCGTTTAATCCGGAGAAAAAACGCAAGCCGACCATGCTGGTCACCGACCTGACGCTGCGCTTCGACCCGGAGTTCGACAAGATTTCCCGCCGCTTCCTTAACGACCCGCAGGCCTTTAACGAAGCCTTTGCCCGCGCGTGGTTTAAACTTATCCACCGCGATATGGGGCCGAAGTCCCGCTACATGGGCCCGGAAGTGCCGAAAGAAGATCTGATCTGGCAAGATCCGCTACCGGCGGCGGTCCACACCCCAACCGCAGAGGATATCGCGACGCTGAAAACCGCCATTGCCGACGCCGGCCTTTCGGTCAGCGAGCTGGTTTCCGTGGCCTGGGCATCGGCCTCCACCTTCCGCGGCGGCGATAAACGCGGCGGCGCCAACGGCGCGCGTCTGGCGCTGGAACCGCAGAAATCCTGGCCGGTAAACGCCATCGCGTCCCGCGTGCTGCCGACCCTGCAGGGGATTCAGCAGGCATCCGGTAAAGCGTCGCTGGCCGATATTATCGTTCTGGCCGGCGTGGTGGGCATTGAGCAGGCTGCCGCGGCGGCGGGCGTTCAGGTTAGCGTTCCCTTCGCCCCTGGCCGCGTCGATGCGCGTCAGGATCAGACCGATGTGGAAGCGATGGATCTGCTGCAGCCGCTGGCCGATGGTTTCCGCAACTATCGTCGCGTTGGCGGCGGCATCTCCACCGAAACGCTGCTGATTGATAAAGCGCAGCAGTTAACGCTGACGGCGCCGGAAATGACGGTACTGGTGGGCGGTCTGCGCGTGCTGGGCGCGAACTTCGACGGCAGCCGACACGGCGTGTTCACCGACCGCGTGGGGGTGTTGAGCAATGATTTCTTCGCTAACCTGCTCGATATGGGGACCGTCTGGAAAGCCGCTGACGAGCACGCTGAGCTGTTTATCGGCCGCGACCGTAAGAGCGGCGAAGAGAAATATACCGCGACCCGCGTTGACCTGGTGTTTGGCTCCAACTCCGTCCTGCGCGCCCTGGCTGAAGTGTATGCCTGCAGCGATGCGCGGCAGAAGTTCGTGAATGACTTCGTTGCCGCATGGACCAAGGTGATGAACCTCGACCGCTTCGATCTGTAATCCTTTCCCCGGCAGAAATGCTAAACCCGGGCCAATGGCCCGGGCTCCTCTTATCTAATCCAGATTGTCAGCAGAATAATGATGGCCGCAATAATCGCCACCTGAATAAAGACTTTATCCAGCGATCCTCTGCGCATCGCGCCCCCTTTTTCAGAACAGGATTTGCCAGATAGCCAGCAACAGCACCAGCAGACCCACCAGGAAAAATATCAGCGCGATGAGGGTGTCCGGAGAACGATTCATCTCTGCGCCTCCTTATCATCAGAACCACTGACCAAAGCGTTTGATATAGAAACGCTTCATGCCCTGCGCGACCAGGCAGTAGCTGAGCAGCGTCGCGATCAGCCACGGGAAGTAGCTCAGCGGCAGCGGCTCCAGCCCGACCATCGCCCCCAGCGGCGAGAACGGAATGTAGATGCCCATCGCCATAATGACCACGGTGGTGAGCAGCACCGGCAACGTCGCCCGACTCTGGATAAACGGAATTTTCTGCGTTCTCAGCATATGCACCACCAGCGTTTGCGACAGCAGCCCTTCAATAAACCACCCGGACTGGAACAGCGCCTGGGCTTCGACGTGATTCGCCGCAAACACGTACCACATCAGCGCGAAGGTGGTGATATCAAAAATGGACGACGTCGGGCCAATCCACAGCATAAAGCGGCCGATATTTTTCGCATCCCACTTGCGCGGCTTACGCAGGAATTCCTTATCCATCTTGTCCCACGGCAGCGAGAGCTGAGAGAGATCGTACATCAGGTTCTGGATCAGCAGATGAATCGCCAGCATCGGCAGAAACGGAATAAACGCGCTGGCCACCAGTACCGAGAAGACGTTGCCGAAGTTAGAGCTGGCGGTCATATTCAGATACTTAATGATATTGCCAAAGGTCTCACGCCCTTTGATCACCCCTTCTTCCAGCACCATCAAATTCTTTTCCAGCAGGATGATATCGGATGCCTCTTTGGCGATATCCGCCGCGCTGTCGACGGAAATACCGACGTCCGCATCGCGCAGCGCCGGCGCATCGTTGATGCCATCGCCGAGGAAGCCGACGGTGTGGCCGTTTTTCTGCAGCGTTTTCAGGATGCGCGACTTCTGCAGCGGCGTCAGTTTGGCGAATACCGAACGCGTTTCCACTTCGCGCTCCAGTTCGTTATCCGTCATCGCTTCAATCTGCGCGCCGGTCAGGATACCGTGGGCATCAATCCCCACTTCCAGGCAAATACGCGCCGTGACCACCGGGTTATCGCCGGTCAACACTTTGACCGCCACGCCGTTATCGCGCAGTGCGGTAATCGCTTTTCCCGCGCTCTCCTTCGGCGGATCGAGGAAGGTCAGCATCCCTTCGACCGTCAGCCCCTGCTCATCCGCGGCGCACAGCGGGGTTGTCAGGGCGGAGTCATCCAGCTTGCGGGTCGCGACCAGCAGCACGCGGAAACCCTGGGCGTTGTAATCCTGCGTTTTGGCTAACAGCAGATCGCGGCGGGTTTCATCCAGCGCAACCACGCGGTCGCCTTCGCGCAGATGCGTGGCCACCATCAGCATCTCTTCAACCGCGCCTTTGCAGATCAGGCTTTTATCGCCGTGGCGGACATCTTCCACCGACACCGAGACCCGACGGCGGACAAAATCAAACGGCAGTTCATCAAGCTTCACGAAGCGCTCTTTGGTCGCTGGCGCAATCCGCCCCTCGCCAAAGCGCAGCACCGCCCGGTCCATCAGGTTGCGCGCCCCGCTCTGGCTGCTGCTGTTGAGCCATGCCAGCGTCAGCACCCGGTCGCTCTCGCTGCCGCTGACGTCAAGATGATGCTCAAGAATGATATTGTCCTGCGTCAGCGTGCCGGTTTTATCGGTGCACAGCACGTCCATGGCGCCAAAGTTCTGAATGGCGTTCAGCCGCTTGACGATCACTTTGCGCCGCGACATGGCGATAGCGCCTTTCGCCAGGTTTGAGCTGACGATCATCGGCAGCATTTCCGGCGTCAGGCCCACCGCGACCGCCAGGGCAAACAGCGATGCCTCAACCCAGTCTCCTTTGCTGAAGCCGTTAATCAGCAGCACAATCGGCACCATCACCAGCATAAAACGGATCAGCAGCCAGCTGACGCTGTTTACCCCACGGTCGAACGCCGTCTGGGTGCGCGTACCGACAATGGACTTCGCCAGCGAACCAAACCAGGTGCGGTTTCCGGTAGCCACCACCACCGCCTGCGCCCTGCCGCTGGTCACGTTGGTGCCCATCAGACAGATATTGCCCATCTCCAGCAGGCTTTTATCTTTGTTCGGCTCGGGAAGCCTGTCGCACCCTTTGCCGGACACGCTGGCCAGAACGTCATACTTTTCCACCGGCAGCGATTCGCCGCTAAGTATCGACTGGCTGACGAACAGGTCCCGGGACTCCAGCAGGCGGACATCCGCCGGAACCAGATCCCCCGCCGCCAGGAAGATGATGTCACCGGGCACCAGTTCCTCAATGGCAATCTCCTCCTGCGCCGGCCCCATGTTACCAGGACCGCGACGCAGCACCGTCGCCGTAGTGCGAACCATGGATTTCAGCGCCTGCGCCGCTTTGTTGGTGCGAAACTCCTGCCAGAAACGCAATAACCCGCTCAGGCTGACCATCGTGACGATAATGATAATCCCGGTCAGATCGGTCTCTTCGCCGTTACGCAGCGGTAGCCAGTAATCGGTCACGAAGCTGACGGCGGCCAGCGCCATCAGGACATAGATAAACGGGTTATTGAATGCCTGCAAAAGCTGGATTAGCGCCGGCGGCGCCTGCTCGTGCGCGACTTCATTGCGGCCATATTCATTCAGCCGTTCAAGGGCATCTTCGGTGGTGAGCCCCTGACGGCTGCTGTTGAGCCGCGCCAGCGTATGATCCGGGCTGTTAAATGCCTCGGTTTCAATGGCGAAGCTTTTTTTATGCTGCTTATCATTTTCTGACGCAGACCGGTTTATTTTCCGGTTTTCTATTTTCATGTCAGTCATGATTATTCCTCAAATTTAAGACGTCGTTATCCCTGCATAATTGACTTATGCATAATTCATTTTTACGTTATTAAACGCTTATTACTTTAATTACCTGGGAATATCCATCATTCCCTCCTTAGACAAATCATTGCCAGAGTAGAATATCAGGGAGGCTAACTCCCCTCGACGCACCAGCGCACTGACGTAATGTTTTCGTCACCGCCAATTCTTGACATAATAAGGTCTCGCGCTTTGCGGGAGTCGGTATTACCAACCAGTTCGATGCGGATTTCTTTATGTCCTTGTTCTTTTGCTGCTATCGACACCAGCCCCTGCAAGCTGAGCGTCATCTCTTTACTGATATTAAGCAATAGCTGACGAATCGCGTTTTCATGTTCGCTATGACAGATAATATTCAGGACGTAGCATTTTTCTTCTTCTGTCGCGCCGGGGATCTGATTAATTCTCTGCGCCGCTTCGCGCAGTAGAATATTGGCGCACAGGATGATCAGCGTTGCCGCCGCCGCTTGCCAGAACTGGCCTAAGCCACACAGTACGCCAATCGCCGCAGAGCACCACAGGGTTGCCGCGGTATTCAGGCCGCGCACGTTCATGCCTTCCCGCATGATGACCCCGGCGCCGAGAAAACCAATTCCGGAAACCACCTGCGCGGCAATACGTCCCGGACTATCCGGCGATGTGGAGATAGAGCTCAGAATAAAAACCGCCGCGCCGGTGGCGACCAGCGCATTGGTGCGCAGGCCAGCCATCCGCTGACGCCACTGTCTTTCGGCGCCAATCAGCGCGCCCAACAGCATCGCGGCGAGTAAATTTGCGATATAAGGAAACATCAACATAGCTTCCTCCATTTTTGCTGGAAGAATTAACTACGTGCTTTATTAAGCACACGACAAATTGTCGCCAGAGAGGCGATTAACGTCGCGTTGACGGTGGAGGGAATAATGTATTTTTAAACATGAACATGACGATTATCCTCGCAGCTATGCTGCGTTATTTTTTATGGGATGCAATCGTCTGGATGAGGAGATTGCTGCCCGCCGGTTGGCAAGCAGCGCAGAAAAAATAGCGTCAGCTTGCCTTGATGTTTAAGTAAGGGTGACTGTCCAACATATTTCTCCTGTGTGAATTTGTGCTCATTATAGTCATTCAATTATTTGAGTAAAGTTAAAATCTCGCTTTAGTGACGATTTGTTTAGAATGACCTTAATGCGCTAAGCCTGCCCGCCAGGATTAACCCCGGCGCGAACCGGGGTTAATTCACTAGTCAAAGACGCCATTAATTATCGACGTCACGATCGCCGTACTCAGCGCGATCAGCACCAAATCCTGGCCCACCACGCGCCATTCATAGCCAGGATAGTAAGGCAGTTCGTTGAGCATCGATGCCGGAACCGCTTTTTTTGCAATCCCCGGAGGTAAGGGTTTACCGCGAGCCAGATTTTTGGCGATTCCCGGCGGCAGCGACTGATAGCCGGTTAAACCGTAGTTTACCGCCAGCGAACGCGCTCTGGAGAAGCTGATATCAGCGGAGACATGATCGGGTTTGCCGTAGTTTTTTCTCTGCCCCGAATTTCCTTCTTTATGACCCTGGTTGCCCTTATCAACGTTGTTTTTACCGCTATTGCCGTTGTTACCGTTATTGCCATGGTTACCGCTATTCCCACCACTGTTGCCATGGTTACCGCTATTTCCACCGCCGTTGCCACCGCCGTTACCGGGATTAGCGAAGACCGGCGTAGCCATCATTGACAGCGAAAGCGCCGCCGCCAGCGCTGCTTGTAAAATTTTCTTACTAGACATGATTATTTTCCTGAGTGGGAGTACTCGCTTTGAATGTAGGTGAATAACCTGAGCGCAACAATCTCTCGTTATCTTAAATTTATTTCAGGTCAAACTTAGCGGCCAGATGGTGAATTCCTTCAACCCGCGGTCGGGCCACAGGCGAAAACCAGCACACAACGCCAGCTAAACCACATTGGCATTATTTTATTCTGCAAATCTCTCTCCCCCGATGCGATTAAAAATTTAAAACCATTAACAATCAAATAACATTAGCAGGCAAACATTTTATCTGAGGAAAATAATAATATGTCTACCACCCAGGTTCTGGGCGACGCCGCGTTCGCCTCCCCAGGACATCCCCACTCCAGCCTGACCGCTCGCATCGATGCGCTCCCCGCCTCCGTTGGCCTGTGGTCTTTTATCACCCTCCTGGCGCTGGGCGGCTTCTTCGAGCTGTACGATCTTTTTCAGACCGGCTATATCAGCACCGGGCTGCTGGCAGAGGATATTTTCCATACCGGCGAGCAGGGTATCTTCGGTATCTCCGACCAGGCCGCCTTCGCGTCGTCCACCTTTATGGGGCTGTTTATTGGCGCCAGCCTGCTTGCGCCGCTGGCGGATAAACTGGGCCGCCGCCTGACGTTTATGTTTGCCCTCGCCTGGTACGGCGTATTTTCGCTGATGATGGCCCTGCAAAGCAGCGCCGAAGGGGTTATCTTCTGCCGCTTTCTGGTCGGAGTCGGTCTCGGCATTGAGCTGGTGACCATCGACACCTATTTAAGCGAATGGGTGCCGACGCATCTGCGCAATAAAGCCTTCGCTTTCGCCTTCTTTATTCAGTTTTTATCGGTCCCCGCCGTGGCGCTGATGTCGTGGCTGCTGGTGCCGATTACCCTTTTCGGCCTGACCGGCTGGCGCTGGGTGATCATCTTCGGCGCGCTCTGTTCGCTGATCATCTGGGTTATCCGCAAGAAGCTGCCGGAGTCGGCGCGCTGGCTGGATGAAAAAGGCCGCCACGAGGAAGCCCATAAGGTGATGTGCGAAATGGAACAGCGCTGCGGCGTTTCTCCCTCGCCACGCCACCAGGTTGAGACGCAGGATAACCCGCGCAGGCTGGGAAGCTTTAAAGCGATCTGGGCGCCGCAGTACCGCAAACGTACGATCATGCTGATGGTAATGAACTTCTTCCAGGCCATCGGCTTCTTTGGCTTCGGCAACTGGCTACCGGCCCTGCTTTCCGGTCAGGGGGCGAGCATCACCCACAGCCTGCTGTACGCGTTCTTTATTACCCTCGCCTATCCGATTGGCTGTCTGTTCTGCACCCGCTTCGTTCATCGTTTTGAAAACAAATGGCAAATTGTGCTTTCCGCGCTGATGACGGTGGTGTTTGGTACCCTGTTTGCCCTGCAGAACAGCCCGGTGCTGCTGGTGATTTGCGGGTTTATGATCACCTGGTCAAACGCCTGGCTGACCATTAGCTATCACGCCTACCAGGCCGAAGTTTTCCCGACCCACATTCGCGCGCGGGCGGTCGGCTTCTGCTACTCCTTTAGCCGGCTGTCGACGGCGATCACCAGCATTTTGATCGGCATTATTTTGCAATACGCCGGTACCCCAGGCGTGATTAGCTTTATCGTCGCCAGCATGCTGATGGTGATGCTGTCGGTGGGCATCTTTGGTCCGAAAACTCGCGGGATCAGCCTGGAGAATATTTGATGGTAGCCGCCGCCGGGTTAGCCGGCGGCGCGCGTGGCTAATCTTTTCTCCTGAACCCGCAGCAGCCACGGCAGCGGCAATGCGCTCAGGGCACAGAGCAGCAATATCCCCTGCATCGCCCGCTCGCCGTTGCCGTCAACCGAGAGCACCCACGACGAAAGCAGAAAGGCCGCTGCCGTACTTAATGACATCAGGGTATTCTGTAAAAGCGTAAACCCGGACCTGGCGCTATCCGCTGGAAAACGCATTGCCACAGCCGATGAGGCCACCAGACGACAGTAGGCGGCGGCCAGAAACAGCACCATAAACAGTGCGCCGCCGCGGTTGCAGGTAAAAGCGATGCTCAGGCTCAGTATAAACAGCAGACTGGCCAGCAGGCTGATGCGGTAGCCGCTGTAATGCTGGCATAGCTTGCCGGTGAGTTTAGTTGCGCATAGTCCGGCCACGCCTCCGCCGAAAAAGAGCCACGGCAATTCATCGCCGCTGGCCCCCATTTTCACCGTCAGTAACGGTATCAGCAGCGGAATGATTAACATCGGACTGAACTGCGCGAGCGCGTTGCCGGAGGCGTAAAACAGCACCGATGACGACCAGCGCAAACCCGCCTGACGGCTCGCCTCGATGGGTTGCTCCGGCAGCGCCAGTTGTATCAGCGGTAACGCGATTAAGCAGAGTCCGCCGATCGTCGCGGGGGCTATCTGCCAGCCGATTTTTGCACTGAGAAATAGCATCGTCGGCATACCGACAATACTGACCAGCGAGAATGCGGCAATCGTGGAGGCCAATGCCCGCGGGCGCAGGTGCGGCGGCATATTGTTGATTAACAGACTGCTGCCCACGCCCATTGTGGTCCCGCCAACCAGACCGGAAAGAAAACGCCAGAACAATAATACGTCAAACCGGGTGGTAGTCAGCGTCATCATCGTTAATCCCCCCAACAGGGCCATATTGCAGAGCAAAAAGCGCCGCGGTTTAACGTTACCGACCCATCGCCAGACGCTTACCCCAGCAATGACGGAAGCCAGCGTATAAACGCCGGTGACGTAACCCGCCTGGCTTACCGGCACCTGAAACGTCGGCGCCATCCAGGTAAATAAGGGATTAAAAATCATATATTCGAGGGCGTTGATGAATTGAACAAAGGCCACGATCAACGTTATTCGTACCAGATATCCGGGCATGTAAGACTCCTGACTATGTAATGCGGAGAGTCTAGCGTCTGGCAAAACCGGGCATAAGACGGTAAAAATGACGTTGTTAATTATCAAAATCGGGATAATCGTGAGTGAAAAAATTGGATCTCAACGCCCTGCGGGTCTTCGTCACCGTGGCGGAAAATGGCTCCTTTCGCGGCGGAGCAAAAGCGCTGCAGATGCCCTCATCGAACGTGAGCCGACAGATTTCGCAGCTTGAGGAGAGCCTTCAGCTACGCCTGATACAGCGCAGTACCCGGCACATGAAGCTGACCCCTGCCGGTCAGACGCTGGTCGCCAGTATGCGCCCGGTGCTGGAGCAACTTGCCGCTACGGAAGCTGAACTGACGCAGCAGCAGGCCGAACCCGAAGGGCCGCTACGCCTGTGTCTTCCGAACGAAATTGGCCCCTCGCTGTTTGCGCCGCTGATGGCGCAATTTGCCATGCGCTATCCAAAAATAATCGTCAGCTGTACCACGAATCTGGCGGGAATGGAGGTGTTAAAAGAGGATGTGGATATTGCGGTGATTATCACCCGCGGCAAAATGGAAGACGCCAGCGTCATTGCGCGCCCGCTCTTTTCGTTTCCCTGCTGCGTGGTCGCTTCTCCGCAGCTGATTGCCAGAACGGGTATGCCGACACACAGCGAGCAATTAACCGCGCTGCCCTGCATTACCACCGTCAGCGCCCTCGCGGGGCAAGCCTGGCAATTTGCCGCGGCGGACGGTAGCTTTAAAAAGGTTAACGTCAACGGGCACTATCGCGTCAACAGCGGCGAAATGGCGTTGCATGCCGCGCTTGCCGGCGTTGGCTTCGCTATTCTGGGGGAGAAACCCTGCCGCCCGTTTATCGATCGCGGTGAACTCCAGGAAGTCGCGCTGGAGCTGCCGCCGGCGCCGTTACAGCTCTCCGCCCTCTATCGGGAGCGCCACTTTATGCCCGCCAGAACGCGCGTCTGGCTTGAATTTATCCAGTCGCAGATGGCCAGCTAAGCGCCGTCAGCCGACTGGCGTTCGCTAAAAATCACCTGCGCATCGGCGAAGCATTTTTCCGCCAGCGACGACACCGGCTCTTTGTTGCGCATGATCAGCGCCAGCATCGAGTCGACCTCCGTCTCGGGGATCGGCCTGATTTCCAGATTATCGCTTAGCGCTTCGAGGCCGTTGTTCAGCGGCATAATCGCACAGCAGATCCCGGCCTGCACCGCCTGGATGATCTGAAACGTAGAGTCGCTTTCAAAAACGTATTTTGGCGCCAGCCCCTTGGCCTTAAAGCTCATCTCAATCGATTCACGGTAGTACATGCCCTTGGTCAGAAAGCCCAGCGGCAGCGCGGCCAGGGTATCCCACTCAGGCGTCGCGTCGGCAAACTGATAATGACGCCTATCGTGCAGCAGCCCCATGCGGGTATTCGGCAGCCAGACCACGTTGAACAGTTGGCTATCGACGTGGTGCAGATAGCAGATCCCCAGATCCAGCTGGTTGCGGCTAACGCCGTCGATAATCTGTTCCGAGGTCATGGACAGCAGACTGAACTGCAGCTCCGGGTATTTATCCGCCAGCGGCTTGATCAGCTGCATCGGATTCAGGCTGGCTAAAGGCACCATCCCGACTCTTAGCTGGCCGACCATCTGCCCGCGACAGATAGCCGCCTCCGCCTCCAGCCCGTCGTGCGCCGCCAGCAGCGCTCGCGCCCAGGCCAGAATACGCTCGCCCTCTGGGGTAAACCCTTCAAACCGCTGCCCGCGCTGAATCAGCGTCAGATTAAGTTCTTCTTCAAGATTGCGGATACGCATCGATAGCGTGGGCTGGGTGATATGGCAGGCCGCCGCGGCCTGGCCGAAATGTCGTGTTCTGTCGAGCGCAATCAGGTACTTAAGCTGTTTAATATCCATTATCATCCACTGTTTGCGCAATCTGCTGGCAGCGCAGCAGGCAAAATGTTAGCTAAATGTTATGTTCTGCGTTGATGAAATTCAAGCGCCGGTCGACCGTTGCTCGTCCCGCGTGCCTGAGGCTACACTCATGCTATGCCCCGGCAGGAGAAACCGTTGAAAACTCGCCTTCATCACGTTCAGCAGCACCGGCTCACCATGCCGGGACTGGAAGCCATGTCGTTAGTCACGGAACAGAGTTTTCCGCGCCATTCCCACGACCAGTTCGGCATCGGGATTTTCACTCAGGGCGCGCAGCGTTCGTGGAGCCATCTGGGCAAAATTGAGGCCGCCGCCGGAAATATCATTATGGTTAATCCGGGGGAGATGCACGACGGTATCCCGCTGAATGGCCCGCGCAGCTGGCAGATGATCTATCTCGATCCCGAGCGGGTTGCCGCTGAATTTCAGGGGGCGATAAAGGCCGAAGATATTCTCCTGCGCCCGGTGGTCGAGGACCCGCAGCTGCGCGGACTGATGCTGCGGCTGTTTAGCGAGATTGTCGCCAGCGCCCCCGAGAATACCGCCGTAGAAGAGGCGCTACTGCTCTGCCTGATGCGGATGAGCCGATACCATCTCTGCGCACGGCGGCCTGATAAAAGCGGTACCCCCTCCATCGCGCTGGCCAGGCAATATCTCGATGATGCCCCCGAAGAGAAAATCTCTCTCGAGGAGCTTGCTACCCTCTGCGGTCTCAGCCGCTTTCAGCTGATCCGCGGCTTCGCTCGCGAAACCGGCATCACGCCGCACGCTTATCTGGTACAGGCCCGCCTGCGCCTGGCGCGCCGCCTGCTCGCCGAAGGTCACTCCCCCGCCGATACCGCCTTCATGGCCGGCTTTGCCGATCAAAGCCATCTGACCCGCGCGTTTCAAAGGCAGTTCGCCATGACCCCAGGCAGCTATCAGGCGAGCCGCTAGCCGACGTTGTGCAATTTTGTTCAATACCGGCGCGCGGCTTTTTGAAATACTCAGGGCCTCGATTCTCTGCAACAGGAATGACATCATGGCGTTCATCACCCCTGAGTTTCTTTTGACTTCGCTGATTGTGGTCATCGCCCCCGGCACCGGGACGCTTTACACCATTGCCACCGGCCTGGCGGCGGGCAGAGGCATGAGTTTTGCCGCGGCCTTCGGCTGCACGCTGGGCATTATTCCGCATATGCTGGCGGCGATAACCGGGCTGGCGGCTATCCTCCACAGTACCCCCGGCGCCTTCGAGCTGGTGAAGTACGCCGGCGTCGCCTGGCTGCTGTACCTCGCATGGGCCACCCTGACCCAGCGCGGCAGCCTGAACGTGGAGGGCGTCGAGCAACGCAACCCGCGCCAGGTCATCAGCCACGCGATTCTGATTAATTTGCTTAACCCTAAGCTGCCGCTCTTCTTTCTCGCCTTTCTGCCGCAGTTTATCCAGCGCGGCTCGGCTTCGCCGATCGGGGAAATGCTGATCCTGAGCGCCGTTTTTATGCTGATGACGCTGCTGGTTTTTATGCTCTATGGCGCCTTTTCGGCGGCGATGCGCGGATACGTGCTGTCGCGTCCGCGGGTGTTACAGGGGCTGAGAGCCTGCTTTGCCGCCGGTTTTGTCGGGCTGGGGATTAAGCTGATTCTGGCGCAGAGGTAGCGATTTTGCCCACGACGCGACGATCGCTGCGGGCAAACGGCGCTTTAGCGAAGCCCCGCCAGCGCGCGGATCTCTTTCGAGCGCAGCGTTAAACGGACGGGCGCCGATTTATACGACGGCGTGCCGCTCTCTTTATCGAGATAATCCAGAGGGACCAGCACGTTGGCTTCGGGGTAATAAGCGGCAACGGTGCCCGGCGCGATGCTGTAGGCGACCAGCGTGATATCTTCCAACCGCTGATGGTGGCCCGGCAGCGCGGAGCTGATATCCACCCGATCGCCGTGTTCGAATCCCTGCTCAGCCATATCCTGCTCGTTCATAAACAACACGTCGCGACGGCCAAACACGCCGCGGTAGCGGTCGTCCATGGCGTAAATGGTGGTGTTGTACTGATCGTGGCTGCGCAGCGTCACCAGGCGCATCACGTCATGCCCTGCTACCTGCTGGTTTTCGTGCACCCCGTGAAAAACGGAAAACATCGCTTTGCCGGTCGGCGTCGGCCAGATACGCTCCGTCGGCGGCAGCGGCATGCGAAAACCGCCGGGATGGCGAATACGCTGGTTGTACTGGTCAAAGCCGGGAATGGTCTGCTCGATCAGATCGCGAATGCGATCGTAGTCGGCGACCAGCGACAGCCAGTCAACCTTGCTTTCCGGCAGCGTCGCCATGGCCATCGCCGCGACAATCGCCGGCTCCGATCGCAGCTCTGGCGAACCGGGTTTCAGCTTGCCCGACGACGCGTGCACCATCGACATCGAATCTTCCACGGTGATTGACTGGCGTCCCGTCTCCTGAATATCGAGTTCGGTTCGGCCAAGGCACGGCAGGATAAAGGTCTCATTGGCCACCAGAAGATGCGAGCGATTCAGCTTGGTGCCAATATGCACGCTCAGATCCAGCCCCCGCATCGCCGGAAAAGCCCGTTCGCTATCCGGCATAGCCACCGCGAAGTTCCCGCCAAGGCAGAGCAGCGCTTTCGATTCGCCGTCGATCATCGCCTGTAGCGCTTTTACCGCATCGTGACCATGCTCCTGCGGCGGCGTAAAACCAAACACCCGCTGCAGGTTGGCGAGAAACTGGGGGCTCGGCTTTTCCGTGATGCCGACGGTACGGTTGCCCTGTACGTTGGAGTGCCCGCGCAGCGGGCAGATCCCGGCTCCCGGCTTGCCGATATTCCCGCGCATCAGCAGCAGGTCGGCTATCAGGCGTACATTAGAGGTGCCCTTATTGTGCTGGGTGATGCCCATACCGTAGGTGATAATCGTGGCGTTAGATTTAGCGTAAGCCGCCGCTACCCGTTCAAGATCGCCGCGCGTCAGGCCGGACTCGCGTTCAATATCCGGCCACGGCGTCGCGTCCACATCCTGCGCAAATTTGGTAAAGCCCAGCGTATGCTCATCGATAAACGCCCGATCCAGCACCTCGCCCTGCTCTGCTTCCAGCCGGAGCAGCGCCTTCGCGATACCCTTAAGCGCCGCCGCGTCGCCGCCCGCTTTGACCTGGAAATAGGTCGACGCGATGTTGGTTGAGCCGTAGGTCGCCATCTCAATGACGTTCTGCGGATCGGCGAAACGCTCCAGCGCCCGCTCTTTTAGCGGGTTGAAGACGATAATCGGCACCCCCCGGCGCGCCAGTTCGTGCAGCGTGCCCATCATGCGCGGATGGTTGGTTCCGGGATTGTGGCCGATAGAGATAACCAGCTCGGTCTTATCAAAGTCATCGAGGGAGACCGTCCCTTTACCGATGCCGATGGACTGCGGCAGGCCGACGCTGGTCGACTCGTGGCACATATTGGAGCAGTCCGGAAAGTTGTTGGTGCCATATTCGCGGGCAAACAGCTGGAACAGGAAGGCCACTTCGTTAGAGGCGCGCCCGGAGGTATAAAACTCGACTTCATTGGGCTGCAGCGTACGAAGAATGGCGCCGATGCGGGTAAACGCCGCGTCCCATGAGACCGGACGCAGGGTATCGCTGGCCTTATCGTAGGCCAGGGGCTGGGTTAAGCGCCCGTAGCCTTCCAGCTCAAAATCGCTGCGCGCCAGCAGCGACGTCACGGTGTTAGCCGCGAGAAACTCAGCCGTGACCCGTTTACTGGTGGCTTCCCAGGTCACCGCTTTGGCGCCGTTTTCGCAGAACTGAAACGTCGATTTATGCTCTTTGTCGGGCCAGGCGCAGCCGGGACAATCAAAGCCATCCGGCTGATTGGTCCGCAGCAGCGTGGCGGGGGCATCGAGCGCATCCATTTGCGTACGAACGGCGATAGCGGTGGCTTTTAAGGCACCCCAGCCGCCCGCCGGACCATCATAGGGATGGACGCCGGGAACGACGCGTCTTCTGTTACTCATGTTCACTCCTGATGCGCTTTCGGCGGCGTATGGCAGGTGAAACGCCGCACGATCTCTTATCACCCGTTACCAGCCAGGATAACGGGCGTTTTTGTTAACGAAAGCATAACAATCAGGGCGGTGGCTGTATAATCAATGTTATCTATCACGCGTTAGATTTAACTTATTTAACGAATAATAAACATACAAAAATCAGGTCAGATTGTAGTGGCGGTCCGGTGCCAGTTTCTCCGGTAAGGGATGCTGGCCAGTCATATCCAGCAGGTTGCGCTCAATGGTGTTACACATCGCGTTCAGCGGCAAATCGTTGGCTGCGGTACCGAACGGGTCCTCCAGCTCTTCCGCCAGCGAATCCCACGACAGAAAGGTGTAGGAGATAAACACCGACACGAACGGCGTCATATAGTGAAGATCGCCGACCAGCGCAAACGGCAGCAGCGTACAGAACAGATACACGGTGCGCTGCAAAATGAGCGTGTAGGCAAAAGGCACCGGGGTGCTGGCGAGGCGCTCACAGCCGCCCAGCGCGTGCCCCAGCTCATCAAGCTTATTGTCCATCAGGCTGAAGGTGACATCGCCGATCTTCCCTTCTGCGCGCAGGCGCCCAAGCTCATCGCCTGCCAGCAGCAGAATGCGGTTGGTTGGCATCGAACTGGCGAGAATTTCCGCCACGCTCTGCGCCGGCAGCAGACGCGCTAAATCGGCGCTCGGATCCGTCTTGCGCAGCTGATGCTTCAGGCACCAGCTAAACGCCACCAGGTAGCTCACCAGGCGTTGATGGGCTGCGCTTTCGGCCGGCAGGATATTCTTCAGCTGGCGCACCAGCGTTCTCTGGGCAATCAGCACCGTTCCCCACAAATTGCGCGCTTCAACAAAGCGGTTGTATCCGGCGCTATTGCGAAAGCCAAGAAAAATGGCAATGGCGATCCCCAGCAGGCTAAACGGCGCGACGGTAAGATGGATACCCAGCTGCTCGTACCATTGATAGCTGACGATCGCGATAATCGACATCATCAGGTTAAGCAGCAGGCGAAAGACGATTTTTGACAGCACGGAGCCGTGCCAGTCAAACAAGCGAAGGAACCAGTGTTGTTCTGGCCGGATAATCATTGTTTTACTTCCTGAAGTTTCGAACGAATAATAGATACTTTCTATTATGCGATTGCCTTTTTATATTGTTTAAAAACACGACACGGCGTCAGCCGGCTATTTATCAGCGATGAAAGAATAGCCGCTGGATTATGGTCCTTTTTTATTTCACAGGCAATATTATCCGCAGGCTGACAAAGCCCTCAAGCGTTCAGGGGAATAACCTAAGCGATAATCGCGTCGCTATCCGCGCGGCAAGGGTCAATATGAATCATCATATGCAGCACGTTTTGGCTGTTTAGCACCCGCGCGCGGGCCAACAGCGCAATATCGTGCCCTTCCGCCACCGATAAATCTCCCGGCACCTCGATATGTACATCGATCAGGATCCCATCGCCGGCGCGTCGGGTTTTCAGGTCATGCAGCGCCACGACGCCGGGCGTTGCCAGAATAGTGGTGATTATCTGCTGCTCGCTGTCGCTATCCACTGACCGATCCATCAAGTCATGGAGGGCGTCATACGAAAAGGTATAGCCCATGCGGGTGACCAGCGCGCCGACGGCCAGCGCGGCCACCGGATCGAACCAGGCGAAGCCGGCCAGGTTACCGATGATGCCGACCGCGACCACCACCGACGACGCGGCATCCGAGCGGGCGTGCCAGGCGTTGGCAATCAGCATGGACGACTGAATTTGTTTAGCCGCCCTGAGCATATAGCGGAATAACATCTCTTTGGCGGTCAGCGCGACGAGCGCCACCCACAGAGCGGTAATATGCACGCTCGGGATAGATGCCGGATGCAGCAGTTTGCCGCAGGCGGACCACAGCATACCCGCGCCAACCAGTAACAGCAGCGCGCCAATCAACAGTGAAGCGCCGTTTTCATAGCGCCGGTGTCCGTAGTGATGATCGCTATCCGAGGGTTTGCCGCTTTTTTTATTGGCCAACAGCACGACGAAATCAGCGACTAAATCGGAAAGAGAATGAATACCATCGGCAATTAATCCCTGCGAACCGGAAAAAACGCCCGCCAGAACCTGGGCGCTGGATAAAAAAAGATTGACCACCACGCTGACCAGCGTCGTTTTACGCGCAACCTGGGCGCGCTGACCATCGTCAGTCATTTTCGCCATGATGACTCCCCCGTAAAAAAAGAAATAACGTACGCGATTTGGCTTAATTTTTCCTGAATAATCCGCCACCGTTAAGAGAATATTTACTTATTTTTATTGCCGTCAAATATATAAATGAGAGTAGTTTGTTTTTAAAAAATATAGCCATGACAATAATAGCCATGGCTATATTTTTGGCGTAAAAACGCAGCCTGAATAATTAAAACTGATTCATCCGGCGCATTGCGCAATGATACGCGCCGTTACGCACCGACGCGCGCAGTACGCGGGCGACGCCGTGTACCGCAATTCGTGCGCTGTGCCGCTGCAGCGCGCTCATCGGCAAATTGAGCATCGCCTGCGCCCACGGCGGCAGAAGGTCAATCCCGGCGCGCATCATCATTCGCCCGACGGGCTGACTCAGGCGCCCCGGCAGGCGGGTCGATAGCAGGACGTCGGCAACTTCCTGCGTTCGCTCATCGCAGCGCAGCGTTGGGCGCATATCCTGCAGGTAGTCGGCAACCTGTCGCGGCGTTACCGGGATATCCCGGGCGCCAAGGCGGCGGGCAATTTCGGCGGCCTCCTGATAATACTGCTCCTGGCGGGCGGCGCTGACCACGGTCCGCTTGTAGCGCAGGTGCGAGGCCATAAAGCTGCTGCATTCGGCGACATGAACCCAGGTGAGCAGCGCCGGGTCGCTGGACTGATAGGGCGTGCCGTCTTTATCCTTGCCGCTCACCCGCAGGTGGATCCCCTGCACTTTTGCGATCAGCCGTTCGGCGTCGGCGGTGGTACCAAAGGTGGTGGCGGAAATAAACTGGCTGGTACGGCGCAGGCGGCCAAAGATATCTTCGCGGAAGTTTGAGTGATCCCAGACGCCCGCCAGCGCCAGAGGATGCAGCATCTGTAACAGCAGCGCGCTGACGCCGCCGCAGAGCATGGAGGTAAAATCGCCATGAACCTGCCAGATGGCCGACTGCGGACCAAATAGCCCCGGTTCGCCTTTGGGGTGTTCAAAATCGATCTCTTTTAGCGCCATGCCGGTTAAGCCCAGAACCTGAGCTTCAATCATTCCGCGTATGCTGGTCATTACCCACCTGCTCTGATCCGTGAGCGAGAAAGATAGCATTTATTAACGCCGGGGGCATTTACCAACGATGGCTTTTAGGGCAGGAGCGCCCGCCGATAGCGGGCGCCAGTGAGCTTATGGATTGAGCTGGTAGTCGAGGCTTATCTCCGCGTTCAGCACCTGCGACACCGGGCAACCGGCTTTGGCTTTTTGAATGATGCCGTCAAACGCATCGGCCTCGATGCCTGGCAGCACAATTTTACTCTGCAGCGCGATTTGGGTGATGGCGAAGCCGCCGCCGGACTTATCCAGCGTCACCACCGCCACGGTATCAATGGAGGTGGCGGTGTAGCCCTCTTCGCTCAGCATCAGCGAGAGCGCCATGGAGAAACAGGCGGCATGGGCGGCCCCGATAAGCTCTTCCGGGTTGGTGCCCTTGACGCCTTCGAAACGGGTGTTAAAACCATAAGGCTGCTGGTTCAGCGCGCCGCTCTCGGTCGAGACGGTTCCTTTTCCGCTTTTCAGATCCCCTTCCCAATGCGCCTGACCTTTCTTATGGATTGCCATAATATCGCTCCTTTTTTGATATGAAAGGGTTAAGTATAGAACCCCCTAAGGCATTTGGGCGGCGCGCGGCGTTTTTCAGATCAATCCGTCGGGATATTTTTACTCATATTAACGCCGGTAACGCGGAAACCCGCGGCGTCGTAGAGATGGCGCGCGCGCTGATTATCCCCGGCGACGCGCAGTTTAATTTGGCCGATCCCCTGGCTTTTCAGCGCATGCTCAAAAGCCGCCATCGCTTGTTTACCCAGGCCCTGTCCCTGAAACGCCGGATAAATATAAAAATCGCAGATAAAGGCGGAGCGCATTTCTTCGTCAGGCTTGTACCAGAGATAGCCGACCCGCTTTTCCGCGCCGTCACTGTCATCGAATAAGCAGCATAAAACCTGGCCGCGAGTATTGACGCCGTCGGGCAGATCCGCGGCGATTTCGCGCTGTGCCTGGGCTAACGCGGCCGCCGGCGAGAGCGCGTAATTGGCGGAGATTTCCGCCGCGTAGTCGGGGATAAAGTAGTCGAGATACGCCGGGTACTCCGTAGCGCGCATTGGGCGAAGCACTATCATTAAAGGGTTCCTTTTATATCGTGAGTTTGCGCCAGTTTCTGCTGAATCTCACCGAGAAACAGCGGCAGCGCGCTTGGCTGATAGTCCCGTGAAAGGTAAATACCATATACGCTTAGCGCTTTTGGCCGCCAGGCCGGTAAAACCTGTTTCAGCGCCCCGCTGTTGAGCGCCCGCTGCGCCTCCAGCTCCGGCAGCATCGCGATGCCGCAGCCGGCGACCGCCGCCTCCATCAGCAGCGAGGAGATCCCGGCGCTAAGGTTGCCGGAAACCGCCACCGCCACGTTTTCGCCGCTGGCGTCGCTAAACTGCCAGGTCTGGCTGGCAAAATGGCTGTAATGCAGGCAGTTGTGACGAGTGAGATCTTCCGGCGTTTGCAGCGGACCGTTCTGCTGAAGCCAGCGCGGCGACGCGCACAGCACCGAACGACACACGCCAAGGCGGCGGGCGATAGCCCCGGGCTCCGGATTGTCGGTGATCCGAATCGCCACGTCGATCCGTTCGCCGATCAGGCTGACCGGGTGATTATTGATATCCAGCTCAAGGCGCAGCTGCGGATAACGGGCGAGAAAATCGGGTAGCAGCGGCGAAATCAGCTGCATCGCCGTAAAGTGAGCGCAGGCGACGCGCAGCGTCCCGCTGGGGATCGCACGCTCGCTTTGCCCGGCGATCTCATCCGACAGCTGCGTCAGGGTGCGCGTTTTTTGCAGCACCTTTTCCCCCGCAGCCGTGAGCGTCAGTTTGCGGGTTGAGCGATGGACCAGCCGGGTTCCCGCCCACTGCTCCATCTGTTCCAGATAGCGGCTGACCATCGGACGCGACATCCCCAGCGCGCGGGCGGCGGCGCTTAAGCTCCCCAGTTCACAAATGCGCATATACACCTGCGCGGCAATAACCCGATCCATAACTGATTTCCATCTGCACGTTTTATGAAACTCAGCATCTCTTTTTTCAGGAATTTTCGCAAATCATGAAATCCGTACAATAGCGCCTATTCACCTGACCAAGAGAAAACGAATATGAAATTATCTGCCCTTGCTATCGCGACCACGCTGTTCAGCACGTCAGTTCTGGCCGCGCCCCTAACGCTGCAAACCTACAACCCGCAGGAGAACGGCATCTTCGCGGTTAACTCCACCCTCGCCTCCGGCCCGCATGAAGCGGTGCTGTTTGACGCTCAATTCAGCGTCAAAGATGGCGAGAAGCTGGTTGAAATGATTAAGAAAAGCGGTAAAAAACTGACCCGCATCGTGATTACCTCCGGCGATCCGGACTTCTATTTCGGCCTCGAGCCGCTGGTAAAGGCTTTCCCGGATGTCAACGTGGTGGCGACCGCGGAAGTGGTTAAACACATTAACGCAACCAAAGCGGCCAAACTGGCCTACTGGGGCCCGCAGATGAAGGACGGCGCGCCGAAGCAGGTTTACGTCCCGCAAGCGCTGACGGCAAACACCTTCACCATCGACGGCGAAAAGGTTGAGATCCGCCAGCCGCAAAATTATGCCGCCTATGTCTGGATCCCGGCGAATAAAACCATTCTTGGCGGGACCGGCGTGGCGTGGGGCATGCACGTCTGGACGGCGGATACCCAGAGCGTCGAAAGCCGCCAGCAGTGGATAAGTACGCTCGACGAGATGGCCGCGTTGCATCCGCAGCAGGTGATCCCCGGCCATTACCTGGGGACTCCGCCCGCAGGCGACCGCGCGATTACCTTTACCCGCGATTATCTAACCCAGTTCGAGCAGGCGCTCAACGCGCACAAAGACTCCGCCGGCGTTATCAAGGCGATGAAACAGCGCTGGCCGGGACTCGCGGAAGAGAGTTCGCTGGAACTGAGCGCCAAAGTGAATACCGGCGAAATGAAGTGGTAAGACTGGCTAACGTGCGGGCCTTTCTGCCGGATGGCGGGTGACCTCCTGCCCGGCCGACGAACCGGGGTCCGCTAAAAAGACTGTTCTTAATCTGCCGACTCAACGTTGCTAAACCCGGCAAAATGGGCCACGATGATTATCGCCGCGCTAAAAATGCGCGGCGTACTTAAGGGTTAAATTTCGTCCGACACCCGTCGGGCTTGTCCTTGAAACCGACACAGGATAAAGGAGTAAGAATGAAATCGAACCAACAGGCACGTCATCTTCTTGGTCTGAACTACAAGCTTTCTCAGCAGAAAAAAGTGCTGCTGGAAGGCGATGCGGAAACCACGGTTAACCATGTTCGCGCCACCGGCCGCAAGCGCCGCGGTGGCTAACTTTTCAGCTGAATGATGATAAAAACACCGTCCTCTCCCCGGGATGGTGTTTTTTTAAGACTATCGGCCTCATGTTTACCCTCCTTTGATGTCTTCTGCTTTATACTCTGCCCGCTGCCATTCCCTGCCAGCCCCCCGCCTGTCGCCGCGCCCGGGCTGAAGCGATTATCAAGGAGTTAGTGCGATGCAATTCACTCATAAGAAAAACCGCTCTCTATACATCCCTTACGCCGGCCCCGTGCTGCTTGAATTTCCGCTGCTCAACAAAGGCAGCGCCTTCAGCATGGAAGAGCGCAGCAGCTTCAACCTGCTGGGCCTGCTGCCGGAAGTGGTCGAAACCATCGAAGAACAGGCCGAACGCGCGTGGATCCAGTACCAGGGATTTAAAACCGAGATCGACAAGCACATCTACCTGCGCAATATCCAGGATACCAACGAAACGCTGTTCTACCGCCTGGTCGGCAACCACCTCGACGAAATGATGCCGGTTATCTACACCCCGACCGTCGGCGCCGCCTGTGAACGCTTCTCTGAGATCTATCGTCGCGCCCGCGGCGTGTTTATCTCTTATCAGAACCGCAATAACCTCGACGATATTCTGCAAAACGTACCGAACCACAACGTTAAGGTTATCGTGATGACCGACGGCGAACGTATTCTCGGCCTCGGTGACCAGGGTATCGGCGGGATGGGCATTCCTATCGGCAAACTGTCGCTGTATACCACCTGCGGCGGCATCAGCCCGGCCTACACGCTGCCGGTGGTGCTGGACGTCGGTACTAACAACCAGCAGTTGCTGGACGATCCGCTGTATATGGGCTGGCGCCACCCACGCATCACCGACGACGAGTACTATCAGTTTGTCGACGACGTTATCCAGGCGATTAAAGCCCGCTGGCCGGACGTACTGCTGCAGTTCGAAGACTTCGCGCAGAAAAACGCCATGCCCCTGCTCAACCGTTATCGCCACGAAGTGTGCTCCTTTAACGATGATATCCAGGGCACCGCTTCGGTCACCGTCGGTACGCTGATCGCCGCCAGCCGCGGCGCGGGCAGCCAGCTGAGCGAGCAGAAAATTGTCTTCCTCGGCGCCGGCTCCGCGGGCTGCGGTATCGCAGAGCAGATCGTCGCGCAAATCCAGCGCGAAGGGTTAAGCGAAGAGGAAGCCCGTAAACGCGTCTTTATGGTTGACCGTTTCGGTCTGCTGACCGACGCCATGCCGAACCTGCTGCCGTTCCAGAGCAAACTGGTGCAAAAGCGTGAGCATCTGCAAGCGTGGGACACCACGAATGATGTGCTGTCGCTGCTCGACGTGGTGCGCAACGTCAAACCGGATATCCTGATCGGCGTTTCCGGGCAGCCGGGGCTGTTCACCGAAGAGATTATCCGCGAGATGCACAAGCACTGCCCGCGGCCAATCGTGATGCCGCTGTCCAACCCGACCTCCCGGGTGGAAGCCACGCCGCAGAATATCCTCAGCTGGACCGACGGCGCGGCACTGGTCGCTACCGGCAGTCCGTTTGCCCCGGTCACCCTCAAAGGCAAACAGTACGTTATCGCCCAGTGCAATAACTCCTATATCTTCCCGGGAATTGGCCTCGGCGTTATCGCTTCGGGCGCATCGCGCGTGACCGATGAGATGCTGATGGCCGCCAGCGAAACCCTGGCGAAACATTCGCCGCTGGTGAATAACGGTGAAGGCCCGGTTCTGCCGGAGCTGAAGGATATTCAGAGCGTTTCGCGCGCTATCGCGTTTGCGGTGGGTAAAATCGCCCAGGAACAGGGCGTGGCGGTGAAAACCTCCGCCGAAGCGTTGCTGCAGGCGATCGCCGATAACTTCTGGCAGCCGGAGTACCGGAACTACCGGCGCACGTCGATTTAACCGGTAGATGAGTCATACAGGGGGCCTGCTTTGCAGGCCTTTTTTTATTCTCATCTGGTCAAAACCGCTTTCTCCCTCTACACTGCCAGCACCCATCAACTCACTGAATAAAAAAGGAGGATCCCATGTCGTACTGTGAAATGTTTTTTTCACGTGCATTTGGCGATCGCACCTGCTCAAGCGTTATCGGTATCGTGCTGCGATAACTTCAGCTTGAGCGAAGAAACCATAGACTAACTCCCTTCCCTCGGGCTTACCGGGTTATCGTCAGCGATGTTTGACGAGGCATTCACATGCCTGTAACTCTTGAGTAAGTTCACAATGAGCACATTACTAACTGCACAATCTCTTCATGTTGATACGGCGTTTGGCCCGCTGTTCACAAACCTCTCCTTTACCCTGAAAAAAGGCGACCGTATTGGCCTGATTGGCTATAACGGCTGCGGAAAAAGTACCCTGCTACAGGTGCTGGACGGCACGATCGTGCCCAGTTCGGGCAGCGTGGCGCTGGCCAGTCACTGTCTGATGGCGCGTGTGGAACAGCATCTACCCGATGCGCTGTTAGCGCAGCCCCTGCTGCAGGTAGTACTTGCGAAACTTCCCGCCCCTGAGCGTGAGAGTCAGCGCTGGCAAGCGGAGAGGCTATTGGCAGAGATGGGCTTTACGCCAGATGAGGCCGCGCAGCGGGCGTCAACCCTGAGCGGCGGTCAGCATACCCGGCTGCTGCTTGCCAGGGCGCTGATTCAGCAGCCGGATCTCCTGCTGCTGGATGAGCCGGGAAACCATCTCGACCTGCCGACCCTCCTGTGGCTGGAAAGCTTCCTGCAAACCTGGCAGGGGAGCTTCGTTCTGGTGTCGCATGATAATATCTTATTGGATGCTGTAACTAATGCCAGTTGGATCCTGCGCGACAGAACGCTGCACGCCTTCTCCCTGCCCTGCAGCGCCGCCCGCCGGGCGCTGGAAGAGCAGGACGCCAGCGATGCGCAGCGCCATAAAGCCGAGCAAAAAGAGATCGACCGGGTCGCCGCCAGCGCCAAACGGCTGGCTATCTGGGGTCGGACCTATGACAACGAAGATCTCTCCCGCAAAGCCAAGCAGATGGAGAAGCAGGTTCAACGCCTGAAGGAGAGCCAAACCGAGCTGACCATGGGCACCCCCTGGCGGCTGGCGCTCCACGGCGACATGCTGCGGGCTGACCGACTGCTGGAGATGGAACAGCTCCCGGTTCCCCCCGCGCCCGGTCTGCCGGCCCTGTTTACCGCGGGCCTGGCTCGCCTGAAAAGCGGCGATCGGGTGGCGGTGATGGGCCGTAACGGCGGCGGCAAGTCTTCGCTGCTGCGTCTGCTGTGGCGGCAAATGCAGCAGGAAACGGCGGAGAGCGGTTTGCGCCTGCATCCGCGGCTGAAGCCGGGTTATTACGACCAGACCCTGCATCAGCTGGCGGATGACGATACCCTTCTCGACGCGCTGGAGCCCTTTGAACCAGGCCCGGATGCGCGCAGGCGGGCGCTGATTTCCGCCGGATTCAGCTGGCCGCGTCACGGGCAAAAGGTCGCCACCTTAAGCGGCGGCGAGCGTTCGCGCCTGCTGTTCGTCGGCCTCTCTCTGGCGCGCTATAGCCTGCTGCTGCTGGATGAGCCTACCAACCATTTAGATATAGATGGCAAAACGGCGCTGGCGGCTACGCTGAGCGACTATCCCGGCGGCCTGCTGCTGGTGAGCCACGATCGCGAGCTCATTAACCGCAGCTGCAATCGCTTCTGGCTTATCGACGAGCGCGGGCTGAGCGAATGGCACAGCAGCGAAGAGGTGTATGAGATTTTGCGCACCGCCGTTCGTCGTCCGGCGACGCAGGCCGTGACGGTGAACAGTAGCGAACCGGAGGAGGACCAGGATGCGCTGCTGGAGCGGTTAGTCACGCTTGAGCAGCTGCTGGCCGACGATCTGGCGCGCAAACCAAAACATCAAAAACCGCAGCTGCAGGCGCAGTGGCGCAAGGAGATAACAACGATTGCGACGTTATTAGGCTAACAGGCGCTCTCCCGGCGCGGCGATCCGCGCCGGGAGATTATTCCGCGCCGGCAGGCGAAGCCGGTTTAACCCGACTAAACTGCTGCTCGGTCATCATCCGCCCCCACTGATCCCCCTGCCACGCTTTATCCAGCGTAAAGCCTAAGGATTCATACAGCCTGCGGGCGGCGTTCAGCCCGCTGAAGGTCCACAGCCGCACCGCGGCGAAGTTCTGGCTATCGCAAAAGGCCATCGCTTCATTCAGCAGACGTCGGCCAACACCGCTTCCCCGGCAGCTATCGTCGAGGATAAACCAGCGCAGATGCGCTTCATTATTACCAAGATCCTCGCCGTCAATCGCCACCGATCCGACAATCTGCTCACCCTGAACGGCAAGCCAAACCCGGTTGCACGGTTTCTCAAGACGACCGGAAAACTCCGCCAGCCCGCTGGCCACTTTGCTCTCGAAAAAGTGACCAAATTCATAATGCTTCGCATAGTACTCGCCGTGCATCTGCGTAATGCGGCCAATCATTCCCGGACGATAGCCGGTAACGATATCAATCCTGGCGGTTAAGTCGATCATTTTATCTCCTCGTCAGAGCCAAGGGAGGCAATGGCCTCCCTTGGTACCCCTTGTCATCAGGCACAACAACGATCGTTCCATGAATCACGATAGACAATATTACCCTCCGTATACTTCCATGTAATTGCTTCATAACGCAATTCAAGCGTTTCAAGGTGAGTACTACTCATACCGTTAGGAGACAGGAATGGTGCGACCGTTATGAATTTGACGTTTTCAAGAATGATATTGAAATACTCGGCCTCGATGCCCGATTCCAGAATGCGGTACATCTTAATTGTAGCCTTTTTCATGGTCCGGCCTTCACAGACCGCGCGGTACAGAAGTGGTGTTGTCTGATCAAATTCTTTCACTATCGTTATAGGGCGGTGAACGCGTGTACCTGTAAGTTTTCCCCAGCTCGGGTCAACCGGAATAGTGACACCGTGAGAGAATGATTTTAATTCGATTGAACCCAGGCGAAGTGGCATTAGGCAACTGCCAACAATCGGCGAACCATTTTCATCTTCGAGCCATAAATGTGCGGGTGTAGACATAGCATTTCCTTATAAATAAATTTCAAACAATGCTAAATTTTGATGTTTTGATGATTACCATTTCACGTATCGATAAAAAACAACGATCACAAAAATGCAGAATATGGGGACAGGCCATATTGGTCCATCAGGGAAAATTTGAAAAAGGACAATTGCAAATAAAAGTGTCAATAAGGCAGGACCGTACATCGATATCAATGACCTGAATATCCGTCTGAAAAACCTTTTAATAAGACTCATCATGATTATCGAATCATCCTGGTGATGATGTCTGCAATCTCACCATCCGATACCCATTGTGCATTAAACGCCTCAGCTCGTTCAAACAATGGCTCTATCAGGAAGTACATCATTTCCAGCTCTTGTGCATATAGCGCCGAGTAGTACGCTGGACAAGTAATATGAAGACGACGCGCACTATCTGCCGCTTTCTGCACAACGCCATATAAACCAATAACCCCAACAACACCTCCCGCTCTTCTCCCTGCCAGTGCACTGAGTTCAAGGCTTAAATTCATGCCTGCAGCGACAAATGATGCTGTTGCTAAAGCAAATCCTGTATTTGTGAGTGAACTTGCGGCAATATGAATATTTACTGCCATTAACAGTTGTTTGATGTGCTCTAGTTGATCGGACGTTTTGTATCGGAATACTTCTTCAAAGTAAATCCTAAGCATTTCATACACAACATCTCCATGTCTTATAATATGATAAACGCCTTTAGTAAATCGGATATCTTCGGACTTTTGTTTCTGGCATACGTCCTGATATTCATCAGTAAAGCAGGATGTATAATACAGCACACGCGTTGCGCCTGCACCGATCCTTTCAATCTGATTTGATACGTCTTTTCCTACATCCTTTAATGCGTGGTCGAGTTTTAACGCAAGAATTTTATTAGCCTGCAAATAACTTATAACTTCATTTCTGTAGTACATAGCCGCTCCTTGCTTATTTCATTAAATCCGGTTAACCATTATTTCCCACGAGAAAGCGTCCGATAGACCGTGGGGCGGGAGACGGAGAATAATTCAGCCAAGTACTCGCCGCTTCCGCGCATCATGCAAAGCTCTTTCTGCTGTTTATCTGACAGCTTCGGCTGCTTCCCCCGCAGTTTTCCTTTAGCCCGGGCGATGGCCATCTCTTCGCGCGTGCGAAGACGTATCAGGTCGCCTTCAAACTCGGCAAACGTCGCCAGCACATTAAAGAACATCTTACCCATCGGATCTGCAGGGTCGTAGAGGCTGTTGCCCAGCGCCAGCTTCACGCCACGGGCCTGAAGGGCATCAGCAATATCTCTTGCATCCGGAACTGAACGGGCCAGCCTGTCCAGTTTCGGTACGACCAGCGTGTCTCCCTGGCGAACTGCCGCCTGAGCCAGATCCTGGCGGTCAGTTGAACATCGGGCATAGCCAATGCGTATTTCTGTCATAAATATGTACGTATAAGGGCCGTGAAAGAGATTTATATCGTACCAGTGATATGAGACAACGTCAGCAGTGAGATTGACCTGGACTTATTACCCGTGAAAAAAGCAATTTCGAGCGCATCGTCGCCACGCTGGGGCTGAAGAAAAGGACGCAGGGTAACGGAAATTTCGGCGGTTCCGGCGTAGTCCCCCGTATTACCTCACTCTGCGGATAATAGGGCGAAGAAAAAGCGACAGGCACCGGGCGATGCCTGTTTTTCCGCTTATTGCGGATTTTTCTCTTTCCAGGCATCCCATGCCGCTTTAATTTCCTGCTTCGCGGCGGCGGCATCGTTAAAGCCGTTCAGCTCCACTTTTTTACGCCCTTCCGGCAGCTGTTTGTAAACGCGGAAGAAAGCCTGCAAACGCTCCTGCTCGATTTTCGGCAGATCGCCGATGGTGTTGATGTCATCGTAGGTTGGGTCGATTTTGCTTGCCGGAACGGCAATGATTTTGTCGTCCTTCTCGCCGCCATCAATCATCTTGAGCACGCCAATCGCGCGCAGCTTAATCAGCGTTCCCGGCGCCATCGGCGCGCGGGTATAAAACACCACGTCCAGCGGATCGCCATCCCCTGCCAGGGATTGCGTCAGCGAACCGTAGTTAGCCGGATAGGCCACCGGCATCGACTGAAAACGATCGGCGATCAGAAAGCCGGTTTTGGCGTCGGTTTCATATTTGATAATGCCGCCCGCGGGAATTTCGGTCACGGCATAAAACTCTTCAGGATTGTTTTTCGGCTGCGGGAAATCCAGTACGTTCTGCGCCTGAACGGTAGCGGAAAGCAGCAGGCCTGAGGCAAGGAGTGTTTTTACCAGATGCATTGTCGTGTCGCTCTATCGTTATAAGAAATTGAAAAACAGAACGATAGAGGCCGCAAATGAAGCGTGTATGACGTAACGATGACAGTAATGTGACGTGAATTTCATTAATAAATCTGATTAAAAAATCGGCGCGCCAAGCTCACCCCGGCAAGGAATATCCATTATTTCCTTGATTTAATGAAGATTTAAGCTAAACCTTAGCATGCGTAAAAAACAAAATTGTGTTAATACGCTTATGTTCAATAAGGAGAACAGAATGAAAGCTGCTGTCGTCACGCAAGATCATCAGGTCAATGTTACGGAAAAAACGCTTCGTCCCCTGCAACATGGCGAAGCCCTTTTAAAAATGGATTGCTGCGGCGTATGTCACACCGACCTGCACGTTAAGAACGGCGACTTTGGCGATAAAACCGGGGTCATTCTGGGCCATGAAGGCGTGGGCGTTGTGCAGCAGGTCGGCCCCGGCGTTCATTCTCTGAAGCCGGGCGATCGCGCCAGCGTGGCGTGGTTCTTCGAAGGCTGCGGGCATTGTGAATATTGTAACAGCGGCAACGAAACGCTGTGTCGCTCGGTGAAAAATGCCGGCTACACCGTGGATGGCGGTATGGCGGAAGAGTGTATCGTCATGGCCGATTATGCGGTCAAAGTGCCGGACGGGCTCGATTCTGCGGCGGCCAGCAGCATCACCTGCGCGGGCGTCACCACCTATAAAGCGGTCAAAGTCTCACATATCAAACCCGGCCAGTGGATTGCCATTTATGGCCTCGGCGGCCTCGGCAATCTGGCGCTGCAGTATGCCAAAAACGTGTTTAACGCCAAAGTCATCGCCCTTGACGTTAATGATGAACAGCTGAAGCTGGCCGCTGAAATGGGCGCGGACCTGACCATCAACTCCCGCAGCGAAGACGCAGCCAAAATTATTCATGAGAAAACCGGCGGCGCGCATGCCGCGGTGGTAACCGCCGTCGCCAAAGCGGCGTTTAACTCAGCGGTGGATGCGGTTCGCGCGGGTGGACGCGTGGTGGCGGTAGGCCTGCCTCCGGAAGCGATGAGCCTGGACATTCCGCGTCTGGTCCTCGACGGTATCGAAGTGGTGGGTTCGCTGGTCGGTACCCGTCAGGACCTGACCGAAGCCTTCCAGTTTGCCGCGGAAGGGAAAGTCGTACCGAAAGTGACCCTGCGTCCGCTGGGCGATATCAACGCCATCTTCAAAGAGATGGAACAGGGACAGATTCGCGGCCGTATGGTCATTGATTTCCGCCGCTAATCTTCGGACCTCTCCCGCTACGGGAGAGGTTTAATTGTCCCTTTACACGCACGGCCCCGTTGCGCAACCGTACATCATCACCAGCGGAAATAGCGGCACCAGCGGAATCAGGGCGATCTCTCCCAGAGGGCTAATGGTCTGCGTTTTATCGTTAATTGACACGACGACGGGTCTGGCAAGGCGATAAGCGTCATCCAGCTCATTGGGATCAACGGTTGACCAGAAACCGGTCGCTTTAAACAGTACGCCAAGATGGTCGTTGTCCAGCGCGGTCGCGTGATACTGGCTGGTTAACAGACTTAGCTGACTGGCATCCAGTCTGCGCTTGTCGAGCACCACCAGATATTCCGCAACAACCTCATGCTGTTTCACGACAAAATTCACCCGTACGCCGGATGCGACCTTATTGAAGCGTTCGTAGAAAGTATTATAACGCTGGTACTCCTGCGGCACCCCTTTACGGAAGAATCGATAGCTGTATTTGTTTGAATTGGCAATGATGCCCGACTCAATAGGTTTAACCTTAATAATGGTATCGGTAGAGGGCAAATTGGGTGCGCTGGTACAGCCTGCCAGCACCGTCATCGCCAACATCAGTAAATACTTCAGCATCGTCGCTATCCCTTTATTACGCTGACTATCTCTCAGTCATTAAATTATCCAGCATGAGTTTCAGCTGAAAGGCATGTAAATACCAGCCCCTAAAAATCGAGCCGGGTATAAATGCTTTTTATGCAAATGCTTAGCGCAAATCCTTACTTCCTTTGTTAAAACGCGCGCCCGATGATGGCCAAACAAGAGATAACAAAGGAATTCACCATGCACACCCGTTTTCGCCTGCCCGCGCTGGCGGCATTTTTTTTGAGCGGCGCGTTTTCCGCGTGGGCCGCCGACGCGCCGGTTAAAGGCGGCACGTTAATTTATCTGGAGCAGCAGCCGCATACCAATCTTTATCCCCCGGCCGGAGGCTTTTATCCTAACGGCGGTATTCTTAATCAAATAACCGATAAGCTGACCTGGCAAAATCCAAAAACCTTACAAGTCGAACCGTGGATTGCCGAAAGCTGGAGCGCCAACGCGGATAAAACCGAATATACCTTTAAGATTCGCCCTGGCGTCACCTTTTCTGATGGCACCCCGCTTGACGCCAATGCGGTTGCCAAAAACTTTGATACCTACGGTCTCGGTAACAAAGCGCACCGCCTGCCGGTGTCCGAGGTGATTAATAACTACGATCGCAGCGAAGTCATCGATCCGCTGACGGTTAAGTTCTACTTTAAAAAGCCCTCGCCGGGATTTCTGCAGGGCACCGCGACCATCGGCTCCGGGCTGGTTTCCCTGAGCACCCTGGCGCGAAATTTTGAAGAGCTGGGCGACGCCCGCCATATTATTGGCTCCGGGCCTTTTACGGTTAAAGATGAAAAGCCGGGACGTGAACTCGCTCTGGTCGCACGTCAGGATTATCAATGGGGGCCGAAAAGCCTCGCCCAGCAGGGGCCAGCGAATCTCGACGGCATAACCTATATCGTCACCCCGGAAGATGGCGTACGCGTTGGCGCGCTGCTGGCAGGCCAGGCCGATTTTATTCGCCAGGTGCAGGCCTATGATGAAAAGCAGGCAACCGATCGGGGCTTTAAAATCTATGCCGCCCCGACGCGCGGCGTTAACGACAGCCTGAGCTTCCGCCCGGATAATCCGCTGGTTGCCGACCTGCGCGTTCGTCAGGCGCTGCTGCACGCCACCGACGCCAGACAGGTGGTTGAAACCCTGTTCTCCGCCAACTATCCGCAGGCGACCTCCGTCGTCGCCAGCACCGCGGCCGGATACGTTAACCTCAGCGATAAGCTGGCTTTCGATCCGGCCAAAGCGAAACAGCTGCTTGATGAGGCGGGCTGGAAACCGGCCGCCGACGGTATACGGGTCAAAGATGGCCAGCGCCTGGCATTAACCGTCTATGAATCCCTGCCCCAGCCGCAAAACAAAGAGGTACTCCAGCTTGTCGCCCAGCAGTGGCGCCAGGTCGGCGTTGCGCTGGCGGTCAAAGCCGGTGATGCCGGCAGCCGTACGCTGGACAGCCTCGACCCGTTGAAAACGCCGCTTACCGTGTCAGAAGTGGGCCGCGCCGACCCTGACGTGGTGAAAAGCATGTTCTTCCCCGCTAACCGCGACGCGCTGCTGCAAAAAGGCGGCTCCAGCGACAAGGTCCAACGCTTCCGCGACGATAAGCTCAACGCGCTGCTGACCGCGATCTCAGCCGAAGTCGAGCCGCAAAAACGCCTCCAGCTCACCGGCGACGCCCAGCGCTACCTGCTCGACAACGCCTACGTAATCCCGATATTTGAAGAGCCGCAGGTCTTTGCCGGCGCGCCGTGGGTGAAAGGCGTCAGTTTTGAAGCGGTAGGCCGCCCGTCGTTCTACGGCGCCTGGCTGGAAAAGCACTAAGGAGCCCGCGATGAGCCACTATCTTCTGCGGCGGTTCGGTCAGGGTTTACTGGTACTGTGGGCCGCGTTTACCCTCTCCTTCGTCCTGTTACAGGTGCTGCCCGGCGATGCGGTACTGATCAAGTTTCAGAATCCGGATCTGGGGCTCAGCCCTGAGCAGATCGCCGAAATGCGCCTCGCCTACGGGGCCGATAACCCGCTGTGGAGACAGTACTTCCACACGCTGATGGCCATGCTGCGTGGCGATTTTGGCTATTCGCTGCAGGCCGGGCTGCCGGTCAGCGCGCTTATCGCCAGCAACCTGCCGGAAACATTAAGCCTGGCGCTGCCCGCCTTTGCTCTGGCGGTGGCGCTGGCCTTCGCCCTCGCCTTCGCCTCACGGCTGCCGGGCCTGCGCTGGCTCAGCAACGCGCTGCAATCCCTGCCGGCGCTGTTTATCTCGCTGCCGACGTTCTGGCTCGGCATCGCCCTGATTCAGATTTTCTCCTTTCAGCTGCGCTGGATCCCGGTGATCAATCCCGGGCCGATTGAGGGGCTGATTTTGCCCATTATTGCCGTCGCGGTGCCGATTTCCGCTCCGCTGGCGCAAATCCTGATGCGCAGTCTGGATCAGGTCGCCGCGCAGCCATTTGTCGCCGTTGCCCGCGCCAAAGGCCTGAGCGAAACCGGCGCCCTGTGGCGGCACGTTACCGGCAACGCCCTGCTGCCGGTGCTCAACATCGCCGGTCTGCTGCTGGGGGAACTGATCGCCGGCGCGCTGATTACCGAAACTGTGTTTGGCCGCGGCGGTCTGGGGCTGCTGACGCAGCAGGCCGTCAATAATCAGGATATCGCGGTACTGCAGGCGGTGGTGATGATCTCTGCCCTCGGTTTCGTGCTGATTAATCTGCTGGTCGACCTGCTGATGCCGCTGTTCGATCCGCGCCTGAAAACCGTTATCGGAGGTGCCGTATGAGCCTGGTGGATTACGCAACCGCCGCGCGCCGCCGCACGTCAAACTGGCGTACGCGGCGCGTTCAGCCCGGTCTGCTTCTGGCCTGGGCGGTGATGATCGTTGCCGCGCTGATGGCTATCGCTCCGCAGCTGTTTACCGCCTATAGCCCGCTGGAAGGGTTCCCCGGCGCCCAGCGGCTGGCCCCGCAGGCCGGCCACTGGCTGGGAACCGACCAGCTGGGCCGCGATCTGTGGAGCCGCATCGTCTTCGGCGCCGTTCATTCGCTTTCCGCCGCGCTGGCGGCGGTGGCGATCGGCCTGTTTATCGGTACCGCGCTGGGCACGCTGGCCGGCGCGCTGGCGGGACGCGTGGAGTCGGCAATCATGCGCCTGGTCGACGTGCTGCTGGCGATCCCCTCTTTATTGCTGTCGCTGACGGTCATCATTCTGCTCGGTTTCGGCACGCTCAACGCCGCCGTCGCGGTCGGCGCGGCGGCCGTCGCCAGCTTTGCCCGCCTGGCGCGAGCGGAGGTGGTCCGCGTACGCCACAGCGACTTCGTCGAAGCGGCCTACGGCAGCGGCGGCACCTTTCTCGCCGTTTTCTGGCGGCATATTCTGCCCAACTCGCTCACCGCGGTGCTGGCCTTTGCCACCCTCCAGTTCGGCCAGGCCATTCTGGCGCTCTCGACCCTGAGTTTTCTCGGCTACGGCACGCCGCCGCCGGTCCCGGAGTGGGGTCTGCTGATCGCCGAAGGCCGCAACTATCTCTCCACCGCCTGGTGGCTGACCACCCTTCCCGGTATTGCGGTGATTGCGGTCGTGCTCGCCGCCAACCGTATTAGCCGTCAATTTAGCGGAGAACGCCGATGAATGTTTTAAGCGTAGAGCATCTGCGCATCAGCTATCGTTCACAGCGTGAATGGCGCGAGGTCGTGCACGACGTGAGTTTTCAGGTCAAACGCGGCGAAATGCTGGCGTTTGTCGGTGAATCCGGCTCAGGTAAAACCACCACCGCGCAGGCGATTATTGGCCTGCTGGCGGATAACGCGCGCCGGGACAGCGGGCGTATCTTGATTAATGGCGAAGATATCAGCGGCTGGTCCGCTAAACGCCTCGACGGCCTGCGCGGCGCGCGGATTAGCCTGGTGCCTCAGGATCCGGGCAACTCCCTGAATCCGGTGAAAACCATCGGCGCGCAGGTGGGCGAAATCCTGCGTCTGCATCAAAAAAGCAGCGTCGCGGCGCGTAAAGCGCAGGTGCTGGCGCTGCTGACCAAAGTTGGGCTGAGCCACCCGGAACAGCGCATCGATCAATATCCCCACCAGCTTTCAGGCGGTATGAAGCAGCGGGTGCTGATTGCTATCGCGATCGCCCTGAAACCCGACTTAATCATTGCCGATGAACCCACCAGCGCCCTCGACGTGACGGTACAGAAACGGATCCTCGACCTGCTGGATACGCTGCGCCGGGAGTCCGGCACGGCGGTACTGTTCGTCACCCACGATCTGGCGCTGGCGGCGGAACGCGCCGACCGTCTTCTGGTCTTTCGCCACGGCGAGATTCAGGAACAGGGCGCGACCGGCGACGTCATACGTACGCCGCAGCATACCTATACCCGCCAGCTGCTCAGCGATCTCCAGGGTTCGACGCTGACCATTGCCCCGGCCAGCGGGCGCGTGCTGGCGACCCCGGCGATCCGTGTGGAGGGCATCAGCAAACGCTTCTCATTAGGCCGCGCGCATTTGCAGGCGCTGGACGCCGTGAGCTTCGAGGTGAAGCGCGGAAGCACCCACGCGCTGGTCGGCGAGTCCGGCTCCGGCAAAACGACCCTTGCGCGGATCCTGCTGGGATTCGAAAAGGCCGATAGCGGCCATATCGCTATCGACGGTATCGATGCCGGGCATCTCAGCCGCGAGGCGCTCCGCCAGCTGCGGCGTAAAATTCAGTTCGTTTACCAGAATCCTTTTGCCTCGCTGGACCCGCGGCAAACGCTGTTTGAGATTATCGAAGAGCCGTTAAAAAACTTCGACCGCCTCAACGCCGAAGTGCGGCGCCAGCGCGTCGAAACGGTCGCCGCCCGCGTGGCGCTCGCTCCGGAGCTGCTGTCGCGAACCGCCCGTGAGCTTTCCGGCGGCCAGCGGCAGCGGGTGGCCATCGCCCGCGCCTTAATCCTTGAACCGACGATCCTTGTCCTCGATGAAGCGACTTCGGCGCTGGACGTCACGGTGCAGGCGCAAATTCTCGCGCTGCTGCAGCAGCTTCAGCAGCAGCTGGGGCTGAGCTATCTGTTTATCACTCACGATTTGGCGACGGTGCGCCGTATCGCCCACAGCGTGACGGTGCTGCGGGCGGGCCAGGTGGTTGAACACGGCGACGTCAGCCGACTGTTCAGCGCCCCGCAGCATGACTATACCCGCGAGCTTATCGCCGCGATTCCCCACTTTTCATCCCCGAGCAAGGAGGTTGCATGACGCGTAAACGACTGGGCTTTTTCACCCGTCTGCTGGACCACGCCACGCCTAAAGAGCGCTACCGGCTGGCCACCGAGCAAATTCGCCACGCGGAACGCCTGGGATTCGACAGCGCGTGGATCGCTCAGCACCATTTTCATGAGCACGAAGGCGGCCTGCCGTCGCCGCTGGTCTTTCTCGCCCACGCCGCGGCGCACACCGAGCGTATTCGTCTTGGCACCGCCATTATCACCCTGCCGATGGAAAACCCGCTGCGGGTGGCGGAGGATGCGGCGGTGCTGGATCTGCTCGCCGATGGACGGCTGGAGGTAGGCTTCGGCTCCGGCGGCACCCCCACTTCGTTTTTACCCTTCGGGCTGACGATGGACCAGCGCAGCGCGGTGTTTGCTGAACACCTGCATCTGATTCAAAGCGCCTGGCGCGGGGATTCGCTCTCGCACCCGGATAATCATCTGTACCCTCAGGCGCCGCAGCTGGCGGAGCGCATCTGGATTGCCACCTTTTCCATTGAGGGGGCGGTTCGCGCGGCTCAGGCCGGGCACGGGCTGATGCTCTCGCGCACGCAGCCGCGTCCGGCCGGACAGCCCACGCTGCCGCTGGACGCTATCCAGAATCCGATTATTGACGCCTATCTCGCCGCGCTGCCGGCGGGCGTCGAGCCAAGGATCCTCGCCTCGCGGACGGCCTTTGTCGCCGATAGCCAGCAGTATGCGCTGCAGGTCGCTGAACCCGGCCTGCGCCAGCAGGCTGCACAGCATCGCGCCGCAGGTCATGATATTATTGGTGACACTGTCACTGATTTTTTGCCGCAGCTTGACGCGCACGTTGGCGACCCGCAGCACGTCGCCGCTTCGCTGGCCCGCGATAGCGTCCTGCGGCGGGTAACCGATATTTCGTTTCAGGTGCACTCCGTTGAACCCTCGCACCGCGACACGCTTCGTTCCATTGAGCTGATCGCTCAGCATATTGCCCCGCAGATACGATAAGGAGTCACCATGACGCTCAGTCAGGATATATTGGCCGAACTGGCAGAAATTGCCCCAGATTCCGCCTTAGCGGCGGCGCGAGCCGTGCGCGAGGCGGCCACCCGCCATGCTCAGGGAAGTTATGAAACGCTGTTTGGTCAGCAGGATAACGACTTTCCGCTCGACGAGCGTTTTGCCGTGGCCGCGAGGGTGGCGAAGCTGCATGAGAGCGATGCGCTGGCCGCCCACTACGCCGGCTTTGGCATTGCCGACCCCACATCGCCGCGGCTGGCGCCGGCGCTGGCCTTTGCCCGGCTGTTGACCTTTACGCCCGTGGAGGCCACGCCGTCGGCGCTTGAGGCCTTAATCCGCGCCGGATGGAGCCTGCGCGGCATCGTCACCCTCGCCCAGCTTATCGCGTTTGTCAGCTTCCAGAGCCGGCTGGTCGTCGGGCTGCGCCTGCTTAACGGCAAAAATATCCACGTCGCACAAACCCCGACGGTGGCGGGATTCTGGCATACCTCGCCGCAAACCATCAGCGGTAAGAAGGCGCCGGTGCACTTCACCCGCGATGAACTGCACTGGGAGCCCTGGCTGGCGGCTAAACCGCTGGCGGAATTTACCCCCGACGAGCAGGCGCTGCTGGCGAAATTCGGCCACAGCGATTCGCCCTACTTCCGCCTGCTGGCGCGCAACCTGCCGCTCCTCGAGCAGCGCACGTTAACCGATAAAGGGATCTTTTATACTCCCGGCGGCCTGCCGCGCGCCGAGCGCGAGCTGGCGGCAACGGTGGCGAGCAAAATCAACGGCTGTATTTATTGCGCCTCGGTGCATGCGCGCAAAGCGGCACAGCTGGCCAAAGATGAAACGGCGGTAGAGACGCTGCTGGCGGTGACGCCGGGAGAGCAGTTAAGCGACGGGCAGACGCCGGGATGGCAGGCGCAGATCGATTTCGCCGCCGCGATTTCCGTTACCCCTCCCGCGTTGTCCGTTGACCACCTTGCCGCCGTCGAGCAACAGGGGCTGGATACCCTCGCCCGACTGGATTTACTGCAATCGGCGGCTTTCTTTGCCTGGGCCAACCGGTTAATGCTGACCCTCGGCGAGCCGTGGCAGGAATAGCCGCCAGCGGGCTTAATCAGGCCAGACGCCGCTGATGGCGGGCATAAATCAGCAGCGAACTGAGCGCAAGAAACGAAAGCAGCGCGGCCGGTAAGGCAACGAAACGCCAGCCAGGACCGGCCGTAATCATCATCCCGCCGAATAGCGCCCCAATGGCGCTGCCGAGATTAAAGGCGATCTGGCCGCCCGCCGCGCCCAGCATCTCGCCGCCCTTCGCATTTTGCAGCAGCAGAATTTGCAGCGGTGCCGACAGGGCAAACAGGGCCGCGCAGCAAATAAACGCGAGGGTTAATGCGGCGGCTTTATTCTCACCCAGCAGGAACAGAAGTAATAAAGTCACGACAATCACGCCATTCGTCACGGCGGCAATACGTAACGGGCTATAACGGACGGAGACTTTACCGCTGAATAAATTCCCCAGAACCATCCCCAGCCCCGCCAGCAGCATAATGGCTATGATGGCGCTCTCACCAAAACCGGAGACGTTAATCATAAACGGCTTAATATAGCTAAACCACGCGAATACGCCGGCATTGCCGAACATCGTCGCGGCAAAAATTAACCACGGTGCGGGCGATGTTAAAAAATGAAACTGCGAGCGCAAGCGCGTCGTCGGTTTATCAAACAGCGTGGGCACCCACCAGGCGATGGCGACCAGCACGGCGATGTCAAACACCGCAATCGCCAGAAAGGTATAGCGCCAGCTAAACTGATGGCCAAGCCAGGTTCCGGCGGGAACCCCCAGCAAATTAGCGACCGTCATTCCGGCAATCATTCCAGCCACCGCGGCGGTGACCTTCCCCGGCGGCGCAATTTTCGACAGAACGATCGCCCCCACGCCAAAGAAGGCGCCGTGCGGGAAACCGGAGATCAGGCGCCCCAGCGCCAGCATCGAATAGCTGGAAGATAGCGTAAAGATGGCATTGCCGATAACGCACAGCGCCACGAGGAACAGCATCACCGATTTTAACGAAAAGCGGCTGGAGAACAGCGCCATCACCGGCGCGCCGATGACGACGCCAAGCGCATACCAGGAGATCATATTGCCCGCGGCGGGAATCGATATCCCGACGTCATGGGCAATTTCAGGTAATACGCCCATGATGCCAAATTCCGCCATTCCGAGACCAAAAGTGCCAAGCGCTAACGAAAAAATAGTCTTTTTCATACAACTAATCACTTGTTATAAAACATACCGCCGGCATTATTGTGCATTATTAAACGGCAGACCAGATAAAAACGCCGGGTGGCATATTTATCCATAAAACGGCGTGATTATTTCATAGGTTCACTGGCAGATTGATTATTCAGTTCCTGAGGTAAATATTGAATTTGAAACGTTTATGCTTTGTTCGCCGATGATGACAAACCTTAATAATAAGCCGATCAAGCGCGAAGATTTTATCTGTAACTTAAAAAGCGCCAGAGGCGAAGTTATTTCCGCCATTGACGCCCTTGTTACCAATACCCGATCCGCTCCGGCTTCAGCCAGAGCGGGTTGCTCAGTTACGCTTACTTCAGCCCTTCACAGCTCTCTTTCTTCGCTTCCTGACGCTCCACCTCGCGATACCAGCGCGGATGATGCTTCTTCGCCCAGCGGCGACTCACCTTCCCTTCGATCATGCCTTTAATCGATCCCTTCACCCAAAACGCCATATACATGTGGATCAAAATCGCATGAATAAGAATAATCGCCGAGGTCGCGTGAATCAGCAGGCTATAGCGAATAACCTGAATCGGGAAATAGTGGGCAAACCAGGGCCGCCAGATAATCACGCCGGTCACCAGCAGCACAAAAATCATGCTCATGATGGTCCAGAACATCATTTTCTGCCCCGCGTTATATTTCCCTACCCGCGCCACTTTATGCTCGTTGCCTTTCAGTACCTCAATAATGCCCTTGAGCCAGGGGATATCCTGCTTGTCGGGAATATTGTGATGGACAAAGCGCACAAACATAAACATCAGAGCCACGAAAATCAGTACCCCGAAGAACGGATGCAGAATACGCCCCATCTGCGGCGTACCGAAGGTTTCGGTCAGCCACTGCAGCGTCGGGAAGAAAAACGAGATCCCCGATAGCGCCACCAGGAAAAAGCAGATGACCACCGTCCAGTGACAGGCGCGGTCAATAAACTTCGTGCGCACAATCATTTTCGATTTACTCATCATGCTCCTCCTCATCGTCATCCGCTTCTTTATTCGGCCCAATCCCGATGTAGTGATAAATCAGCCCGGCAAAGGTGGCGATAAACCCGACCGCCGAGAGCGGCTTCAGCGCGCCTTTCCACAGGTTGATCGACGTATCGATCTGCGGCTCTTTCGGCAGGTTGTGGTACAGCTCCGGCTGGTCCGCATGATGCAGCACGTACATCACGTGGGTGCCGCCGACGCCCGGCGGGTTATACACCCCGGCATGGGGATAGCCGCGTTTCTTCAGCTTTTCCACGCGCTCGTTGGCCACTTCCAGCATCTCTTTCTTGCTGCCGAAGTGAATCGCGCCGGTTGGGCAGGTTTTCACGCAGGCCGGTTCCTGGCCGACGCTGACCCGGTCAACGCACAGGGTGCACTTATAGACCCGGTTATCCTCTTTATTGAGGCGCGGGACGTTAAAGGGGCACCCGGCGATGCAGTAGCCGCAGCCGATGCAGTTCTCCTGCTGAAAGTCGACGATGCCGTTAGCGTACTGAATAATCGCCCCGGCGGACGGGCACGCCTTCAGGCAGCCCGGATCCTCGCAGTGCATGCAGCCGTCTTTGCGTATCAGCCACTCCAGCTTGCCGTTCTGTTCGGTTTCGCTAAAGCGCATTACCGTCCAGGATTTGGCGCTCAGATCGGCGGGGTTGTCGTACACCCCGACGCAGTGCCCAACCTCATCGCGGATATCGTTCCACTCGGAACAGGCCACCTGGCAGGCTTTACAGCCTACGCAGGAGGAGACATCGATCAGCTTCGCCACTTCCGCCTTAAAATCCCGCGCGCGCGGCGCGGGCGTGATCGGGTTGGTGGCGGAGCGTTTGATAATGTCCTGGGTTTCCATCGCCATGCATTCGCTCCTTACGCTTTCTCGATGTTGACCAGAAACGCCTTGTACTCCGGCGTTTGCGAGTTGGAATCCCCGACGTTTGGCGTCAGGGTATTGGCGATGTAACCTTTGCGGGCTACCCCTTCAAAACCCCAGTGCAGCGGGATCCCGACGGTTTCTACCTGCTGGCCGTTAACGTTGAGCGTTTGCAGACGACGCGTCACCACCGCTACCGCGCGAATAAAGCCGCGCTTGCTGCTGACCGTCACCCGATCGCCGTTGGCAATCCCCTTCGCTTTCGCCAGACCTTCGCTGATTTCGACAAACTGTTCCGGCTGCGCAATCGCATTGAGCAGCGCATGCTTGGTCCAGGTATGAAAATGCTCGGTCAGGCGATAGGTGGTGCCGACGTACGGGAATTTATCCTTCTTACCTAAACGAAGGGCATCCTCTTCATACAGGCGCACCACCGGGCTGGAGACCACGTTCGGGTGCAGCGGGTTGGTGCCAAGCGGCGTTTCCATCGGCTCGTAGTGTTCCGGGAACGGACCTTCCGCCAGCTTATTCAGGGCAAACAGGCGCCCCAGGCCTTCCGGCTGCATAATAAACGGCCCGGTTTTGCTGCCCGGCGGCGCGGTATTGAAGTCCGGAATATCGTTGCCAACCCACTTACTGCCGTTCCACTGGATCAGCATCCGCTTCGCATCCCACGGCTTGCCGTTAATATCCGCCGACGCGCGGTTGTACAGCACGCGCCGGTTGAGCGGCCACGCCCATGCCCAGCCGAGCGTGTTGCCAAGGCCTGACGGATCGGCGTTATCGCGGTTGGCCATCTGGTTGCCCTGCTCGGTCCAGCTGCCGGTATAGATCCAGCAGGACGACGCGGTGGTACCGTCATCGCGCAGCAGCGCGAAGCTGTTCAACAGCTGGCCCTTCTTCGCCAGCGGCGCGCCGTTAGCGTCGAAGAGATCCGCCAGCGCGTAGCCGTTGTTCTCTTTCGCGACCTCTTCTGATTCCGGACGATCCGGCTGCTTGTAGTGCCATCCCATCTTCAGCAGCGGCTCGACGCCTTTGCCGCCCTCGGTGCGATACAGCTCGCGCAGACGGTGGTAAATGCCGGCCAGAATTTCGCCGTCGTTGCGCGCTTCGCCCGGCGCGTCCTGGCCTTTCCAGTGCCACTGCAGCCAGCGCCCGGAGTTGGCGATTGAACCATCCTCTTCGGCGAAGCAGGTGGACGGCAGGCGGAACACTTCGGTCTGAATCGCCGCCGGGTCAACATCGTTCGACTCGCCGTGGTTTTGCCAGAAGGTCGACGTTTCGGTCACCAGCGGGTCGATAACCACCATGTACTTCAGCTTGCTCAGGCTGCGGACCACCTTGTTTTTGTCCGGGAACGAAGCCACCGGATTGAAGCCCTGGCAGATATAGCCCGTGACGTTACCGTTATCCATCATATTGAAATATTTGATAACGTCGTAAGCCTGGTCCCATTTCGGCAGCCAGTGGAAGCCCCAGTCGTTCTCTTTTTGCGCCGCGTCGCCGTAGAACGATTTCATCAGGCTGACGAAGAACTTCGGATAGTTGCTCCAGTAGTTCACCTGTTCGGCCAGCGTCGCCTTCGGCGTATTGGCGGCGAGATAGCTTTGCAGATCCGTCTGCTGTTCCGACGGCAGCGTCAGGTAGCCCGGCAGGCTGGTCGAGAGCAGGCCTAAATCGGTTAGCCCCTGAATATTGGAGTGCCCGCGCAGCGCGTTGACGCCGCCGCCCGCCATCCCCATATTGCCGAGCAGCAGCTGAATCATCGCCATGGTACGGATGTTCTGCGCCCCGACGGTATGCTGCGTCCAGCCCAGCGCGTAAAGGAAGGTGGTGGTTCGGTCCGCCGCGCTGGTTGACGCCAGCACTTCGCACACTTTGAGGAAGTCCGCCTTTGGCGTACCGCAGATATTCTCCACCACCTCCGGCGTATAGCGCGAAACGTGCTGCTTCAGCAGGTTCCAGACGCAGCGCGGATGCTGCAGCGTCTCGTCGCGCATGGCGTAGCCGTTTTCGTCGAACTGATAGTTCCACGACGATTTATCGTATTGACGCTTTTCGGCATCGTAGCCGCTGAACAGGCCATCTTCGAAGGCAAAATCGTCGCGCACCAGCAGGTTGGCGTTGGTGTAGTGTTTAACGTACTCGGCATTGATTTTGTTATTTTCGATCAGGTACAGCAGCACGCCCGACAGGAACGTAATGTCCGTGCCGGAGCGAATAGGCGCATAGATATCGGCCACCGACGCCGTGCGCGTAAAGCGCGGGTCGACGACAATCAGCGTCGCATCGTTGTTGTTTTTCGCCTCCATCGCCCAGCGGAATCCCACCGGATGGGCTTCGGCGGCGTTACCGCCCATCGCCACCACGACGTTAGCGTTTTTGATATCAACCCAGTGGTTGGTCATCGCACCGCGACCAAATGTTGGAGCAAGACTTGCTACCGTTGGTCCGTGTCAGACGCGCGCCTGGTTGTCTACCGCCAGCATGCCGAGGGAGCGCACAAATTTTTGCGTCAGCATGCCGGTTTCATTACTGGCCGCAGAGGCACATAACATCCCGGTGGACAGCCAGCGGTTAACCGTCACGCCCTGTTCGTTCTTTTCAATAAAATTGGCGTCGCGGTCGGCTTTCATCAGTTTGGCGATGCGGGTAAACGCGTCATCCCAGGAGATGCGCTGCCATGTATCCGAACCCGGCGCGCGGTACTGCGGATAGCGCAGGCGGTTGTCGCTATGAACATAGTCAAGCAACCCCGCGCCTTTCGGGCACAGCGCGCCGCGGCTCACCGGATGATCCGGGTCACCTTCAATGTGGTAAATCGCTTCTTTCGCGTTTTTCGCGCCGTCGCCCAGGCTATACATTAATAGCCCGCAGCCCACGGAGCAGTATGTGCAGGTGTTGCGGATCTCTTTGGCGCGCAGCAATTTGTAATTACGCGCCTGAGCCAGGGCCATTTTGGGCGCAAAACCCAATGCAGCGGCTGTTGTTCCGGCCATACCGCCTGCGCAGATTTTAAAAAACTTTCTGCGGCTGACGTCCATTGTTCCCCTCCATGCGGGATGTTTATTCATTGCGGGAGTGGAAATTAACAGCAATAACCCTGTTTTATTTGCGTCAAATCAATGTCCTGAACCCATGACCCCTTAATAGTCAGCCACGTTGAATTTCGTTACTCCATTGGGATTAAGCGCGGAGGAAAATATCCCCCGGAAGCGAAAAAAAAGTGTTATAAAACCCGACTGCGTTTGAACCAACATCAGGTTAAATATGGAGAAGAAGAGAGCCACGCTCATTGGATTGGCCGCTATCGTCTTGTGGAGCACCATGGTCGGGCTGATTCGTGGCGTAAGCGAAGGGCTTGGTCCGGTGGGCGGCGCGGCGATGATCTACAGCCTGAGCGGCCTTTTGCTGATCTTTACCGTCGGCTTCCCGCAAATACGCCAGATCCCTCGCCCCTATTTACTGGCAGGGAGCCTGCTGTTCGTCAGCTATGAAATTTGCCTGGCGCTGTCGGTCGGATTAGCCGGTAGCCGCCAGCAGGCTATTGAAGTGGGCATGGTTAATTATCTGTGGCCCAGCCTGACGATTTTATTCGCCATTCTGTTTAACGGCCAAAAAAGCAGCTGGTTGGTTATTCCGGGATTATTTCTCGCTTTATTCGGCGTCACCTGGGTATTAGGCGGTGAGCATGGTCTGAATGTAGATGAAATTACCCGCAACGTGGTTTCCAGCCCGCTGAGCTATATTCTGGCGTTCATCGGCGCGTTTATCTGGGCGGCCTACTGCACGGTCACCGCTAAATACGCGAAGGGCAAAAACGGGATTACCCTTTTTGTTCTGCTTACCGCCCTGACCCTGTGGCTGAAGTTCCTGTTCAGCGAACAGCCGCCCATGGTCTTTAGCTGGCCGGTGATAGCCAAACTGATCGCGCTGTCCGTTGCCCTGGGATTAGGCTACGCGGCGTGGAACGTCGGGATCCTGCACGGCAACGTCAGCCTGCTGGCCGCCGCCTCCTACTTTACGCCGGTGCTCTCCTCGGCGCTGGCGGCGGCACTGCTCAGCGCCGCGCTGTCGTGGTCGTTCTGGCAGGGCGCCGGAATGGTGTGCGCCGGCTCCCTGCTTTGCTGGCAGGCGACCCGGCGCTAAAACGGCGGCGGCCGACGCCTTAACGGCCTACAAGATCCGTGACTGACTTCAGCCCATCCCTGATGGCAATTCCCGGGAAGGGCACCTCTTCAATCATCTGGCAGCCAGCTGGCTAAAGGGTTAATTCAGCTCAGGCGCTTTTGCCAGACTACGCCAGATGCCGGCCGCCAGCAGCAGAAGCAGGACGCCAGCCGTCGCCAGCACGATGCTGTGCGAATGAATAAACGCCGCCTTCGCCGCTTCAAGCAGGCTTTGCGCCGGTATGGCGGGCAGCGACTGCGCCAGCTTAATCGCCTCGCTGATGGAGGACGACGCCTGCTCCGCCGCCGCGCCCTCAATTCCACCCGGCAGAACAATTGACGAGGTGTAGCTGCGGGTCAGGATCAGGCCAAACAGGGCAATCCCCAGTCCCGCGCCCAGCTCATAGGCCATGGTTTCGATGGCCCCTGCCGCCGCCGCTTTTTCCTTCGGCGCGGCGGCCATGATCGCCGAGCTGGAGGCCAACAGCGCGCTGGCGACGCTGAAGCCCAGCAGCGTCATCAGTCCCCAGGCCTGCCACTGCTGCGTACTGAAATCGGTCATCGACAGGCCGAGGAAGCTCAGGGCGCTGAGCAGCATTCCGCCGGTGGCGACCTCGCGCAGCCCCAGCCGCGATACCAGCATGCCGGCAATGGGCCCGCTGAAACCGCTCGCCACCATCACCGGCAGCATAAAAAGCCCGGCTTCAAAAGGCGTTTTACTATGTACAAACTGCAGCTCCTGGGCCATCAGCAGTTCAAAACCCACCAGCGTAATCAGCGCGGTCATCGCCATCATCACGCCGCTTAAAATAATGCGATGGGTAAACAGGCGCATATCGACCATGGGACGCGATGCCGAGAGCTGTTTGCGCACGAACCAGAACAGCATCGCGGCGCCAGATAGTGCCACCAGCCCGGTTAACCACAGCGCCATTTGCCCTTTGAGCGCCGTTTTGGCGCTAAAGACCAGCATCAAAATGGCGGCGATCAGGATTAGCGCCTGGAAAAGATTCAGCGGCTGCTCGCGCCGCGCGGGCTGACGCGGCACAACTTTGGCGTTAATCGCTATCACCAGCAGGACGATCGGCACGTTGATCAGGAAAACCGATCCCCAGTAAAAATGCTCCAGCAGCATGCCGCCAACCAGCGGACCGAACGCCGCGCCGCCGGAACCGACCGCTGCCCACAGACCAAGCGCCATATTACGCTGGTGCGCCTGCGAAAAGGTGCTGCGGATCCCGGCCAGGGTCGCAGGCACGATCATCGCCGCCCCCACCGCCAGCAGCGCGCGGGATGCAATCAGCGTCTCTGCCGTGGGCGAAAACGCCGCCGCCAGCGACGCGGTGCCAAAAATACCGCTGCCGAGCAGCAGCAGCCGTTTAAAGCCGATTTTATCGCCCAATGCGCCCATAGGCAGCACCATACCGGCCATTACCAGCGAATAAATATCAATAATCCACAGCAGCTCGTTACCGCTGGTCCCCAGCGCTACGCTGAGCGTTGGCGCAGCCACGTGGAGAACAGTGGCGTCAATCGCCACCGGAATATAAACCAACAAAATCGCCATCAGCGTCAACCATTGCCGAGACATACTACTTTCCCTCAACGTTAAAACTGGACAAGCGTCCAGGAAACGGATCCTGCCGGATTGTTGAACGAGTGTCCAACTTTTTGTTACTATCGCCAAAAAAACCGGGGTCACTAACGTTATGGGCTACTTAAATCGCGATGCGCGTCGGGAAGTTATTGTGCTGGCAGCCATGCGCGTAGCGCTTCGTGGCGGGTTTAGCGCTATGACCGTCCGCCAGATTGCCGCCGAAGCCGGCGTCTCCGCCGGTCAGCTGCACCACCATTTCACCTCCGCGGGCGAGCTAAAAGCCCATGCCTTCATACGGTTGATCCGCGAAATGATGGATATGCCGCTGGTCGCCGACGACGCCACATGGCGTGAACGCCTGTTTTCTATGGTGGGCAGCGACGACGGCAGGCTTGAGCCATACATTCGCCTGTGGCGCGAAGCGCAGCTGCTGGCCGATAGCGACAGCGATATCAAGGGGGCCTATCTGCTTACCATGAACATGTGGCATGAAGAGACCATGAAGATCATCCGCCAGGGAACCGCTGCCGGTGAGTTTAAGCCAAGGGACGATATGGAAAGCATTGCCTGGCGGCTCATTGCTCTCGTCTGCGGCCTCGACGGTATTTATGCGCTGGGAATGCAGGAAATAGATGATGCCGCCTTCAATCGGCATATCAATTATTCTATCTCGATGGAACTTTTTTAATTTTAAGTTACATTTAGTAACAAATAATACTGAGCTAATATTCGCGCGTCTTCTTTCGGCGCGCTTTTCTTATCTATTCTTCATTTATTACAACACATACATCCCCATCCCCTGATTTTATTTCTTTTATTAATTTGCTGTTTTACCAGTTTATTCTTTTTTGACGTGTTACTGTTCATTCGAGGGCAATATGCTGAGCAAAAATGAGAAAAAGAATCATTATCTTTTAAAAGAGTGGAAACCAGAAAATGCGGCGTTTTGGGAGAATAAGGGAAAGCAAATAGCGCGCAGAAATCTTTGCATTTCCGTAGGTTGTTTGCTACTCGCCTTTTGCGTCTGGATGCTATTCAGCGCCGTCGCCGTCAATCTCAATAAAATCGGATTTAATTTCACCACCGATCAGCTCTTTTTATTAACCGCTCTGCCCTCGCTTTCCGGCGCAATATTACGCGTCCCCTACTCCTTTATGGTACCTATATTTGGCGGGCGCTACTGGACGGTATTAAGCACGATTATTCTGGTGGTGCCCTGTATCTGGCTGGGTATCGCCATTCAAAACCCCGCTACTCCATTCTGGGTATTTATCACCATTGCCCTGCTGTGCGGTTTTGCCGGTGCGAACTTTGCTTCCAGCATGGGAAATATCAGTTTTTTCTTTCCCAAAGCGAAACAGGGCAGCGCGCTGGGTATCAACGGCGGCCTCGGCAATCTCGGCGTCAGCGTGATGCAGATGATCGCGCCGGCGGCGATTTTTCTGCCCATCTTCGCTTTTCTTGGCATCCATGGCGTGCCTCAGGAGGATGGCTCTCTTCTCGCGCTGAGCAACGCCGCCCTCGTCTGGGTTCCGCTGCTGGTGATAGCCACCTTCGCCGCCTGGGTAGGAATGAACGACATCGCCAGCTCAAAGGCTTCGATTCGCGAACAACTGCCGGTGCTGAAACGCCCGCATATGTGGCTGCTGAGCCTGCTCTATCTGGCCACCTTTGGCTCGTTTATCGGCTTCTCCGCCGGTTTCGCCATGCTGGCGAAAACGCAGTTCCCTGATGTTAACATCCTTAAGCTGGCCTTCTTCGGGCCGTTTATCGGCGCGCTGGCGCGTTCTTTCGGCGGGATTATATCCGACCGTCTCGGCGGCGTACGGGTCACGCTGGTGAACTTTGTGCTGATGGCGCTGTTCACCGGCCTGCTGTTTCTCACCCTCCCCGGCAGCGGCTCAGGCAGTTTTCTCGCCTTTTACGTGGTGTTTATGGGGCTGTTCCTGACCGCCGGTCTCGGCAGCGGTTCCACCTTCCAGATGATCGCCGTGATCTTTCGCCAAATCACCCTCGACAGCGTGAAGAAACGCGGCGGCAGCGACGAACAGGCCCAGCACGAAGCGGTGACCGACACCGCGGCGGCGCTCGGCTTTATCTCCGCCATCGGCGCGATTGGTGGCTTCTTTATCCCTAAAGCCTTCGGTACCTCGCTGGCGATGACCGGCTCCCCGGTCGGGGCGATGAAGGTCTTCCTGGTTTTCTACGTGGTTTGCGTGCTGGTGACCTGGCTGGTCTACGGCCGTCGTAAACCGGCAAAACAATAACGGCATATTCATCGGGTGGCGGCTGACGCCCTATCCGGCCTGGGGATCGTACGGTCTTTTCAGGCCGGACATTATCGGAGCAGGAGGAAGGTCATGAGTAAACTACTGGATCGCTTTCGCTACTTTAAGCAGAAAGGCGAGAGCTTTGCCAACGGCCACGGTCAGGTGTACAACACCAACCGCGACTGGGAAGACAGCTACCGTCAGCGCTGGCAGTTCGACAAAATCGTCCGCTCAACGCACGGCGTGAACTGCACAGGCTCCTGCAGCTGGAAAATTTACGTCAAAAACGGGCTGGTCACCTGGGAAACTCAGCAAACGGACTACCCCCGCACCCGCCCGGACCTGCCCAACCACGAACCCCGCGGCTGCCCGCGCGGCGCAAGCTACTCCTGGTACCTCTACAGCGCTAACCGCCTGAAGTATCCGCTGGCGCGCAAGCGGCTGATTGCGCTATGGCGCGAAGCGCTGGCTCAGCACCCGGACCCGGTGCAGGCGTGGGACAGCATCATGCAGGACCCGGTCAAAACCCTCAGCTACAAGCAGGTACGCGGCAAAGGCGGGTTTATCCGTTCAAGCTGGAAGGAGCTGAACCAGCTGATTGCCGCCGCCAACGTCTGGACCATCAAAAACTACGGCCCGGACCGCGTGGCGGGCTTTTCGCCGATCCCGGCGATGTCGATGGTCTCTTACGCCGCCGGCACCCGGTATCTGTCGCTGCTCGGCGGCACCTGCCTGAGCTTCTACGACTGGTACTGCGACCTTCCCCCCGCCTCGCCAATGACCTGGGGCGAGCAGACCGACGTTCCCGAATCCGCCGACTGGTACAACTCCAGCTATATTATCGCCTGGGGCTCCAACGTCCCGCAGACCCGAACCCCGGACGCCCACTTCTTTACGGAAGTGCGCTACAAGGGCACCAAAACCATCGCGATTACCCCGGACTTTTCGGAGGTAGCCAAGCTCAGCGACCAGTGGCTGGCGCCGAAACAGGGTACCGACAGCGCGCTGGCCATGGCGATGGGCCACGCGATCCTCAAAACGTTTCACCTTGATAACCCGAGCGATTATTTCCTCAACTACTGCCGCACCTACACCGATATGCCGATGCTGGTGATGCTTGAGCGTCGCGAGGAGGGTTTCTACGTTCCCGGCAGGATGGTCCGCGCCGCCGATCTGGTTGACGGGCTGGGCGAAAGCAATAACCCGGAGTGGAAAACCGTCGCCTATAACAGCGCTGGTGAACTGGTGGCGCCCAACGGTTCGATTGGCTTCCGCTGGGGAGAGAAAGGCAAATGGAACCTTGAACAGCAGGCCGCCGGGCAAGCCATTGAACTCAAACTATCGCTGCTGGATAGCCGTGACGACGTGGTGACGGTGGGCTTTCCCTACTTCGGCGGCAACGAAAACCCGCACTTTCGCAGCATCAAGCAGGATCCGGTGACGCTGCATCAGCTGCCGGTTAAGCAGCTCCCGCTGGCCAACGGTGAATCCGGCCTGGTGGTTAGCGTCTACGATCTGATTCTCGCCAACTACGGACTCGATCGCGGTTTAGACGATCCCAACGCCGCGCAGGACTTCGGCGAGATGAAAGCCTATACCCCGGCGTGGGCCGAACAGATTACCGGCGTCCCGCGCCAGCACATCGAGCAGATCGCCCGTGAATTTGCCGATACCGCGCATAAAACCCACGGACGGTCGATGATTATCCTCGGCGCCGGCGTCAACCACTGGTACCACATGGATATGAACTACCGGGGGATGATCAATATGCTGGTGTTCTGCGGCTGCGTCGGCCAGAGCGGCGGCGGCTGGTCGCACTATGTCGGCCAGGAGAAGCTGCGTCCGCAAACCGGCTGGCTGCCGCTGGCGTTCGCCCTTGACTGGAATCGTCCGCCGCGCCAGATGAACAGCACCTCCTTTTTTTACAATCACGCCAGCCAGTGGCGCTATGAAAAGCTGACCGCCCGGGAGCTGCTGTCGCCGCTGGCCGATGCCAGCCAATTCAGCGGCCATCTGATCGACTTTAACGTTCGCGCCGAGCGCATGGGCTGGCTGCCCTCCGCGCCGCAGCTGGGCGTCAACCCGCTGACCATCAAGGCGCAGGCCGCCGCGGCCGGACTGACTCCCGCCGACTACACCGCCCGGGCGCTGAAGTCCGGCGAGATCCGCTTCGCCTGCGAACAGCCGGATAACGGCAAAAATCATCCGCGTAATCTGTTTATCTGGCGCTCCAACCTGCTGGGCTCTTCCGGCAAGGGCCACGAGTATATGCTCAAATATCTGCTGGGCACCGACAGCGGTATTCAGGGCGATGAGCTGGGCGCCAGCGATGACGTGAAGCCCGAAGAGGTGGAGTGGCAGACCGCGGCCATCGAAGGCAAGCTCGACCTGCTGGTGACGCTCGATTTCCGCATGTCCAGTACCTGCCTGTTCTCCGATATCGTTCTGCCGACCGCCACCTGGTATGAAAAAGACGATATGAACACCTCGGATATGCATCCGTTTATCCACCCGCTCTCCGCCGCCGTTGACCCGGCGTGGGAGGCGAAAAGCGACTGGGAAATTTACAAAGATATCGCCAAAACCTTCTCCGAGGTCTGCGTCGGCCACCTCGATAAAGAGACCGACGTTGTGCTGGTGCCGCTGCAGCACGACTCCCCGGCGGAGCTGTCGCAGCCCTTCGACGTGCTGGACTGGCGGAAAGGGGAATGCGAGCTGACGCCGGGTAAAACCGCGCCGTCGATTGCCGTCGTTGAGCGCGATTATCCGGCGACGTATGAGCGCTTTACCTCCCTCGGGCCGCTGCTCGACAAACTGGGCAACGGCGGTAAAGGCATCACCTGGAACACCCAGAACGAGGTCGACTTCCTCGGCAAGCTTAACTACGTCAAGCTTGACGGCCCGGCCAAAGGTCGTCCGCGCATCGACAGCGCCATTGACGCCTCGGAAGTGATCCTCGCCCTCGCCCCGGAAACCAACGGCCAGGTGGCGGTCAAAGCCTGGCAAGCGCTCGGCGAGTTTACCGGCCGCGAGCATACGCACCTGGCGCTGAATAAAGAGGATGAAAAAATTCGCTTCCGCGATATCCAGGCCCAGCCGCGCAAAATTATCTCCAGCCCGACCTGGTCCGGCCTCGAGAGCGAGCATGTTTCCTACAACGCCGGCTATACCAACGTCCACGAGCTGATCCCCTGGCGCACCCTTTCCGGCCGCCAGCAGCTGTATCAGGATCACCCCTGGATGCGCGCCTTTGGCGAAAGCCTGGTGGTTTATCGTCCGCCCATTGACACCCGCAGCGTCAGCCAGATGAAAGCGATTCCGCCTAACGGCTTCCCGGAAAAAGCGCTCAATTTCCTGACGCCGCACCAGAAATGGGGCATCCACTCCACCTACAGCGAAAACCTGCTGATGCTGACCCTGTCGCGCGGCGGGCCGATCGTGTGGATCAGCGAAACCGACGCTCGCGAGCTGGGTATTGAAGATAACGACTGGATCGAGGCCTTCAACGCCAACGGCGCGCTCACCGCCCGCGCGGTGGTCAGCCAGCGCGTACCGCCGGGGATGACCATGATGTACCACGCGCAGGAGCGCCTGATGAATATTCCGGGCTCGGAAGTCACCGGACGGCGCGGCGGGATCCATAACTCGGTCACCCGCGTGTGCCCGAAACCGACCCATATGATTGGCGGCTACGCCCAGCTGGCTTACGGTTTCAACTACTACGGCACCGTCGGCTCCAACCGCGACGAGTTCATCATGATCCGCAAAATGAAAAATATTGACTGGCTGGATGACGAAGGTCGCGATGGGGTACAGGAGGCGAAAAAATGAAAATACGTTCACAGGTCGGTATGGTTCTCAATCTCGATAAATGCATCGGCTGCCACACCTGCTCCGTCACCTGTAAAAACGTCTGGACCGGACGCGAAGGGATGGAATACGCCTGGTTTAACAACGTCGAAACCAAACCGGGCATTGGCTATCCGAAAAACTGGGAAGATCAGGAGGTGTGGGAAGGCGGCTGGGTGCGCGATGTTAATGGCAAAATACGCCCGCGTCTGGGCGGCAAAATGGGCGTCATCACCAAAATTTTCGCCAATCCGGTGATACCGCAGATCGACGACTACTATGAACCCTTTACCTTTGATTACCAGCATCTGCACAACGCGCCGGAGGGAAAACACCTGCCCACCGCCCGTCCGCGTTCGCTTATCGACGGCAAGCGGATGGATAAAATCATCTGGGGCCCCAACTGGGAAGAGCTGCTCGGCGGCGAGTTTGAAAAGCGCGCCCGCGACCGAAACTTCGACAAGATTCAGAAGGAGATGTACGGCCAGTTTGAAAATACCTTCATGATGTATCTGCCGCGCCTGTGCGAGCACTGCCTGAACCCGAGCTGCGTCGCCACCTGCCCCAGCGGCGCCATCTACAAGCGTGAAGAAGACGGCATCGTGCTGATCGACCAGGACAAATGCCGCGGCTGGCGCCTGTGCATCAGCGGCTGCCCGTACAAGAAAATCTACTTCAACTGGAAAAGCGGTAAATCGGAGAAGTGCATCTTCTGCTACCCGCGTATCGAGTCCGGACAGCCCACCGTCTGTTCAGAAACCTGCGTGGGACGTATCCGCTACCTCGGCGTGCTGTTGTACGACGCAGACCGCATTGAAGAGGCCGCCAGCACCGAGCGCGAAATCGACCTCTACGAGCGGCAGTGCGAGGTGTTCCTCAACCCCCACGACCCGGCGGTGATTGAAGAAGCGCTGAAACAGGGGATTCCACAAAACGTGATTGATGCCGCCCAGCGCTCGCCGGTGTACAAAATGGCGATGGACTGGAAGCTGGCGCTGCCGCTGCATCCGGAATACCGCACCCTGCCAATGGTCTGGTACGTGCCGCCGCTGTCGCCGATTCAGTCCTACGCCGACGCCGGCGGTCTGCCGAAAAGCGACGGCGTGCTTCCGGCCATCGAAAGCCTGCGCATTCCGGTGCAGTATCTCGCCAATATGCTCAGCGCGGGTGATACCGGCCCGGTACTGCGCGCGCTGAAGCGCATGATGGCGATGCGTCACTACATGCGCTCGCAAACGGTGGAAGGCGTCACCGATACTCGCGCCATCGAGGAGGTGGGCCTGAGCGTTGAGCAGGTCGAGGAGATGTACCGTTATCTGGCGATCGCCAACTACGAGGACCGCTTCGTGATCCCGACCAGCCACCGCGAAATGGCGCGCGACGCCTTCCCCGAGCGCAACGGCTGCGGCTTTACCTTCGGCGACGGCTGCCACGGCTCCGACACCAAATTCAACCTGTTCAACAGTAGCCGCATTGACGCCATCAACATCACCGAAGTACGCGATAAAGCGGAGGGGGAATAATGCAAATCCTCAAAGCGATCGGCCTGCTGATGGAGTATCCGGATGAGTTTCTTTGGCAGTGCAAGGACGAGGTGCTGAGCATGGTGCATCACGACGCCCCTGTGCTCAACGACTTCGCCGCGCAGATGCTGAATGCCCCGCTGCTGGACAAGCAGGCCGAATGGTGCGAAGTGTTCGACCGGGGTCGCGCCACGTCGCTGCTGCTGTTTGAACACGTGCACGCCGAGTCCCGCGACCGCGGTCAGGCGATGGTCGACCTGCTCGCTCAGTATGAAAAGGCGGGCCTGGTGCTCAACTGTCGCGAGCTTCCCGACCACCTGCCGCTGTATCTGGAATACCTCAGCATCCTGCCGGAAAACGAAGCGCGCGAAGGTCTGCAAAACGTCGCGCCGATTCTGGCGCTGCTGGGCGGGCGGCTGAAGCAGCGCGGTGTCCCCTGGTATCAGCTGTTTGACGCCCTGCTCAGCCTCGGCGGGATCCCGCTATCAAGTGACAGTGTCACGCAGCAGGTCAACAACGAGTCCCGCGATGACACCCGCCAGGCGCTGGATGCGGTCTGGGAAGAAGAACAGGTGAAATTTATCGAAGACAACGCCACGGCCTGTGACAGCTCACCGTTACAGCAATATCAACGACGCTTTAGCCAGGACGTGGCGCCGCAGTACGTCGACGTCAGCGCGGGAGGCCCGAAATGATACAGTATCTGAACGTCTTTTTTTACGACATCTACCCCTACATCTGCGCGACGGTCTTTTTTCTCGGCAGCTGGCTGCGCTATGACTACGGCCAGTACACCTGGCGCGCCTCCTCCAGCCAGATGCTGGATAAACGCGGGATGGTGATCTGGTCGAATCTGTTCCATATCGGCATACTCGGCATTTTCTTTGGCCATCTGTTCGGCATGTTAACGCCACACTGGATGTATGCCTGGTTTTTACCCATTGCGGTCAAGCAGCAGATGGCGATGGTGCTCGGCGGCGTCTGCGGCGTCCTGACGCTGATTGGCGGCGCCGGTTTGCTCTGGCGTCGTCTGACCAACCAGCGCGTTCGCGCCACCTCGACCGCGCCGGATATCATCATCATGAGCATTCTGCTGATTCAGTGCCTGCTCGGGCTGAGCACCATCCCTTTCTCGGCGCAGTATCCGGACGGCAGTGAAATGATGAAGCTGGTGGGCTGGGCGCAGGGCATCGTCACCTTCCGCGGCGGCTCGTCAGAAATGCTCAGCGGCGTGGCCTTTGTTTTCCGCGTGCATCTGGTGCTGGGGATGACGATTTTCCTGCTGTTCCCGTTCACCCGGCTGGTTCACGTCTGGAGCGCGCCGTTTGAATATTTCACCCGCCGCTACCAGGTGGTACGTTCAAGACGCTGAGCAAAATCCGCAATCATCCCGGGTCGCGGCAAAAACGCCTAACCCGGGCGACAGGCTCGCCCCGTAGCCCGGCTAAGCGTAGCGCAAGCCGGGTAACATCCCCGTTTGACAGTCACCCCTTATCTAGCCAACGGTTCCTGTACGATATTTATTTTCCGGCCTCGGGATGGGTATCAAATGCCGCCATCACCGCCGCCAGCTCCGCTTCGCTAAAGCCGTATTTGGCATCATCCACGCCGAGGCCAAAACGCGTTTGCAGCGCCTCATACAGCGCCGGAACGTCCGCTAAATCGAGCTTTTCGACGACGTGGTTTTTATCCCAATGGGTAAAGTGGAAATTGGTCAGCGTCATTTTGCCGCCGTCCGGTAAGTGGCGGCACATCAGCAGATGATGGCGGAAGTGCGACTGCGGCCAGTGCGCCGACCAGAAGTTGCCCATCACATAGTCGGAAGCGTACTGGCGACCTAAATCAAAATGGTACATCGACTGCCAGTGGCCGTGATGGCTGAACTGCAGCGCCCACTCTTCTCCTTCGTAAATCAGGCGATATTCGCCGTGCGGGGTGGATTGTTCTATATCCGCCAGCAGCTTAATCGGCGCGGTCAGCGTCTGGCCGCCGAAACCAACGTCGGCAATCCAGCGTTCCCCCTCCACCTCCACCAGCAGCAGCCGATGGGTACGCGGCGGCATATGCGGCGGATTGGCCAGCACCACGCGTCCCAGAAGGCTGCGCACGGTAAAGCCGATCTCGCGCAGCGCTCTCTCCAGCAGGCCGTTTTGCTCGAAGCAGTAGCCGCCGCGACGACCGTGAATCAGCTTCTCTTCGAGGGTGCGATCGTCGAGATGTATCTCTCTGGGCAGCAGCACATCCAGATTTTCAAAGGGGATCGCGCCGTTATGGTGAATATGCAGTTCGCGCAGGGTGTGAAGTGAAACGTCCGGGGTGCCCGTCCAGCCCAGACGAGAAAAATAGGCGCTTAAAAAGGGACTCATCAATGCCTCCAGCAATCGGTGTCCGACATTTATAGCCTGTTTTTCCCGCCTGACCAGCTATTTTGTGCGATCGTATTTATCCGCGCGTGCCCCGCTGCATCAGCGCCAGCGCGCAGAGCATCAGTCCCAGACCGGTAAAGAGCGTCAGCGATGCCATTGCCATTCCCTCTCCCGCCGAGCCCTGCTCAAACTGGCGCCAGATAAACACCGAGACGGTTTGCGTCCCGGCCGGCGCAAGCAGCAACGAGGTCACCAGCTCGCGGGAGGCAACGGCGAACACCATCAGCATCGCCGCCAGCAGCGCCGGGAAGACCAGCGGCAGAACGATCAGACGCAGCGCCTGTAGGGCCGTCGCCCCATGTACCCTTGCCGCAGGCTCAAGATTATTGCCAAGCTGGCGCAGCGCGCTGCCGACGTAGCGTACCGGCCAGGGTAGCAGGAGACAACTGTAGGAGAGCAGCAGCATAAACCAGCTGTTGTAGGGGGAAAGCGGCCAGAACGGCTGATTCCACAACAGAATCAACCCGACGCCCACCACCACGCCCGGCAGCGCCGCCGGCAGCAGCGATAAGGCATCGACTATCGCGCTCCCCTTGATTTTTTGCACCACAACCAGCCAGGCGGCGAGCAGCCCCACCAGCCCAACAACCCCAGCCGAAGCCAGCGCCAGCGAAAGGCTGGTTGCCAGTGCCGACAGCGCGTCGCCCTGCTGAGCAAACAGCGCGGCAAAATGGCGAAGGGTAACGTTGTCAGCGTGGATACCGCCCGACAGCGTGCTCATCAGGCTGGTCAGCACCATCGACGCGCCCGGCATCACCACCGCCAGCCCCCCGACGCCCGCCATCACTAGCACCGCCGGAAGCGCCAGCCAGCCCAACTCCGCCCCGCTATTCTCTCCCGGCTTGCCGGTGACGCTGGTGACCTCTTTATCGCCAGTCAGCCGTTTTTGCAGCCACCAGGCCAGCAGCGCCACCGCGATCAGCAGCAGCGAAAGCAGCGACGCGCCGGGCAGATCGACAGGCCAGTCGGCGAGCTTTTTCTCAATGCCTACGGTCAGCATGACCAGCCCTGCCCGCGATCCCAGGGCCGCCGGAACGCCGTACTCTTCAATGGCCAGGGTAAACGCCAGCAGCATCCCCGCCGCCAGAGCCGGAGAAAGCATCGGCAGCGTGATGTGCCAGAACGCTCGCCAGGCGCTGGCGCCGTGCACCCGAGCGACAATCGCCAGCCGCTGACCGCTGGCCAACAGGCTGCGCGAGACGGCAAAGTAGACCACCGGAAAGATATTGAGGGTCATCACCAGCACGATCCCGATGCGGCTAAAAAGCAGATCGTTAAGATCCCAGCCGGTCAGCTGCTGGAGATAGCCATGACTTTGCAGCATCAGCATCCACGACAGCGCGGCAATATAGGGCGGCGTCAGAAACGGGATCAGAAAGAGCAGATCCCACAGCCGCGGCAGCGGGATAGTAAACAATCCCCGCAAGACGCCCAGCGGTAGACCGATGACCACGCTCATCAGCGCCACGCCGCAGGCCACCCACAGGGTACCGCCGAGCATCGTCGGCAGCTGCGGGTCGGCAATCAGCGTTGATACACCGCTAAACGCGCCGCCCAGCGAACCGGCGCTAAACTGGGGAAAAATTGCCTGGAGGACAATAAACAGCAGCGGCAATGCCACCAGCACCAGCAGCGCCGCCAGCGTGCCCGCTGAAATAAGTCTCTGTTTCACGGTATATTCCTGGATACGATCTTACCCGGCTCGCGCTGCGCTTAGCCGGGCTACGGGGTCACAGCCGTCTGCGGTCCGGTAGCCAGAACAGGCGCGCCAGCGCCACCTCCGGGAATGTGCCCGGGCTGATGCCCAGGCGTTGCCTCTTCCCGGCTCGCGCTACGCTTAGCCGGGCTACGAGGTCACAGCCGTCTGCGGTCCGGTAGCCCGGACAGGCGCGTCAGCGCCGCCTCCGGGGAATGTGCCCGGGCTGATGCCCTGGCGTTGCGTCTTCCCGGCTCGCGCTGCGCTTAGCCGGGCTACGGGGTCACAGCCGTCTGTGGTCCGGTAGCCCCGACAGGCGCGTCAGCGCCGCCTCCGGGGAATGTGCCCGAACCAACTTTCGAAACCCGGGGGAAAAATCGGTTTACTGGGCGAAAAGCGTATTAAAGCGGGAAAGCACAGCGCTACGTTCGCTAGTGCCCTCGGCTGCGGTCGGCAGAATTTTCAGCTCGTTGAGCAGCGGGCGCTTCGCCTGAACATCGCTGCGGGCGGGCATAAGCCAGGCGTCGGCGACCAGCGCCTGGCCTTCCGGCGACAGCACATAATCAACGAAGGCTTTTGCGTCGTCAGCATGCTGGCTGGTTTTGAGGATCATCATCGGCCGCGGTGCAATGACCGTGCCGCTGGCCGGGAAAATCACCTTTAGCGATTCGCCCTGATGGATATTGCCGTAAGAGACATAATCAACCGCGCCGAATACCGCCGCTTTCGCCCCCTGCATCACCGGCGTTACCGCCTGGGCGTTCGGCCCGCTGACCACCATGCCATTCTTCTTTAACGCATCAAACAGCGCCCAGGCTTTATCGCCCATGCCATTCTGTAACCCGATCAGCAAATCCAGCGACGCGCCGGAAAGTGCCGGGTCCGGCGTCGTCACTTTGTCTTTGAACGCCGCTTCGGTCAGGTCGCGCCACTCTTTCGGCTCCGGGGTGCCGCTTTTGGTATTCCAGACGATCCCCAGGGCCGAAATACCCTGAGCAACGTAATCGGCGGATTTCAGGTTCGCCGGGACCTTATCGGCATTGGCGCTCTGATACGGCAGCAGCCAGCCGCGGTGATGCAAATCTTCCGCCGTATCCCACGAGGCGGAAATCAGCACATCCGCCTGCGGGTTAGCCTGCTCGGCCTCGAGACGCGCCATCACCTTACCGGTGGTGGCCTGGAAAATATTCACCTTAACGCCGGTTTTCTTCTCATAGCCGCTGGCAAGGCTTTTCGCCAGCGAGCCCGGCCCGGCGGTGTAGACGGTGAGCGCCTGGGCGCTGGAGATCGTGGTGGCGGACAACATCATCGCGAGCGCGGCTCCTTTGGTAACGGTGATAACGGTTTTCATACGGATTCCCCTGAGGTTGAAGTCACGGCGCGGACGGCGGCAATGCAGCCCGCAGATAAATGAATAATCTTGTCGGCCAGCAGTTCGGCTTCGCGACGGTCGTGGGTGACGTAGACAGCAGTGATGCCCAGCTGGCGCAGCAGGCGGCTCATTTCGAGGCACAGCGACTCGCGCAGCTCGCTGTCGAGATTGGAGAGAGGCTCATCAAACAGCAGCACGCGCGGTTCTGCGACGATGGCGCGGGCCAGCGCAACGCGCTGCTGCTGACCGCCGGAAAGGCCCGACGGTTTGCGGTCGGCGAAGCCGCTGAGACCAACCATCGCCAGCGCCTCCTCGACCCGTTGCTGTCGCTGCTGACGCCCGACGCCGCGCATACGCAGCGGGAAAGCCACGTTCTGCGCCGCCGTCATGTGCGGCCACAGGGCGTAATCCTGAAAGACCATGCCAAGATCGCGCTGCTCCGGCGGCAAGCCCCAGCCGGTTTTCGCCACCAGGCGATCGCCAAAGTGAATGCTGCCGCTGGCGGGTACGGTTAATCCGGCGAGCAGGCGCAGCAGCGTGCTTTTACCGCAGCCAGAAGGACCCAGCAGCGCAACAATGCTGCCCGCATCGATATGCAGGTCGATCTGATTAAGCACGGTGTGGGCGCCGAAGGCGAAAGAAACGCCGTCGAGTTTAATGCTGGTAAGCGCGCGCATTATCGCCCTCCCGTTGGGAAAGCGAGACTCTGCCCGCGGTCAACATCCGCCGGCGCGCGCTCACCTGAGACAAATTCAGGGGAGCTAACATATTGTTATCCTCTTTGGGACTTAGTGACGCCGACTATAGGGACCCTCGATGACGTATTGATTACATTTTCATTGCGGATTAACGTGTTGTCTGGCATCAGACCCATTTACCAAGGAACGCATATGAGCCGTTTTCGCCACGTGGAACTTCAGTACGCCAGTCGCCTGCTCAACCATGGCCCAACAATTTTGATAACCAGCTATGACGCCCACTCTCAACGCCGCAACGTCATGGCCGCCGCGTGGTCGATGCCGGTGGAGTTCGCTCCGCCGAGGCTGGCCATCGTGGTAGATAAAAGCGCCTGGACGCGGGAAATTATTGAGCGCAACGGCGCATTTGGCATCGTCGTTCCCGGCGTCGAGGCCGCCAGTTGGACCTACGCGGTCGGCAGCATCAGCGGACGCGATGAGGATAAATTTAACGCTTACGGCATCCCGGTCGTGCAAGGTCCGGAGCTGGGCTTGCCGCTGATTGAAGAGAAGTGTCTTGCATGGATGGAGTGCCGACTGCTGCCGGCAACGGCGGCCCAGGAGCAGTACGATACGCTGTTTGGCGAAGTGGTTTCCGCCGCCGCCGATGAGCGCGCGTTCGTCAGCGGACGCTGGCAGTTCGACGACGATAAGATCAATACCCTCCATCATCTCGGCACCGGCAACTTTGTTGCCAGCGGCCGCCACGTCCGCGCCAATACCCCGGAAGAATAGCCCCGCTCGCCTCCGGGGCAATTCTTCACCACCCTGCGCGTCTCTCCCGGGGGCGGCGCACAGCGCCTTGCCCGGGCTACCGGACCGCAGACCGCTGAGGGCGCGTAGCCCGGACAGATGCGCAGCATCGCCTCCGGGAGGTGAACTAGCGCAGCAAACGCCGCCGATCTTCGCTGGGCGTCAGGCCAAAGACCTTTTTATATAAGGTGGTAAAGTGGTTGCTGTTGGCAAAACCGCATAAATAAGCCACTTCGGTAATCGTCATATCGGTCTCGCGTAATTTGACGCGCGCCGAAACTAAGCGCAGACGCTTTAAATAATTATCCGGCGTCAATCCCGTCGCCTCTTTAATATGGCGAAAAGCGGTCCGCGTGGTCAGGTGGAATTTCTCCGCCAGCTGCGGCCAGTTATGTTCTTCAAAACAGTGCTCCTGTAGCCAGGTCAGCAATTTATGCAGCTTATATTTGGTGGTGCTATATTCGGCTTCGGTTTCCGCATGCAGAATCGTCGTCACCAGCTGGAAAAAGGCGGCTTCGCGCAGGGCAATATTTTGCCCTCGCCGCAGCTCGGCAGAAAATATTTTATCTACCAGTTCCTTGCAGATATAGCGGGTATCCGGCGCCAGCCAGCCGTAGCAGGAAGCCTTTCGTGCGGAGAACGTCTGCAATAAGGTGTCGAGAGGCTGTAAATAATGAAATTCTACCAGTGGGTTAATTAATACGTTAATTAACTTAAGCGTTCCCAGCTCATCATAATAGTGAACATCGCCCGGCTGAACGTAAAAAACGTCGCCCTGCTGTATATATAATGGCCGGCCATTAATAACGTGTAAGCCGTGTCCTTCTTCAACGATCACCAGTTCAGCAAACTCGTGACTATGTTCATGGCTATTATCTTCCGGATCGCTGGCGTACATTCCCAGCTTATCCTGCGGATGGGTGAAATAATACTCAACGGTTAGCATCATCGATCGGGTCCAAAACGGCATACGGCGCAGGGGCAAGATAATGCATTTAACCGGCCGCCACGAGCAAGATTTATGGAATTGTGATCGGCGACCCGCTCATCTCATTATCAGTGCCATTTTGCCAGATGCATTGGCATTGCCAGAGTGGTTGCCGCGGGCGGCGGCGTCTTATGCTGCGGACAAATCAACACAGAGGACGCAGTATGTCACAGGCAATTCAGCATAATTCTCAGGTCATGATGACCCGCTACCCGAAATTTTTACGTACCGCCGAGGCGCTCCGGCCCGCGCTGAGTCGTCAGGCACACCCGCCGATCGCGGTAGTCGAAGCCCACGCCGACGCCGCGGCGCTCTTCGGCTGGCGAGCCGAGCCGGTGAGCACCCTGGCCGCGTTTTACCAGCGCGAGTTGAGCAGCGGCGATAGCGTCATTATTGATTTTGGCAGCCACTACGTTGGCTACCTGCATTTTCTCTGCCAGAGCGCCGGGAGTCCGCCGGACGCTCCGGCCCATCTGCAGTTGACCTTCGGCGAAACGCTGAGCGAAGTGTGCGAACCGTTCAGCGACTATCAGGGCTGGCTCAGCAGTAGCTGGCTGCAGCAGCAGGATCTGTGGCTTGATGTCCTGCCCGCCGAAATTGACCTGCCGCGCCGCTACTGCTTCCGCTATCTGAAGGTGGAGGTCAAAGCCGTTTCGCGCAAGTTTCGCCTGCAGTTCACGCAGGTTGAGGTTAACGCGGTCACCTCGGCCAGCGGCGCATGCCCGGCGGCGACAACCTCCGACCCGCAGCTCCGGACCATCGATAACGTTGCCGTGCTGACCCTGCAAAACTGCATGCAGGAAGTGTTTGAAGATGGCCCCAAACGCGACCGCCGCCTGTGGCTCGGCGATTTACGTCTGCAGGCGCTGGTCAACGATGTCACCTTCGCACGCCACGATCTGGTGCGCCGCTGCCTGTACCTTTTTGCCGGGCATACTCGCGAGGACGGCATGGTATCGGCCAACGTGTTCGTGCAGCCGGATGTCATTGCGGACGATACCTTTCTTTTTGATTATTCATTGTTTTTTGTCGACGTCCTCTACAACTATCTGCAAAGCGCGGAGGATATGGCCACGGCCCGCGAGCTGTGGCCCACGGCGCGTCGTCAGGTAGAACTGGCGCTGACCCGCTGCGACGCCTCCGGCGTTGTGCGCGATAGCGACGACTGGTGGGTGTTTATCGACTGGCAGGCGTCGCTGAATAAACAGGCGGCGGCGCAGGGGGTACTGATTTACTGCCTGCAGCGCGCTATCTGGCTGGCGGAGCGTTTCGAACCTGAGCTGGCCGCAAGCTATCGCCAGCGTTTACAGCAGCTCAAAGCGGCGGCCCTCGATGCGTTATGGGACCCGCAGCAGGGCTTTTACGTCAGCGGCGCCCGGCGGCAGGTCTCCTGGGCATCGCAAATCTGGCTGGTGCTGGCGGAAGTCGGCACGCCGCAGCAGCGCCGGGAGATCATGCGCAACCTGGAGAAAAATCCCCCCGCTGTCGCCATGAACACACCCTACCTGCGTCATCACTATATCGCCGCCCTTCTGCAGTGCGGGCTGCGCGACGAGGCAGTTGCGCAGATCAAAGCCTACTGGGGAGCCATGGTCGACTACGGCGCCGATACCTTCTGGGAAATCTTCGACCCGGCGCATCCTGATTTTTCCCCTTATGGCAGCAAACTGATAAACAGTTATTGCCATGCGTGGAGCTGCACCCCGGCCTGGTTTATTCGCCAGTACGGACTTTAACAACAACGATAAGCGAGTGTATTTTTATGGCAGAAACAACCTTTACCCTGTGGCGGCAGCGCCTTGGCTATGGCATCGCCGACCTCTCCTGCAACCTCGTGTGGCAGATGATCTCTCTTTATCTGATGTTCTTCTACACCGACGTGATGGGCCTGCCCGCCTATTACGTTGGCCTGATGTTTCTAGTGACGCGTCTGGTGGATGGCGTTGCCGACGTGCTGATGGGGCTGGTTATCGACAATACCGCCACCCGCTGGGGACGCTGTCGTCCGTATCTGCTTATTGGCGCGATCCCCTTCGGATTGCTGTGTATTCTGGCCTTCTACGTGCCGGATTTCGGCACCACCGGTAAGCTGATCTACGCTTTTATCACCTATCTGTGCCTGTCGTTTCTCTATACTATCGTCAACATTCCGTTTTGCGCCATGCTGCCGTTTCTGACGAACGACTCGCGGGAACGCACCACGTTGTCGGCGGTGCGTATTCTGCTCGGCTCGCTCGGCGCGACCATCGTCGCGGTCGCCACTCTGCCGCTGGTTGGCGCGCTGGGGAAAGGCAATCAGCAGCACGGCTTCTTCTACACGGCGGTGGTTTTCGGCGTTATTGCCACCTTCTTCCTGCTGGTGAGCTTCCGGAACGTTAAGGAAAATATCAGCATTACGCAGGAGCGCATGACCTTAAAACGCGCCTGGGTCAGCCTGCGCGCCAACCGGCCGTGGTTCGTCTTCGCCATCAATATTTTCCTGATGTGGGGCGCGTTTTTCTTCCAGACCGGGGCGCTAGTCTACTTTTTCCATTATTACGTCGGCAATAACGATCTCACGGCGATCGTCGCCGGGATCTCCACCTTCGTGCCTCTGCTGGGTACCCTCACCGTGCCGCTGCTCGCCAGCCGGATGAAAAAGCGCCACGTTTATCTGGTCGCCAGCGCGATCAACCTGGTCGGCATGGGCATGATGATGGCGGCTGGCGTTAACAGCTGGGGCCTGGTTGCCGGTGCGGTGGTGCTATCGCTTGGCGCCGGACAGCGCACGGCAATTTACTTCTCCATGCAGGCCGATCCGGTGGATTACGGGGTGTGGAAAACCGGCATCAATACCGCCGGCATTTTGACCTCTATCAACGGCTTTCTTGGCAAGGTGGCTATGGCGGGCGCGGGCGCTATTACCGGGGTACTGCTCTCATCCGGCGGCTATATCGCCAACCAGGCCCAAAGCGACGGCGCGATGCTGGCGATAAAAGCCTGCTACCTCTATATCCCGGCGCTGCTGATTGTCGCCTCAATGCTGTGGATTGGCCGCTTCTATCGCCTCGACGACCAGTATGAACAGATCCGCGCCGACCTTGATGCCGGACGCCGCGCGCCGTCGGACACATCTTCAGTCGCCGGAGAAAACCACGCCCTGTAAGGCGCAGCACACCCTTCATACCTCTGAAAAAAATAAGGATTAATATGCGTATCTCTTTGATTAGCGCGGCGGTTTGCTGCGCCCTTTTTTCGGCTTATGGCGCAAATGCGGCCCCGCTAACCGTCGAACAACGGCTGGCGCTGCTGGAGGCCCGGCTTAATCATGCGGAGCAGGAGGCCGGAGAGGCTAAACGTCGGGCGCAGCAGGCGGAGCTGCGCACCAGTGCGGCAGAACAGCGTGCGGCGGCGGCGGAAAAACAGGTGCAGACGTTAAGCCAGCGCACCGATGCCACGGAGCAAAAGCAGCAGGCTGCCGACAAACAGCTGGCGAAAACCCGCCTTACCGACGGCTTTGAATTTAACGCCTACGCCCGATCCGGAATGCTGGTCAACAGCCACGGCAAAGGCGCGCGCGGCGGCCCGGGGATCTCGCCGGCCAGTTCGCTCAACGGTGACGCCCACGTTGGCCGTCTCGGCAATGAGAAAGATAACTACGTGGAGCTCAGCTTCGGCAAAAAAATGACCTTCAGCGACGGGTCGTGGGCGCACTTTAAAACCATGCTTGCCGACGGCGCGACCAACCCGGATCCGTGGGTGCAGGATAACGACAGCCACCATCTGAACGTGCGCCAGCTGTACGTCGAGATGGGTAATTTCGCCGATTTTTCCGGGCCGTTCAGGAGCGCCTCCATCTGGGCGGGCAAGCGTTTCGACCGCGATAACTTCGATATCCACTTCACCGATAGCGATATTATGTTCCTCGGCGGTACCGGCGGCGGGATCAATGACGTCAACTGGAACAGCACGCTGCGCGGCGATTACTCGGTCTATGCGCGCAGCTTTGGCGACCTGGGCAGCGATAACTATCAGGATAACGATATACAGAACCTGATGTTTACCGCCAACCACTTCTGGAACAACTGGCAGCTGATGACCACGGCGATGACCGCCCAGGGTAACGATGACCTGAAAGATACGACGTCGACGACCGGCAGCTACGCCCTGCGCAGCGATAATACGGCGAAAAACGGCTACTACGCGATGCTGGCGTATCACGACAAACAGCGGTTTTATGGCCTGGCGCCGGGCGTTTCGGAGAGCGCCCTGCAGTACGGCGGCGGGCTGGGCGCCGAAGCGCGGCAGCCGGGCAGCGACGGCGATCTTACCGAAAACGCCAAATCTCTGCGCTTTGCGTCATACGGTATTTTGCCGCTGGGGAAAAACTGGCAGCTTGCGCCATCGGTTATCGCCCAGCATAGCGAAGACCGCTATCGCGACGGGGACCGCTACGATTGGGCAACCTTCAACCTGCGGGTTTCCCAGGGGATCACCCGCAACTTCGCCCTGCTGTACGAGGCGTCCTGGCAATATATGGACCTGAATCCCAACGGCCGAACCTATCGCTACGACAGCGGCGTGCATCAATACCAGGCGGTGAGCGGCGATTTTTACAAGCTGACCTTCGCCCCGACGTTTAAAGTGGGCGATGTATTGGATATTAAAGCGCGGCCGGAGATACGTTTCTTTGTTACGTGGATGAACTGGGATAAAGATCTGGATCGCTACGCGATCAACGATGATTTCGGCAGTAAAGGCTTTACCGCCGGCGGAAACTGGAACTTTGGCGTGCAGACGGAGATTTGGTTTTAATAAAATAGCCCGTCCGGAGCAAACGCCTGGGCGGGTTTATTTAAATACGCGTTCTTACTTTGTCACTATGCTAGTTCAGTATAAAGTACATTAAACTAATAAAATAAAAACCATAAAATATGAGCGCTCTATTTCTCGACTTCTGTCAAAATAGAATCATTGGTTTCCATACGTAATACTCTCCTTTTTAAAGGCGCTGGTTACAAAATGGGGCAAACTCTGTCATTTTCCTTGCGAAGAATAACGTTTCAAATAACCTTCAACAAGTTGATAATCAATGGATTGCCCTGAAGCAATAAAAGCAGCTTCCTGGATGCACCGGTTGGATGACGTCGTTTCGTTTCCCAGCTTTTAACCAGCTCATAGCTAACGCCAACGGCGGCGGCGAAGTCCTGCTGTTTTAAACCTGTGGCTTCGCGTATCGCTTTCACATCAACTTCGCTGAAGGTATGAACGTGGTGCACCTTCGGCGTTTGTTCACCCTTCTCAATCCTGACCATTTCTTCTGCACTAGCCAGCAGATCGGCAAACAATTCGTCTTTCATACACACCTCAGTTGGCTCTCTGGCGCTATCAATGTATCGATCATTAATAGCTCAGCCTCACTTCATGTTTATTGGCTAGTTTAATAACTCAGCAACCTGCCTTAACATCTTTTTCTGCTCCTGGCTTAACTCATCCTGTTCATTTTTAGGATAGATGAGCGCCAGGTAGATTCTTCCCTTTATCGTTACATTATAGTAAATCACCCGCACGCCGCCGCGCTTTCCCGTTCCGGGACGACTCCAGCGGATTTTACGAAAACCTCCGGTTCCCGAAATGGTGTCACCTGCCTCAGGATCATTGATCAGGATTTCCTGGAAGGCCCGAAATTCATCATCCGGTAACAGCGCCTGGCGTCGTTTACTGAAACCTTGTAGTTCAATAAAAGTAAACATCTCATTCCCTGATGTCCTTACGACTTATCAGACAAAATACATGTACAGGGTACATTAATCAAGGGGTTTTATGTACCCTGTACATGGTGACGCGTTTACCCATGACAAGATGCATCGCTCATGACTTCGCTTCAGTGCCCCCCCGCCCGGGGGCGGCGCAGAGCGCCTGCCCGGGCTACCGGACTGCAAACCGCCGGGAACGCGTAGCCCGGACAGATGCGCAGCATCGCCTCCGGGAAAGAAACCGGGTTACATGCTATAGCCCGGTTTCTTAATCAACTGTTCCATCTGCGGGGCGATTTCGCTGTCCCACACCTGCTGCCAGTCGCTCGGCTCAACCTGCTTCAGGGCCACGCTCACTGAACTCTCTTTGCTGTTGAGGTGGCGAATCAACACCTCGGTAATATCGGCGGCCAGCGCCGCTTTTTGTTCATCATTCAGGTCGCGGGGAAAACATTTAATATCAACGTGCGGCATAGCAGGCTCCTTTATTGTCTGGACGATAAAACTAGCATAACCCGCGTCATCCGGATCGCTTTTTGTGCTTTAAATCAGCTCGTTGCGGCGCAGAACGGCTTCGAGTTTGGGATGTCGATACACCGCATCCGCCACGGCGACGAATTTTGGCGTCTGCGCCGCAAACCACTCCCGGCGCGGGCCCCAGGCGCACATCGCCGCAATATAGCAGTCCAGCAGGGTTATTTCCGTCCCCAGCGCATACGGCGCGGCGGCAAGCTGCTCCTCCAGCCACAGATAGAGCGATTTGCGATAGCTGATGCAGCTTTCCCGCAGCTGGTCTGGCGCATCGGCGGCCCAGCGCTCCGGGTAATCCGCAAAGGTAAAGGTGGGATAGACGTTCGCCACCAGCCAGATGAGCAGACGCTGAAAGGCATGCCGCTGCGGCGATCCCGGCGCCGGAGCCAGATCCGGTCGAACGTCGAGGATCATCAGGGCAATCGCCGCGGTTTCGGTCATCACGCTGCCATCTGCAAGCGTCAGGGTCGGCACCTGACACAGCGGGTTGATCTTTTTGAGGCGGTCGCGCTGCGGGCCCGGCTGGTCAAAGCCCTCAACGTTAACAAAATGGTACGGGATATCGGCCAGCGTCAGCATCAGTTCGCTAATTGTTGAGCCCCAGCCGGGTACGCCATAGACGGTGATCATATTCTGCGCCCTCGATGAATTTGCCGCTCAGGAACAGAGCGGCGACGGGTTTAGCAATTTTGCAGTATAGATTTGATTACACCATGCCGCTATTGAGGCCCCCTCGCACATGCGAAACGGCAGAGCTACGCCGACTCGCGCGCCACCAGGTGAAAGCCGATATCAATAATCGCTTCCCCTTCTTCTCCGCCTTCTATGCGGTCGGCAAGCAGCGTGGCCGCCTGCTCGCCGATGGCATGACGGTCGACGCTGACGGTGGTGATGGCCGGACGGTTGCTGGCGGCGAAGTCCAGATCGCCAAAGCCGATCACCGCCAGATCCTGCGGCACGCGCAGCCCCCGGCTTTCGGCTTCCATAATCGCCCCCTGGGCAAGGGTATCGGAGCTGCAGACGATAACGTCAAACTCGCCGCCGGCGAGCAGCTCGGCCAGCCCGCGACGCCCCAGCGCCAGCGATGCCGGAAGCGGCACCTCGACCTGCGGGGCATCGTCAATGCCGTTTTTGGCCAGCCGGGCGCGGAGCCCCTGCTTTCGCAACGTCGCGCGCGCATCGCCGGCCCACAGCAGACCCGGGCGGCGGTAGCCTTTTTCCAGCAGGTACTCGCCAATGGTTTCGCCGACTTTTTCATGCGAAAAACCGACCAACATATCCAGCGGCGTCGGGGTGAGATCCCAGATTTCCACCACCGGCGTGGCGGCGTTGAGGATCGTCTTCTTCAACGCCGGGGCGTGCTGAATGCCGGTCAACACCACGCCATCCGGACGCCGGGAGAGTAAGGTTGCTACCAGCTCGGCTTCGGTCTGTCGGCTGTAGCCCGCCACGCACAGCAGCATATGGTAGCCGCGCGCCGCCAGGGTATCGCTCAGCGCCTGGATGGTATCGACAAACATATTGTTATTGATTTGCGGCGCCACCACGGCCACCAGCTTGCTGCGCCTGGAGGCCAGGCCGCCGGCCAGCGCGTTAGGGATATAGCCCGTTGCCTGCACCGCCTGCATCACTTTCTCGACCGTTTTTGGCCTCACCAGCTGCGGCGTATTCAGCGCCCGGCTGACCGTCATCGACGACAATCCGGCGCTACGGGCTACGTCATCCAGCGTCGGCGCGCGCGTCGGTTTTCTGCTTTTCACGACTAAGCCCCTGTGTTGAGTCGTTTTCTGTGGGCATTATTGATGATGGCCCGCGCAATTGCCAGCGCTCACCTCGACATCCTCAATAGAATCAAATACCTGAAACACAAAATGTTATCGCTATCATTTTGATTTGTGATTTTTCACAAACCTTTTTGGATCGTGACCTGAGCTGCATAATTTTACCCTTTATAACCGCTAATTGTGATCGTTTGTACAAATTAAAATCACTGTCGTAGCGCCAGGACAATTTCACGATTAAAAATGTTAGCGCAAACATTTTACCACTGAAAAGGAACTGACTATGACCTCGAGCGCTAATTCCGAGTCCGTGACCTACGCCAAAGCTTCCGGCGTCAAAACCGCCGCTGAAACCGGCGACCGCATTGAACACGTCAAACTGTCGCTGGCCTTTCTGCCGCTGGCGACCCCCGTTAGCGATGCAAAGGTTCTGACCGGTCGGCAAAAACCGCTTACCGAAGTAGCGATCGTTATCGCGGAAATCCGCTCCCGGGACGGCTTTGAAGGCGTTGGCTTCAGCTATTCCAAGCGTGCGGGCGGCCAGGGCATTTACGCCCACGCCAAAGAGATCGCCGATAATCTGCTCGGCGAAGATCCGAACGATATCGACAAGATCTACACCAAACTGCTGTGGGCCGGCGCATCCGTTGGCCGCAGCGGTATGGCGGTACAGGCCATCTCCCCTCTTGATATTGCGTTGTGGGATATGAAAGCCAAACGCGCCGGACTACCGCTGGCGAAACTGCTCGGCGCGCACCGCGATTCCGTTCAGTGCTACAACACCTCCGGCGGCTTCCTGCATACGCCGCTGGATCAGGTGTTAAAAAACGTGGCTATCTCCCGTGAGAACGGAATTGGCGGGATTAAGCTGAAGGTCGGTCAGCCGAATACCGCCGAAGATATTCGTCGCCTGACGGCGGTGCGTGAGGTGCTGGGCGATGACTTCCCGCTGATGGTGGACGCCAACCAGCAGTGGGATCGCGAAACCGCCATCCGCATGGGGCGCAAAATGGAGCAGTTCAATCTGATCTGGATTGAAGAGCCCCTTGACGCCTACGATGTTGAAGGCCACGCGCAGCTCGCCGCCGCGCTGGATACGCCGATTGCCACCGGCGAGATGCTGACCAGCTTCCGCGAACATGAGCAGCTTATCCTCGGCAACGCCAGCGACTTTGTCCAGCCGGATGCGCCGCGCGTCGGCGGGATCTCCCCGTTCCTGAAGATTATGGATCTGGCGGCGAAGCACGGTCGCAAGCTGGCCCCGCACTTTGCGATGGAGGTACACCTGCATCTCGCCGCCGCCTACCCGCTCGAGCCGTGGCTGGAGCACTTCGAGTGGCTGAACCCGCTGTTTAACGAACAGCTGGAGCTGCGCGACGGGCGGATGTGGGTTTCCGAACGCCACGGTCTGGGCTTTACCCTGAGCGAACAGGCCCGCCGCTGGACCCAGCAAAGCTGCGAGTTTGGTAAACGCCCTTAACCGAATTCCCCGGATGGCGGCACAAGGGCTAAAGGCTCCGTAGCCCGGGCAAGGCGCGTCAAGCGCCGCCCCCGGGAGAATATCGCGTTTTCCCGGAGGCGATGCGGCGCATCTGTCCGGGCTACCGGTCCGCAGATGACTGAAAACCTGTAGCCCTGCCGGGGAAATAACTCTTATTGACTGTACCCACAATAAACAACCCTGCAAAGGAGTTGAAGATGACTACCCCCTTAAAACGCAGCAACGTGCGTTACGGCATATTACTGTTTTTATTTCTGGCTACCGTATTTAATTATGCCGACCGGGCAACGCTGTCCGTCGTCGCGCCTATTATGAGCAAAGAGTTAGGCTTTGATCCCGAGGCGATGGGGCTGGCCTTTTCAGTTTTTGGTATCTCCTACGTCATTATGCAAATACCCGGCGGCTGGCTGCTGGATAAATATGGTTCGCGGCTGGTCTACGGCTGCGCGCTGATTGGCTGGTCGATCGTCACCATGTTTCAGGGAACGATCTATCTGTTCGCCAGCCCATTGATCGTACTGGTGATTCTGCGTCTGATGATGGGCGCGATTGAAGCCCCCGCCTTCCCCGCTAACAGCCGTCTCAGCGTACAGTGGTTTCCCAATAAAGAGCGTGGATTCGTCACCTCGGTCTATCAGGCCGCGCAGTATATTTCCCTGGGAATTATTACGCCGCTAATGACGATTATTCTGCATAATTTAAGCTGGCACTACGTATTTTATTATATTGGCGCTATCGGCGTGGTGCTGGGGATATTCTGGCTGGTAAAAGTAAGAGATCCCTCTTACCATCCAAAAATTAACCAACAGGAGCTCGACTATATTCGCGAAGGCGGCGGCGAGCCGGAATTAGGTACGAAAAAAACGCAGCAGAAATTAACCCTCGCGCAGATTAAAAGCGTCTGCGTTAATCGCATGATGATCGGCGTGTATATCGGCCAGTTCTGCGTAACGTCCATTACCTGGTTCTTCCTGACGTGGTTTCCCACCTATCTCTACCAGGCCAAAGGTATGTCGATCCTCAAGGTCGGTTTTGTCGCCAGTATCCCGGCCATTGCCGGATTTATCGGCGGACTGCTCGGTGGGGTATTCTCAGACTGGCTGCTCAAACGCGGCTACAGCCTGACGACCGCCCGCAAGCTGCCGGTGATCTGCGGCATGCTGCTCTCCTGCGTGATTGTCGTCGCCAACTACACCACCTCGGAAGTGGTGGTGATCGCCGCCATGAGCCTGGCCTTCTTTGCTAAAGGTTTCGGTAACCTCGGCTGGTGCGTGCTGAGCGACACCTCGCCGAAGGAAATGCTGGGAATTGCCGGCGGAGTTTTCAACATGTGCGGCAACCTGGCGAGTATTATCACGCCGCTGGTTATCGGCGTGATCCTCGCTAATACCCACTCCTTTGATTACGCCATCCTGTACGTCGGTTCCATGGGCGTGCTGGGCCTGTTCTCCTATCTGTTTATCGTCGGGCCGCTGGATCGTTTGACGCTGACCCCGCGCGCCGCCTGATTTAAAACCCTGGCGAGCATTCGCCTCCGCTGTTTCGCATCACACTCCTGCGAAACAGCGGTTTTTTAGTAGGTTATCCCCGGCGGATTCACTTCCGATTGCGTCACCTCTTCGCCCTGCTCTCCCCAGCGCGCCAGCACTTTCTGATACTCGCCGCGAGCAATCGCGCCGTTCAGCGCCGCCTGCAGCGCCGGAGCCAGGCCGTTGCCCTTTTTGGTCGTAGTGGCAACGTACGCTTTTTTCGGCCCCAGGCCGACGACTTTGGTTTTGCCGCTGAGCGCCGCTTTATAGGCCGCCACCGACTGCGGCCCAAAGAACACGTCCGCGCGACCGGACTGAATATAGAGGTTGCCCGAGGCGTCATCGGTCAGGTAGACCGGCAGCGCGGGTTGCCGCCCGGCGGCTTCGTTTTCGGCGTTCCAGCCGAGCAAAATCCGCTCCTGGTTAGTCCCGGACCCGACGATCACTTTTTTACCCGCGAGATCCGCCGGACCGCTCACGCGGGCGATATCGCTGGTTGATTTCACGGAAAAGGCCAGAGAGTCAACGCGATAGGTGGCAAAATCAAACTTCTCTTTCCGCTGCTCGGTCACCGCAATATTGACCAGCGCGACGTCGTAGCGTCCGGAAGTAATCCCCAGCGGCCAGTCCTCCCAGGCGGTGGGCACCAGCTTTAGCTTCAGCCCGAGGCTGCCGGCCAGCAGCCGGGCAATATCCGGGTCGCTGCCGATACGCGTGCGGTTATCGCTGGCCAACAGCGCCAGCGGCGGCGAATTGAGCGCCGAAATCGCCACCGTTAAGGTACCCGGCTCGACGAAGGCGTAATTTGCCGGGATCTTCGCGATCGCCTGCTCATCGCGGGTCACCGGCAGCGGCTGCTCGTTGGCGCGCAGGTCGATAGCCGCCTGCGATGCCGCAGATAAAGAGAGTAGTGTCAGGGCCAAAAGTCCGTTTCTCATGCCGCTAATACCCTCGATAAGAACTGCCGCGTACGCGGATGCTGCGGTTGGTTCAGCACGGCGTCGCTGCTGCCCTGCTCGACTATCTTGCCGTCGACCATAAACACCACCCGGTCCGCCACCTCTTTCGCAAAACCGATTTCATGGGTGACCACCACCAGCGTGGTGCCGGAGCGCGCCAGCTTTTTAATCACGTCCAGCACTTCCCCCACCAACTCAGGGTCGAGCGCGGAGGTCGGTTCATCGAACAGCATTACCCGCGGGTTAAGCGCCAGCGCCCGGGCAATAGCGATGCGCTGCTGCTGGCCGCCGGACAGGTGCCGCGACCAGGCGTCGGCTTTATTGCGCAGTCCGACCACGTCCAGCAGTTCATACGCCCGCGCGATCGCCTCTTTGCGGGTCGCCTGCTTATGGGCGATGGGGGCCTCAATCAGATTTTCCAGCACCGTCAGATGCGGGAACAGGTTGAAGTTCTGAAATACGTAGCCGACGTTAACCCGCTGGCGGAGGATCTCTTTCTCTTTCAGCTCGTAGAGCTTGTCGCCTTTACGGCGATAGCCGATATAGTCGCCATCGATCTGAATAAAGCCTTCATCCACGCGCTCCAGATGATTAATCGCCCGCAGCAGCGTCGATTTTCCCGAACCGGACGGCCCGAGGATCACCGTCACCGTGCCGGGTTCGATTTCCAGCGATACGTCATCAAGCGCTTTATGGCGGCCAAAATATTTGCTGACGCCGGTGATGGAGATATGGCCGTTACGAGAGTTGGGCATGGGCGGACTCCTGGGGTTGTGGGCGACGAATGGACTCAACGCGGCGGCTGCTGCGGGCGCTATTGACCGCCGAGCGGCGTTCGCTGCGGGCCAGTCCGCGCTCGACCAGATACTGGATCAGCGACAGCACGCTGGTGATCGCCAGATACCAGGCGGCGCCGACCATCAGCAGTGGGATCACTTCCTGGGTGCGGTTATAGATCATCTGGATGGTGTAAAACAGCTCCGGCATCGCCAGCACGTAAACCATCGCCGTCCCCTTGGCGAGGCTGATAATTTCGTTAAAGCCCGCCGGTAAAATGGTGCGCAGCGCCTGCGGCAGAATAATGCGCAGGGTCCGACGGCTGGCCGGAAGCCCCAGCGCCGCCGCCGCTTCATACTGCCCGTGATCGACCCCGAGAAAGCCGCCGCGGATAATTTCGGCGGTGTAGGCGCTTTGCACCAGGGTCAGCCCGACAACGGCGGTAGAAAACTGCCCCAGTACGTTGATGGTCTCAAAGCTGGCCCAGCGAATCGCGGTGAACGGAATGCCTATCGCTAGCGTGTCGTAAAGATAGGAGAAGTTGTAGAGAATAATCAGCACCACGATCAGCGGCAGCGAGCGGAACAGCCAGATATAGCCCCAGGCCAGGCTGCTCAGCAGCCATGAACTGGAGAGCCGGGCCAGCGCCAGCAGGCCGCCGAGAATAACGCTCAGCGCCGTCGCCAGCAGGGTCAGCAGCAGCGTCTGCCCGAGACCTTCAAGGATCACCGGGTCAAAGAACCAGCGGGCAAAGACGCGCCACTCCCAGCGCGGGTTAAAGGCGACCGATTGAATCACCACCGCCAGCACCAGCAGCGCCAGCAGCGCGCCTACCGCCCGCAGCGGATAGCGCGCGGGGACAACCTTAATCGTTTCCTGGGTATGCATATTGGCTCCTTAAGCGCTCTGGCTCAGCGCGCTGACCGCCAGCGCTTTCGTAAAGCGCAGTCGACCATCGAACGGCGGCAGGCTGTACTCTTCCGGATCGCGGCTGAGGTCAAACTGCGCCTCGTAGCCCTGGCTCAGGTAGAGCCGCACCGCTTCCGGCTGCCGAAAACCGGTGGTCAGATAGATATGGCTGTAGCCCGCGAGCAGCGCCCGTCGCTCCAGCTCCTGCACCACTTTCGCCGCCAGCCCCTGCTGGCGCAGACGACGATGGGTCCAGATACGTTTGATTTCTGCCGTATGGGCATCTTTCGGTTTGTACGCGCCGGTGGCGATAATTTCCCCTTCGCGCTCCAGCACGATAAATAGCCCCTGCGGCGCCAGATACCATTCAGTCAGCTCGACTTCGGCATCGCGGGAGAAATAGTCGCCGTAGCGCGCGGCGTACTCGCCGAACAGGCCCTCAATAATCGGCTGTAGCTCCGGCGCTTCCGGGGAGACATCGCGGAGTAGATCGCTCATCATGCCTCCTGTTAGTCGCCGAGTCCGGCCGGGTTGATTTCCGATTGCGGAATGCTCTCCACGCCTTCCCCCCAGCGGTTCAGCACCTTCGCGTAGTCGCCGCTGCGGATTGCGCCGTTCAGCGCCGTCTGTACCGGTTCTACCAGACCGCTGCCTTTTTTCACCGTCACGGCAATATGCGCCGCCTTTGGCCAGCCGCCGTCAACGCTGCCTACCAGCTTCGTTTTGCCGGTCAGCGCCGCTTTCCACGCGCCGATCACATTGGGGCCGAAGAAGGCGTCGGCGCGCCCGGACTGCAGCGCCAGGGTCTGGGCGGCGTCGTCTTTGGTGTAGACCGGCGTAAACGGCTTCAGCCCCTTCTTGAGATTCTCGGCGTTCCACGCCAGCAAAATGGCTTCCTGATTGGTGCCGGAGCCGACGATAATCCGCAGCCCGGCAATATCTTCCGCTTTTTCAATTTTGCTCAGCGGACTGGTGCTCTTGACGTAAAAACCCAGCGAATCTTTGCGGTAGGTGGCGAAATCAAACTTCTCTTTGCGCTCTTTGGTCACGGTGATATTGCTGACCGCCGCATCATATTTGCCGGAAGCGACGCCGAGCGGCCAGTCCTCCCACGAGGTGGGTACCACATTCAGCTCCAGCCCGAGGCTGTCGGCCACCAGGCGGGCGATATCCACCTCGCTGCCGAGCAGGGTTTTGTTATCGTCAGAAAACACGGTCAGCGGCGGTGAGTTCAGCGCGGCGACCGCGACCGTTAGCTTACCCGGCACCGCCAGGTGGAGACCTTTCGGCAGCTGCGCGATAGCCTGCGGGTTTTTCGCCGTATGAATCGGCGTTTTGTTGGCGTCGAGGCTCACGCCGGTGCCGTTGATCGTGACGTTCTGCGCCCAGGATGACGCACTAACGGCCAGCGCCAGCGCCAGTAATAGCGATTTTTTCTGCGTTTTCTGCATAGCGGGTGTTCTCTATTATTGTTTTTGGAATTGATTCACGGGCTCTGCCAGCCCTAAGCTTTCGCGCAGCGTGGTGCCGGGATATTCCCGGCGGAATAGTCCGCGCTGCTGAAGAATCGGTACCACCTGGTCCACAAAGCGCGGGAAGGTATCCGGCGTACCGCCCTGGATAATAAAACCGTCCGTCGCGCGCTGTTCAAACCACTGCTGCAGACCATCCGCCACCTCTTCAGCGGTTCCGGCAAAGCGCGGTCGCGGGCTGGCCGCCTCCAGCGCCACCTGGCGCAGCGTCAGGCCGCGTTCGCGGGCATTGCGTTTTATCTCGTCGGTGGTGCTGCGAAAGCTGTTCTGCCCGAGGTCGCCGATATCCGGGAACGCCTCATCCAGCGGATACTGAGCAAAGTCGTGATGTTCAAAATAGCGGCCGAGATAATTCAGCGCGTCTTCAATCGACACCAGCGCAGCGGTGGTCTGGTATTGCTGCTCCACATCGTCGGCGCTGTCGCCAACGATGACGCTGACGCCCTGGAAGATATGCAGTTCGCTCTCCCGGCGGCCGTGCGCTGCAAGCTGGCTTTTGACGTCGCGATAAAAGGCCTGCGCCTCCGCCAGCGACTCCTGATGGGTAAAAATAGCGTCTGCGTGGCTGGCGGCTAACTTTTTACCGTCATCGGAGGCGCCCGCCTGAAAGATAATGGGCCGGCCCTGCGGCGTGCGGGCAATATTTAGCGGACCGGCTACTTTAAAGAAATCGCCGTGATGATTAAGCGTGTGCAGCTTGTTTTTATCAAAGAACTGGCCGCTCTCTTTATTACGAATAAACGCGTCCTGCTCCCAGGAGTCCCACAGGCCTTTGACAACCTGCAGATATTCATCGGCAATACGGTAGCGCAGCGCATGATCGGGATGCTGGGCGCGGGAGAAGTTTTTTGCTGAACCTTCCAGCGGCGAGGTGACCACGTTCCAGCCCGCGCGGCCGCCGCTCAGATGATCGAGGCTGGCGAACTGGCGGGCGGTGGTAAAGGGTTCGCTGTAGGAGGTCGACAGGGTACCGACCAGGCCTAAACGCGAAGTTACCGCCGCAAGGGTAGATAATACGGTGAGCGGTTCAAAACGATTTAAAAAATGCGGGATCGATTTTTCATTAATATATAAGCCATCGGCAACAAAAATAAAATCGAGCTTGCCCTCTTCCGCTTTTAACGCCGTCTGCTTGACGAACTCAAAGTTAATACTGGCGTCGGCCAGCGCGGCCGGATGACGCCAGGCCGACATATTTCCCGATGCGCCGTGTAATATAGTACCAATGCGCAGCTGCCGTTGTTCAGACATCGTTAATCCTTAGTCAATGACCCTGAATAATTAAAGTGCTTTTAATGCCTTCTCTGCCAGATCGGCAAAGTAGTGCGCCGCCGGGGCGATTAAACGCTCATCCGGGTTAAACGCCGGATGGTGAAGACCAAATTCGCTGGCGCTGCCGATGCTGACGAACGCGCCGGGAATATGCTGAAGATAAACGGCAAAATCCTCCCCGCCGAGATGGAGATCCGCATGGTGCGTGCGGTAGCCGGACTTATCGGCCACGTCGCTGGCGAAAGCGGCCCAGCGCTCATCATTAACCAGCGCGGTCGGTCCGGCGTACCAGAAGACATCTATCTGCGCGCCGAAGGCGCTGGCGAAGCCGGCGGCAATCTCGCTCACCCGCGCTTTCACCCGCTGCTGGACTTCGCTGCTGTGGGTGCGCAGCGTACCTTCCAGCTCGACGCTTTCCGGCAGGACGTTCCAGGTATTGCCGCCCTGAATCCGCGTGACGCTAAGCACCACGGAATCGAGGGTATTCACTTCGCGGCTGGCGACGCTTTGCAGCAGGGTTACCAGCTGGCTGGCCAGCAGAATGGCGTCCTTCCCTTCATGAGGCCGGGCGGCGTGAGCGCCTTTGCCGGTCACCTTAAACACAAAGCGATCGACGTTGGCGTAAAACGCGCCGCCTCGGGTGGCGAATTCGCCCACCGGCAGCCCCGGTTCATTATGCATGCCGAAAATGGCGGAAACGCCCTCCAGCACGCCGGCGCGAATCAGGGTTTTCGCGCCGCCGAAGCTCTCCTCCGCCGGCTGGAACAGAATACGGACGCGTCCCGCCAGCTGCGCTTCGCGTTGTTTCAGCAGTAAGGCCGCGCCAAGGATCACGCTGGTATGAATATCATGCCCGCAGGCGTGCATTACGCCGGCATTCAACGAGCGAAACGGCACGCTGGCCGCCTCTTCGATAGGCAGCGCATCGATATCGGCACGCAGGGCTATCACCTTATCGCCGCTGCCCACTTCGGCAACCGCGCCGGTTTTCAGTTCATAAGGCAGCAGGCTGATGCCGCCGCTCTGCAGCCAGTCGCGAATACGTGCGGTGGTGTCGACCTCCTGCAGCGAGAGCTCGGGGTACTGGTGCAGTTCGCGCCGCCAGCGAATTAACTGTTCGGAAAGGCTCATGGCTGCACCTCCGCGCTCAAATGCGCCCGGGCCAGCAGGCGCAGGGAGTTAAGGCGCGCCGCGCCATCGCTAATGGGCGTATCGATAATAAATTCGTCGATGTTCCAGGCCGACTGCAGGGCATCCAGCTGCGCTTTCACCTGTTCCGGGGTGCCGAACAGCACCGCCGATTCCCGCCGGGCGATGCGCGTCGGCCTGCTGCCCGCCTGACGGGCAAAGGCGGCCGCCTGCGCTTCGCTGCCGACGGTGACCCGCTGGCCGTTTTCCAGCTCAACGCCCCATGTTTCGACGGATTTTGCCAGCTCCGCCGCCGTCGCGGCCTCTTCGGCCACGATGACCTGGACGGCAATAATCGCGTCTCGACGGCTCAGTTCACGCCAGCGGGTTAACACCTCGCGCAGCAGCTGCTTATCGCCGTTGAGATGGGCGGCGAAGACGAAGTTCCAGTCCAGCTGCGCCGCCAGCTGCGCGCTCTCCAGGCTGGCGCCGAGCAGAAAGCCGTCGGCGCGACGCGGCGGGATCGGCGTTGCGCGGACGCTCTCCTCACCGTCGGTTTCGGTCAGCGACAGCCAGTTGTCGAGCTGCGCCAGCTGGTCGGCAAAACGCCCCTTTTGCTGGGGGTCAAGCCCCTGCTGTAACGCGCGAGTGGAGAGCGGCAGTCCGCCAGGGGCTTTGCCCACGCCCAGATCCACGCGGCCCGGAGCGAGGGAAGCCAGCATATTGAAGTTTTCCGCCACTTTATACGGGCTGTAGTGCTGCAGCATGACGCCGCCGGAGCCAACGCGAATCCTGCGGGTCTGGCCGAGGATCCAGGCAATGGCCAGCTCTGGCGACGGACTGGCGAGCTGGTCAGTATTGTGGTGTTCGGCTATCCAGAAGCGATGATAGCCCCAGGCTTCCGCCTGTTGCGCAAGCGTTAATGTACGCGCCAGCGCCTGGGCAGCCGTTTCTCCGGCTGCCAGCGGGCTTTTATCCAGGATACTGATTCGATAAGACATTTCGCAGGCTCATGTGGATTAACATGACTGCATTATTAGAAGCGCCCGCGGCTGGTGAGAAACAATTTATTTACATTTACTCTGCCGGAAATTAGATATGCGCTGAGGTAACTGCCCCGGAGGCGATGCTGCGCATCTGTCCGGGCTACGCGTCCTCAGCAATCTGTGGCCCGGTAGCCCGGGCAGGCGCTGTGCAAGCCGGGAAGAAGCCGCAGCAATGCCAAGTTACGGCATATTCCCCGGGTTGCGGCGTAAACGCCTTACCCGGGCTACGGGTTACCAGCAATCTGTGGCCCTGTAGCCCGGCTAAGCGCAGCGCAAGCCGGGAAGAAGCCGCAGCAATGCCACGTCACGGCATATTCCCCGGGTTGCGGCGTAAACGCCTTACCCGGGCTACGGGTTACCAGCAATCTG